>JAPKAI010000080.1 GCA_028825335.1 Gammaproteobacteria bacterium | reverse complement strand
GCAATGTGTCTCGCAATAGCCAGGCTCGCGGTGAGTCCCGGCGATTCCATGCCGAAAAGTTGAGTCAGGCCGGGGAAGCCATGTATGCTTTCTCCTTGAATTTCGAAGTCGGCCGCCGCCTCGTCTAGGCCTGACAGTTTCGGTCTGATTCCTGAGTATGCCGGCTTTAGGTCGCTAGCCTCAATCGCTGGAAAATAGGAAGAGATATTTTTCGCAAAAGCTTTCGCCTTGTTGCCGTCAATCTCGAAATCGATGTGCTCGACGTATTCTGTATCTGGACCAAATTTAAGTTGCGACGACAGATCCATTGTCGCGTGAATTCCTAGGCCAGCCGTATTCGCCTCGGGCATAGGATAGATTAAATGAGAAAAAGGATTCCGTCCCCGGTAGTCGAAGTAATCCCCCTTGCAATAGTGAAGCTTGGGGATAGTATTCTTAGTGATGCCAGATACAGACTGCGCAATAGATTGCGCCTCTAGCCCTGCTGCATTGATTAGCTGTTGGCAATTAAACCTATATTGCTCAGGGCTCCTATTCTCATCGAGCTGGCAATTCACGGCGAAGGCGTTCCCCTCAGTGTCAATTTTCTCGACGCGGGAATAGGGAGAAAACTGTACGCCAAGATTTTCCGCTAGATGCAGCAGGCTTTGCATATAGCTGTGGCTATCTATGATTCCAGTGGATGGGGAATGTAGAGCGGCATCAGCTTCGATATGGGGTTCTAGGCTTTGGAGCTCGATTCTATTTAAAAGTTGCATGTCTAACACGCCGTTAGCGATTGCGTTTTTCTTAAGCTGGGATAGCGCATCGGCCTCTGTGTTCTTTGCAACTATAAGCTTGCCGATTTTTCGATGCGCAATGCCGAACTGTTCGCAGTGACTATAGAGCATCTCCTTACCCGTAACGCAAAGATCTGCTTTTAGGCTGCCTGCTGGATAGTAGATGCCGGCATGAATCACCTCGCTATTGCGGCTGCTTACGTGTTGGCCAAAACTCGACTCCCGTTCTAGGATCACGATACTTACATCTTGGTTCTTGTATTTCTTAGCAAGCTCATAAGCGATGGCTAAACCAATCACGCCGGCGCCAATCACACAGATATCAAAACTATCTCTATTACTCATAAATCTTGCCTTACAAGTCCTGAAAAGAACCGTCGCCTAGTTTTATTCGCCGACAATATTTCTGAAGGTCAAATTTATGCGTGCCTCAAGTAATCCCTTTTCCTTCGGTAGCTGATGCAACCAATGTTGCTGCATTGTGCCTCCCATAATAAGTAGGCTCCCGTGTCGCAGTAGTAGTTTAATTTTCTTCGCCGGTGTCTGATGCTTCTGCTTTAACTCGAAGATTCTTTCTGCCCCTAAGCTTACTGATGCGATCACTGGAGTGTCACCTAACTCGGTTTCGTCGTCGGCATGCCAGGCAACGCTGTCTTGTCCATTTCGATAGTAGTTGATCAATACTGAATTAAAAGTCCTGCCGCTTAGATCGGCGACGCGATCGTGAATTGTTTTAACTGTTTCATGCCAGGGGCAGGGGGCGAGCCGAACACCCGAGTAGCCATACTCACTCGCCGAATCACCCATCCAGCATTGCAGTCGTGGTATGGCACGGAGTTTACCGGCAATCCTGAGATGCTCTTGCTGCCATGGAATATCGGCTATGAGCCTCTCAAACATTTGGGTAGCCTGAGCCTGATCAACTATCTGTGGATACTCAAGCAATTGTGCGTTGCCGATCGAATGCCTAATTGCTTCGCCTGAGGGTTCATAGTCGTCGAATAAATTAGCTTGCATGCTGGGTCTTATATTCTCGTAGGTGTAGCTAAGGCATAATGCCGCTTTGGGTTTGCATGTTAAAGCCCGCTGCTGGACTCGAGCTATAAAAGGATACAGGAACTTGGAAGCATTTGATTACGATTTGTTTGTTATTGGAGCCGGCTCTGGAGGCGTTCGAGCATGTCGTATAGCGGCGAGTTTAGGAGCGAGGGTAGCTGTCGCTGAGGAGCGATATTTCGGCGGCACCTGCGTAAACGTAGGTTGTGTGCCGAAAAAGTTGTTTAGCTATGCTGCGCACTATTTCGACGATTTCGAAGACAGCAAGGGATTCGGCTGGGAGTTCGATAACCTACGTTTTGATTGGGGCGTTCTCAAGGCTAATAAAGACAGTGAAATCAGTAGATTAAATGGTATATATAAATCGATGCTTGATTCAAACCAGGTAGAGATCTTCGAGGCTCGCGCCAGGATATCTGGCCCCAATACAATTCAGGTCAATGGCAAGACAATAAGCGCCAAGCACATATTGGTAGCCGTTGGTGGCTGGCCCTGGATTCCTGAGTTTCCCGGTAGCGAATTAACCGTAAGCTCCAATGATGTATTCGCTATGGATCAGCTGCCAGCAGAGATCGCAGTAATAGGTGGCGGCTATATTGCCGTGGAATTCGCCAGCATCTTCAGTCGGCTTGGCTGCAAGACCAGCCTGATCTATCGTGGAGAGCAGCTATTACGGGGCTTTGATGAGGACATACGAAAGTTCATCACCACAGAGATCGGCACTCAAGTAGATCTGTATCTCGAAGAAGACGTACAGGAAATAGTTAAACTGGGCAATAAGTTGGAAGTGTCTTTTAAATCTGGGTCTAAACTAACCTGCGAAATGGTACTCGCCGCAACTGGCAGACTTCCACTTACAGACGACCTAGGCTTAGAAACTGTTGATGTGCAATTAGCAGACAATGGCGCCATCAAGGTTAATGAGCATTTTCAAACAGCCCAGTCCAGCATATATGCGGTTGGCGACGTCATCGACCGAATCGCACTTACACCGGTAGCCCTAGCCGAAGGTCAGATCGTCGCTAGGTCGCTATTTTGCAATGATGAAAAGGCTATGGACTACCAGAACATTGCTACTGCGGTATTTTGCCATCCAAACATCGGTACAGTTGGCTTGTCTGAACATGAGGCTCTAGACGCCGGATTGGAGGTAGATATTTATGAGAGCGTGTTTAGACCACTGAAACATACGTTAAGTGGTAGAGATGAGAAATCTATGATCAAAATGATTGTAGACCGCCAATCAGACCGCGTTGTGGGCTTACACATGGTTGCTGCAGATGCTGGTGAGATCGTTCAAGGTTTATCTGTAGCCATTAACTGCGGGGCGACCAAGGCTGACTTTGACCGAACCATTGGTATACATCCAACACTAGCTGAAGAGTTGGTTACGATGCGTACTAAGCGCGCCGATGTCCAGCTCTGATGAGTGCGCTGCGATTCATACTCAGTGGTCTAGGGCGGCATCTTCCTGCATGTGTGCCATTCTCCTATTTCCGGTAATAAAGATTACCGGAAATAGTAGAATGGCAAGGCGTAACCAAGATCACTATGCTAATTGGCTCGCTACTCTTCCGAGGCTTTATTTAAGATAAATACTGAGAAATATCGGTCCCCTCGATCGATCTATCTAAAGCTAGCTGGTCCTGTTCAGGCAAATCGCCGTAGCAGCGTCTTATCCAAGAAAGACACTTGGCTTGATAAGGAAAGGGATTTTGAGTCCAGCTCCTGCCACTAATAACGGTTGTCATAGACTCTGCTCCTGCTTCCACAGCTTCAGCATTGGCGATTAAGTAAGGCAGATAGATCTCAACAATATGACCCAGCAGTGCCAGCAACGTATTTGGTATACTTGAATGTTGTGGCCAGTCACCAGGCAACAGCTCGTAACCGGACAGGTCTTCTAAAGACTCGGTCCACGCGTAGATCCGTGGTGCTTGATTGGTGATCAGGGCTTGTGGCGTAGGATCAAATAATGCCAAACAAGTTAGCTGGCCATAGATGGAGAAATCGGATGCTGAAGGCCTGCTACCAAGAATAAATGCGTTTGATTCAAGATGGTTATCCAGCAATTCTAAGAATTTGGTGAAAGATTCTTCTATGACAGGCCCCGTAGCTTCATTTGAGCCTACATAGCTTAATCTGGATATTTGTAGCTCGGTAATAGTCTTGGATGCTTCGTTAATCTCGGCCTCTGGCGCTGTATTATTGTGCCACCGAGGTAGCATTTGCCCTGCCTTGCTTATGTCTGCCGGGTAACTCCAACGATAGTGAAACATCGCTTTGGTAAGCCATTCATCAGCATAGTCTTCGATTAAGTAGTCGATAAAAGCGAGCAGTGGATTATCAGGGACCACGGACCGCCCTTCGAACCGGCTTTCGAGCTCTCGAATCAACGGCGTCGAATCGCACACAGCTTGTTTGGCGCCCTGCTCATCTTTCAAATAAAAAATCGGTAGCAAACGTACTTTAGGCGAGGGGCGCTCCCCATAACGATCCAAGTAGGCTGCCGAGTTATTTCTGGTAAATGGCAACAAGCGGTAAGGGATTCTGCGATATCTCAATATTCCTAACATTTTACGGGTATAGGGTGAGCCTGGTGCTCCCATTAATTCTATTGCTTCTTTATCTTGAGCCATGTCTTATTGTCTTATCTATTTGTGAATTTTAATTCTAATTAATCTTAACTTTAGAGTCATAGAATATTTTGATGCCGTTTGACCACGTAAGAAATATAAATCTCACGGCTATACGACTATTCTGACCAGTTTCGCGAAGTCGATATGAATGCTCAGCTTTAAAATAAGCGGTGCGAGAGGTATGGGAATAAGAAGATGCATTATTCTGGCAGTAAATATTAATTAAACTGCTCCCCAATCACCATTCCAAATAAATCTGCCCTATCGCGAGCTCTCTGAAAAGCGAATGTGAACTACGAAGGCTACCCAGTCTAGGCTTGGCTCGACGGGATTATCAGGCATAATGTACGCCAAGATTGATGACGAGGACTACTTTTTGGCAAACCTTAAAGGTCAGATTTGGCTAACCGGAGCGACATCAAAGCCTCTAATGCTTGATCAAATCGATCTACTACAGGCAATAGCCGATACCGGCTCTATTACGGCTGCAGCGAAGATAGCTGGTGTGAGCTACAAAACGGCCTGGGATAGACTGGAGCGCATCAACAACCTATCCGAGAAGCCTCTCATTGAGCGAAGTGCCGGCGGTAGTAAAGGTGGGGGCTCCACTCTCACGCATTATGGTGAGAAAATGCTAAATGGATTTAAGCAGTTACAGGAACAACATAACCAATTCTTAGAGAACCTGAATCAACAATTAAGCTCCTTGGACGATCTGTCAAAATTCATGAAAAGCGCCCTATTACAAACCAGTGCCCGCAATCAATTTCTGGGCACTATTGCTCAGGTAGAAACCGGCGCCGTCAACTGTGAGATACAAGTTCAGATATCCGACCAGCAGCGAATCGTGGCCATGGTCACGGAGCAAAGCCGTCGCGAGATGAAGCTTGATAAAGGAGTGTCGGTCGTCGCTATGATAAAGGCATCATCCGTGACCTTAGCGGTAGGTGACGATCTTAAGGTCAGCGCTCGTAATGTCCTTACAGGAGTCTTGGTTAATCTAGACCGCGGGGCCGTGAACGCCGATGTGACTATCGAGCTGGCGGGCGAGAAGACCTTGAGCGCCATGATTACAAACAAAAGCGCTGATCAATTGGCCCTCGCTGAAGGGATGGTGCTTTGTGCGCTGTTTAAGGCCTCTAGCGTCATTCTGATGGCGGCCTAGCTAGTAATTACTCGTATCAGCAGCAGTATCTTACTTAGATACAGGCTGAATAGATTTTCTTGAATCTCTGTTTATTATAACTATATAAGTGCCGCTGACTTAATCTGAGCAAACACAGGCTGACCTTCCTGCAATCCCAATTGTTGCACCGAATATTCAGAGATTTTGGAAAGAAGTTGCTTGCCCGCCATATCCAGCTTAACTACCCGGCTGCCGTTGTAAGGCTCAGCAGAAAGCTGAGCAATAACAGCAGGGAGGATATTCAGGATACTGCTGCGCTGCGGCTGCTCGAGACAAAGACTGACATCTCGAGCGCGTATGCGCAGCCGAACCCCACTTCCCGAGTGATAACGAATACCTGATATTGCGGTGGAGTCCGGCAGCTGCAGTACGATGCCTGCACCGCAATCCACAGAGATCAGGCCTGGCAACTGCTTAGTAGCTATCTTCCCCTCGATCACGCTAAAAGCAGTATCACTGCGGCTTAGCTCGCCATCGACTGCGCCTAATACATCCTGAATAAAACCGTGATCGGTCACCGCTCCATTGGCCAGAAGTACCAGATTGTCGGCTAATCGTGCTACTTCTTCGCTAGAATGGGTTACATAAAATACTGGGATATCAATCTCTTGAAGAAACTTCTCTAGAAGCAACATCAATTTCTCTCTGCTGCTGCGATCTAGCGCCGACAACGGCTCGTCCATCAGCAGTAACTTCGGTTCGGCTAGCAGCGCACGACCCAGAGCGACACGCTGTTTTTCGCCGCCAGACAGGGCTCCTGGGTAGCGCAGGAGTAGTTTCTCTATTTCTAAAGAAGCTATTAGTTGATTTATTTCGATAGGTTTTGTTACTTTCCTTAAGCGCTGCCTTCCGTAAAGGAGATTTTCCTGCACTGTAAGGTGTGGAAACAGGCTGGAATTTTGAAATACCACGCCCACACGTCTTTGTTCGACAGGTCTGCGTGCGCTTGCATCCAGCCATTGCTCACTATTCACAGACAGCGATCCGGTGGCTTCTGGTTCTAAGCCTGCTATCACTCGAAGCAATGTCGTCTTGCCGCAGCCGGAGGGGCCAAATACCGCTGTTACGCCACGACCAGGTACGCTGAAATTCGCATCTAATTTGAAGTCAGATTTGCTGAGCTGTAGATCCGCTTCTATCATATTGTCTTCATCAGATGAAATCTGCGATTAGCACTGTAAACCATTAAAAGGACTAGAAAAGAACATAAAAGTAATCCCGCTGCTAGCCAGTGAGCTTGGCTATATTCCAGCGCTTCGACGTGGTCGTAGATAGCAATAGAGAGCACCTGAGTCTCACCGGGAATATTGCCGCCAATCATAAGCACCACGCCGAACTCCCCAAGGGTGTGCGCGAAGCCGAGAACAGCTGCAGTTAAATAACCCATCTTAGATAAAGGCAGGACTACGCTAATGAACCTGTCTAGCGGTCCAGCGCCCAGTGTTGCTGCTACCTCTAGCGGCATCCTTCCTAAGCCAGCGAAGCTGTTCTGTAGCGGCTGGACTACAAAGGGTAAGGAATAGATGGCCGAGCCTAAGACTAGCCCCCAAAATGAAAATGCCATCGAGGGCAAACCTAATGCGGCTGTGGTGACTCCTATAGGACCGTCGGGTGAGAAAGCCAGCAGGAGGTAGAATCCCAGAACCGTTGGTGGTAACACCAGAGGCAAGGCAATAACTGCCTCAATGGAGCTTCGTGCTCTAGAACGAGTCGTAGCAAGCCACCAGGCTAATGGTGTGCCGAGTAAAAGCAGAATGAGGGTCGTCGTGCCGGCGAGCTTGAGAGTGATGATAAGTGCAGCGATGTCGGGTTGCGATAGCACTAGGGCGCACCCTCCGGCAACAAGTAGCCGCTAGTTAGGAGGATGTCGCGCACTGTATCGCTTTCCATAAAGGCGGCAAATTCTTCAGCTGCCGTTGAATCTCTCAGAATAACCATATCTTGCTTGATGGGCTGATGCAGTTCGCTAGGCACCAGCCATACAGAGCCCTTGCCGCGCAGATTAGTAGACATTGCCTGTGAGTAGGCAACCAAGCCGAGGTCAGCATTACCACTGAACACAAACTGGAAAGCTTGGGCAATGTTCTCTCCCATTACTAGCCTGTGGCTAACTACGGGCTCCAAGCCTAGATGGCGAAATACCTCTGTCGCTGCCTGCCCATAAGGTGCCAGGCGTGGATTTGCTATTGCAATAACGTCATAGTTATCTGTATTTAATAGATATTCTCTCCCAAGATGAAGGTCATTTCGTCTACTCCACAATGCCAACTGGCCCTGAGCGTAAGTGGCTAGATCCGATTCTTCAGCTATGCCCTCGTCGACTAGTCGCCTGGGCCTTTGCTGGTCAGCTGATAGAAAGATATCAAACGGCGCCCCATTGCTAATTTGTGCATAGTGCTTACCGCTAGAGCCGCGAATGAGCCGAATATCATGCTCGGAATTGTCTTCAAACGCCTGCTGTATGCGCTGCATGGCTGCAACGAAATTAGACGCTACCGCAACATTAAGGGTCTCGGCGAAAGCCGAAGCACCGCAGCTCAGACAAATCGCCAAGAAACAGCTATTTGTGAATTTTTTAACTAATCTATGCAAAATATCACTACCGTTATGTAGGTATGTATATAACGATATTGTACAACCGTAGCGCCCTAATGCCAATGCGCCCTGCTTCTAGTATCAAGTAACTCGGCAATTCACCGACTAAATGGATGGAACTTGAAGCATTCTGCAAAAGGGCTGCTTATTGTCTCAGACTTTGCAGGTGTTAATACCACAATTATTAGTTAAACTTCTTTTTAAACAAATCACTAAAGCAAATACTTAATGTCCAACATAGCCGCGCCCTTAGCTTTCTTCGATACGCTTGAAGAAATGCGAAACCCTTTTAAGCAACCGCTCAAATCACTGGAGCCCCTAGCTGTTGATGCGCCTGGCGAGGTGATTGATGATTACCAGTGCGCCGCCGAGTTTATCTATAGCTATCGAGGTAGCCCCGACACTTTTAGTACCTATAGACGCGAGATAGAGCACTTCTTGCACTGGTGTCTGGTTATAGCAAAAAAGCCACTAAAACAAATAGTAAGGGAGGACATCGAGACTTATGTAGAGTTTTCGAAGCAACCACCTTCCAACTGGGTTGGACAGAAGAATGTGGCTCGGTTCCTGCTACGCCAAGGCGAGCGAGTTCCAAACCATGATTGGCGGCCCTACGTCCATGCGAGTGGTGAGTTTGCGATCTCGCAGTCGGCACTCCAATCTCTATTCAGTGTGTTAAGTAGCTTTTTCAACTTCTTAATTCAAGAGAGTTATCTCTCGGCGAACCCGGTTGCCCAAATTCGCCAGAAGAGTAAATTCCTGCGTAAGCAGCAGATTCAGAGCAAAATCCGGCGTTTGTCGCCCCTGCAGTGGGACTTTGTGATCGATACAGCCGAGGCGATGGCTGCAGAACAACCGCAAGTCCACGAACGAACATTGTTCGTAATGAACGCCCTCTTCGCCATGTACCTCAGAATTTCAGAACTAGTAGATACCAGTCGTTGGCAGCCCCAAATGGGCCATTTCCAAGCCGATCAGGAGGGAAATTGGTGGTTTCTAACGGTAGGCAAAGGCAATAAAGAGCGAGAGATATCGGTAAGTGATGCGATGCTCGAGGCACTCAAGCGCTATAGGCTCTCAAGAGGATTGCTTAGCCTACCAATTCCTGGGGAGTCTGCTCCCCTAGTTCACAAGACACGCGGTAAAGGTGGAATAGGCAGCACGCGCCAGATCCGAGGCATTGTGCAGAAATGCTTCGACGCGGCTGCACAGAAGATGCGGGCCAATGGTTTTAGTGAGGACGCAGAACGTTTGAGCGCTGCTACGGTTCACTGGCTGCGGCACACTGGAATATCTGAAGATGTGAAACACCGACCCAGAGAGCATGTTAGAGACGACGCTGGGCATGGTTCCAGTGCTATTACGGATCGCTACATCGATGTAGAGCGAGCCGAACGACACGCTTCCGCACGACAGAAGCTCATAAAATAGGCGTGAATCGAGCATAGAATTGCTGTGCGCCAAATCTGGACGTTTTCTAGACCCAGATTAAGCGTCAAAAGCCTTCTCAGACGCGCCAATTTCGCTTAGTCTCTAGTTTTACAAATGGGCTCAAAGCCCGTTCGCCAATTGCGTTAACGCATATCGCGACCATCTTTACATTATGAAAATTTAGATTGTGAAACTTAAGTGGAGACATATGAATAACAACTCACCGAAATTCGAACGAAATCGATTCATGCAAAAAGCGGCAGTCGCAGCATGCTCGATTCTACTGAGCTCGACGCTGATCGCCCAGGATGACCCTGACCAGCTGAACACGGTCCTCGATATCGATGCACTCTACACCCCACTTGAAAGCAAGCCGGTCCACGGTGATACCGCAGTTAAACTGTTAAACGAGCTGGAAACCAAACACTATTCCTCGGTCGATATAAACGACAATTTCTCCTCCACCGTATTTGATAGCTATATAGACGCCCTTGACGGCTCCAAGCTGTATTTCCTCAAAGAGGATATCGACGCGTTAAGCGCGTATCGCTACACCTTAGATAACAGCCTCGAAGATGGCAGCGTCGAACCAGCCTTCGAGATATACAACCTGTATTACAGGCGCATACTCGAGCGCATGATTTATGCCGTAGACCGTGTTGAGAATCATGTCAGCGAGATGGACTTCACCATCGATGAAGCTATAGAAATTGATCGTGAAGATGCGCCCTATGCTGCATCGCCTTCAGAATTGGATGAGCTGTGGAGACTCAGAATCAAGAACAGCGTCCTGAGCCTTAGACTAACGGGCGATGATGAGGAAGAGATCAAAGAAAAGTTAGGCAAACGCTATCGCAATCAGCTGAGCCAAATCTCTAAAACAAACGACAAAGATGTTTTTCAGACTTATATGTCCACTGTAGCGACAGCGGTTGATCCACATACATCTTACTTTTCGCCACGCGATTCTGAAAACTTCAATATGGGCCTCTCACTTTCCTTACAAGGAATTGGTGCTCAACTAACTACCGAAGAAGAGTACACAAAGGTTGCCGAGCTTATTAAAGGCGGACCAGCCGAGCGCGGCAATGAATTAAAGGCTGGCGATCGAATCGTATCAATAGGTCAAGGAGTGGACGGCGAACTGCAGGATGTTGTCGGCATGCGCCTTGATGATGTCGTAGCACAGATTCGCGGAGAAAAAGGCACCGTAGTTCGCCTAAATGTCATTCCTGTAGATGCAGTTGGCGAGTCTAGCGCAACAGTAGTAAGTATCACTCGCGACACCGTAAAGCTGGAAGATCAATCAGCGAAAAAGGAAGTCATAGAGCTTAGCTACAACGGCGAGATGTATAAGATAGGCATCATAGACCTACCTACTTTTTACTTCGACTTCGAGGCTGCCTCACGCGGTGATCAAGACTACAAGAGCTCAACACGCGATGTGCGCGCTCTTCTCGATGAGCTAAAAGAAGAAGACGTAGATGCGGTTATAGTGGATTTACGTAACAATGGTGGCGGTAGTTTGAGCGAGGCGAATCAACTGGTTGGCTTGTTTATTAAAACCGGCGCTACTGTACAAATTCGTTATTCAGGTTTGCGCAACGGCTTCACACGATCGTTCGGCGACAATGATCCTGAGGTTACGTACATGGGACCACTCGCCGTATTGGTGAACAGGACAAGCGCTTCGGCATCGGAAATCTTTGCCGGCGCGATTCAGGATTACCAGCGCGGCATTGTGTTAGGTGGCCAAACATTCGGCAAAGGCACCGTGCAAGAAATCATTCCTATGGACTATGGTCAGGTAAAACTGACACGTTCAAAGTTCTACAGGATCTCCGGAGAGAGCACACAGCACCGCGGAGTGATTCCAGACATTTCCTTTCCTGACTTCTACGATGCGTACGAAGACATCGGCGAAAGCAGCCTTGACGGCGCCCTACCTTGGGATACAGTCCGTGCAGTTGAATACACTCCTTATCACGCTATCCAAGCTCTAGTGCCAGAACTACAACAACGTTATGACGAGCGCGCCGATGCTTCTCCGGACTTCATTTATCTTCGCGGTCAGATAGAGCGTGCTCGCGTAATGAGACAAAGAGAGCAGCTTTCTCTTAACGAAGAGGATGTCAAAGCAACGCGCGAGAAAAATCGACGTACAGAATTCGATGCGGAAAATATACGCCGCCTCCTCAAAGGTCTATCTCTCAACGAATGGGTCGAAGATATAAATGCAGAAGAGGAAGATGAGTTAGTTGCTAATAGCGACACTCCCCTTCTTGATGAGACAACGGATGAGGCTGAAGAAGAAGGCGATCCCCTGCTTCTAGAAAGCGGTCGCATACTCGCAGACTTCATCGAGCTTAACTCAAATCGCGTTAGTGCGGTATCCTCAGAGAGCACACGGTAGAGCCCCTAGTCCGTTCCGCAAAAAAGCCCTCGGTATGAGGGCTTTCAAAGGGTCAAACTCTAGGATTTAATCAATTTGGAGTTGATTCAGTCATAAGGACTTAGTTCTATAGGTCCTATGCTA
>JAPKAI010000079.1 GCA_028825335.1 Gammaproteobacteria bacterium | reverse complement strand
GGGGTGGGGGCAAATAATCGATCTGGAATCGTTTTATGGCAGGTAAATCATATAAATAATCATAGGCTATTGATTGCTATAAATCTTCGATTCCAGCACTCACTCCGGCGGGGCTTTTTTATGTGTGGTGCCTAGGGACGGATGAGCATCGATATAGTTCGGCTAATTGCACCAGCAATTTGCAACGAGCGTGGAGCGCGCTGAGGAAAACAGGTAACACTCCAGATCAAATTACTCTGATCCCTTTGATTTTTTAATCATTAAGGCATTAAACTATTAGTGTCCCTCTTGCTACCGCGGCTCTTTTAAATAAGCCTACTCCTTCCTCCGATTACATCTGTACTTCGGCTATCCCAATTCCCGACTCACCCCCAACTGTGTAGAGAAGATAGGTCTTCTCTCCTTCCAAAAATATCGCTGGATCCCTGAGCTGATTGACCCGCCCATAAGCGCTGCTTCTGACCGAGGGCTCGACAGGAGCATCCGCGCCTTCCCAGCTATACTCCGGCCGTAGGACCTCTGTCGAGCCAGACTCTACCCAGCTCATCCAGTCGCCGGATATATCAATGGTGCTTAGTTTTATGTATTCGGGAGCATCGCCAACCTGAGTCCAGAATATGTAGAGTAGATCGCCCTTTTTCATTAGTGCCGCATGTCTCATGTCACGATTAAATAGACGCGGACCAGTCTCAAAATCGGTGAAACCATCTACCGACCTATAAAATTGTCCCGGCATCGCCATGGAATACGTTATGCCATCATGCTTGAACACTCGCATGTAGGTTCTACCCAAATCTTGTGGTTGAGCTGTAAAGTTAATCCCGTCGGGCGACGTAGCTACACGACTTAATTGCGTACCCGGGCCATCCAACCCATGGTAATACATAATGAATTGCTTACTCTCCTCGTCAATATGTACATCTGGCGAAGCTATGTGCGGAGTGGTCAACTCGGTGTGCCAGTCATGAGAAACAGCAACCCAGTCTGTCTGTCGTGCCTCGACCATGTCATTAAGTTGTTGCTCGCTAATCACAGGCGCCTCAGTAAGAAAGTAGGACTGCTCTATTTGAAGGCTGCCCGGCACATGGATTGTCCAGGGACCCAGCAATTCATCAGCATAGGCTAGTCGGATATAACTCCCCTTGTGATCTGCAAAATAGAGATAGTAGTTGCCTAGCTTCCCTGGAGTCCATTCGGGCACCTTGACTAAGGTCGGCCCTTGAATATTAATTCCAATACTCGGGTGGATATCCGGACCAATTAGCGGACGATCCAAGAGTCTGGTAACTGATACCTCATAGTCCTCCGACTGCGAACAACCACCGAGGAAAATTACTGCTGACAAACTAAAAACAGCAACCCAAGATTTGATTGAAAGATGTGCCATATTTGTAACCCTTATGTATGAAATTTTTCTATCGTTACAAGCTCAGTGTATTGTGACTAGTAATTGAAGACCAACTTATAATTCAAATAAATTGATCAACGCTGAATCAGCCGCATGTAACTGCAGCACAAAAATCAACGAGTGTTTCGGTTTACTATACTCGGATTGAGTGTTCTGACATGCTCGGCTATAGAGCTAATCTGAGAATCACTAAAGGTTTCTGAAAAAGCGGGCATATTATTCTGTCCTGAACGAATAATACTCGCGATGTGAGCTGTACCAAAAGCTGCAAGCCCCTCAAGCGGCATTCCATTGTGCCCTCCCTCCCCACGAAGGCCATGACAGAAAACACAATTTTGACGAAACAGGGCAAGCCCCTCATCATTGGGTAACGGAGGCATAATCTGCTCAAGCTCAACTACAGGTCCAATGCCTTCTTCGTCTAGACCAAAAACCCATACGCTATCTCCACGTTTTGAACTTGCCAGTAAATTGCCCGCTGACAATACCGCTACATACTGCTTACCGTTATATTCAAAGATTGTGGGAGGCGCATTGACCCCCGCATCTGTCTTAAATTCCCACAGCTTGGCGCCATCTTTTGCATCCAACGCGGTCAAGCGCCCATCGTTTCGACCAACAAACACAAGCCCCCCTGCCGACGCGACTATTCCACTATAGCAACGGCTTGGCCAGCGCTGCGACCAAAGTAATTTATTGGTTCTCAAGTCAATCGCTGCAACGACACCGGTTGTACTGATCGGAGCAAATCGCATGCTACCCCCGGTGTACCGCTCGCCGTTCTCAACCTGATCAACATCGGCTCGCGATGAATAGGCAGCCTGTCGCTCACCTGCACAGACATACATCACTCCGGTCTCTGGATCCACAGCACTGGGCGGCCAATTGGCCTCGCTGCGACGCAGCAACACTGGATCTTCCCAGAACGGCGTAAAAATCGCCCCATCGTTTGTTAGTTGAAATCCTTCTGGCGGGATGTCCAGGGTCTGAGTCACAAACGCATCGCCCACCGGATAGGGCTGGGTTGCCGCAGTTAACTGCCGCTCTTCCTGAGGCACTGGCCTTTCCTCAATACCAACCAAAGGAACGCCGTTGGTCCTATCTACTATGTAGACCCAACCCGTCTTACCAGCCTGAGCAAGCCCCTTTCTCAGTTCACCATCATATTCAAGATCGAACAGAACTACTGGATTGGGCGCGTCAAAATCCCAGAGATCGTGATGCACTTGCTGAAAGTGCCATCGATACTCCCCAGTGTAAACATCCAACGCTACTATAGATGCCGTGAATAAATTGTCCCCTCCACGAACCGCACCGTTGTAGTCAGGCCCCGGATTTCCAGTTGAAAAATAGATCATCCCAAGCTCAGGATCAACTGCTGGCGTATGCCAAACTGTCCCTCCGCCAGTTTTCCAAGCATCAGAGTCTTGAGGCCATGATTCAAACCCGAATTCTCCAGGGCCCGGAACCGTGTAAAACGTCCACAATAGACTCCCATCATCTGCACTGTAAGCCTTCACACGGCCTCTAGCCGCAAACTCCGCACCAGCAAATCCTGTAATGACCATCCCTTCAAAGTAAAGTGGCGCGCTAGTTATGGTGTAGCCTTCCTCCCAATTCTCAGCCTGCACAGACCAGATCAATTCACCCGTATCTTTATCTACCGCCTTTAGCACTCCATCCAGCTGACCAATAAAAATTTTGTCTTCACCCAGGCCTACACCCCTGCTGGTCCAGCCACAGCAGATTGTTGAAATTTCATCACTAAGCGATGCTTCGGAGCTCCATAGCATGTCTCCCGTTTCAACACTAAGTGCAAAGACATCATCCGCTCCAGTAATAATGTACATAACACCATCCTGAATCAACGGCTGCGCCTCTCCAGAGTATTTCGCTTCTAGACCCGAGCCATTCAAATGACTACGCCACAATGGGCGCAGCTCACTGACCGTATCTACGTTGATTTCAGTCAAAGCAGAGTAATTACGGTTATACAGATCACCACCATTGGTAAGCCAGTTCTGCTCAGGCAGCTGCACCAGCTCATCAGAGCTAGGCCGAGGCTGAGAGAACTCAGCGGCATGCACAGAAAGCGTAACCATACAAAGCCACGCTACTAGATAACTTCTATTTTTTAATGTCTTCATAGTTGGAGTATAAGAAGAACAAAAGCCATGTCAATTAAGAGCCGCCTCTTCATTTTCCGGGAATTACCATTCTTCTAATACCGGAACCCTTTAGCAGATCGAAAATGCACCTAAAACTTCGTAGAGCTGACTGGAATCAAAGCGAGCTATGTCGAAATAAGAGACTTACCGTTACAAATCGCCTATGATTCTCACCACTCTAATTTCCAGGAGGCTACAACGTGAAAATTCTCAAGATCGTATTGCAGGCGTTTGGTTTCGTTGTGCTGATTGGCGCCGTAGCGATTGGTACGCTACGCATTCAACGCAGCACTGCTGACGGTGCAACAGTAGTTTTTCCCGGCGGCGAGATGGTGGCCGGCGAATTGCACACCGGGGCTGAGCCAGACTGGAGCTTCACCGATGATATCTTTACCATCGAGTTACAGCTTAACGACCCGATGGCCACACGCACCATTTTCATTCTGGAGAGCGAGGGCAAGATTTACGTTGTCTCTGGCTACATGAAATCTTTTCTTGGGAGAATCTGGAAGGAATGGGCGTTCGACGCAGACGAAGGTAACGACGAAGGCGTACTGCGTGTAAACAACGTACGCTATCCCAGACAGCTGGTTCGAATCAAGGAAGGGGATGTGCTGAATGGTGTAGCTGCTAAGTTGCTCGCCAAATACAGCGGTGCACCCACACCCGTTTCAGCTGCAGCCATCGCCACAGCCAGAGCAGGCATCGAAGACGGCAATAGCTGGATATTCGAACTTGCGCCACGCTAAACTAAAAGGAAACGAGCCATGACACTACGAAATTATCTTATTCTCTGCGCCGCCGGTTCATTGCTTACCGTGCTCATCTTATTGCTAGCACCCAGTGTTGGAGAGTCCATAGAGGGCTTACTCATCGCTTTTCTTTCGACCAACGCAAACTAATCTAGTTAAAACGAAAAAGCCCGCTCACTGAGCGGGCTTTTTTTTGCTCTGAATCCATCCAGTCACGATATTTGAGCCCCTGCGTCACTCTTTTCATCGCCTTCTGCATTCGAAATTTGATCGTCAGAAAGCTGAGTTTTCCGAAAAATTCCAAAGCCCATATAGGCAAGACCTATAGATAATAGCGGGTTGAGATAGTTAAAAAAGGCCCATGGAGCAAACTCCAGCGGTGACATGTAGAGAACCCCGGTAATAAACGCACCCGAGGTCGTCCAGGGAATAAGCGAGGTACTCAAGGTAGCCCCCTCCTCTAGGCAGCGTGACAGCATATGTTTCTCGAGACCCGCTTCCTCGTAAGAGTCTTTGAATATCTGCCCGCCGAATATGATGGAGAGATATCCTTCGCCCATACTCATGTTGGAAACAATGCCGGCTCCAATCGTGGCTGCCATGAGACTTGCGGACCGCTTGATTCGCATCAGCATTCCGCTCAGCAGTACCCGTACAAAGCCCGCACGATCAAGAATTCCTCCTAGGGACAATGCTATTAGGGCAAGCGACATCGTCCACATCATACTTGTTATGCCACCGCGACTTAAGAGTATGTCGAGTTGCTCAAGACCAGTAGATGCGACATAGCCAGTGTGCAGGCTATTTAGAACCTCTGGAATGGTTCTGTCTTGAGTTGTGATGGCTAGCACCACCGCAGTACCGACGCTGGCTAGCATGCTGACCTCGGCGGGGGTTCGTCTGAGACTAAGAGTTAATAACACTGCGAGCGGCAGCAGAGTCAGAGGGCTGATAGCGAACTCAATTTCGAGATGCGTAGTTAAGTTTAATAACTCTTCTGGCGAGAGGGTTTGACCGCTGTAGTACAGTCCAAAAAATGTAAATAGAATAATACTGATGATGTAGGTCGGCACGGTGGTATACATCATCGACTTGATGTGGGAGTAAAGATCCGTGCCCGCACTCATCGCTGCGAGATTGGTTGTATCCGAAACTGGCGACATTTTGTCACCGAAGCTCGCGCCGGAAACAACCATGCCAGCCACGAGCGGTAGTGGAATGCCTAATGCCTCCCCTAGGCCCATGAGGACAACACCGATCGTAGCAATTGTTCCCCATGCTGTGCCGGTCGCAAGCGACATAAGGCTGCATAGCACCAAACCCGCGGGCAGAAAGAAAGTTGGATGGAGCAAGTCCAGGCCGTAGTAGATAAGCCCACCGATAGTTCCGCTCTCGATTAGCGCAGCGACGAGTATGCCAATCAGGAAAAAGATAAAGATTGCACCCAAGCCTTTCTGGATGCCCGAAATCATCGCCGTTTTGATATCTTCGTAGTTGAATCCCAGCAGTGAAGAGTGCAGCGCAACCCACACGAGAGCGATCACCAGAAGGCTATGCAGGCTGACACCCAGCCATAACATGCCAGAAATTACGATCACGATGACACCGCCAAAACATAGCAGGGAATGCCAAAACCCGGGATCTTGTTGGTTTTCTAGAGAATTAGTCATAATGCGATGTTCTACCCAAATGTTGTGAGTCTTGGTCCGAATTTTACTCTAGCGAGCGTATGAGGCAACTATAACTGGTGTTCTTCGAGCAAATAGCGGAAATCAGATGTAAATTCGCTCGACGTAATCCCAACAAATCCCTATAGTACGCTCCCTCATAGCAAACCCGCTAAAAGACCTATTTCAACCATTACTACCTTTTAGGACGTCCCCTTGATCTCTACCGCAAACATCACTATGCAGTTTGGTGCCAAGCCCCTATTCGAGAATATTTCGGTCAAATTCGGCGATGGCAACCGTTATGGATTGATCGGTGCCAACGGCTGCGGCAAGACTACCTTCATGAAGATTTTGGAAGGCAAGCTCACTCCCACATCCGGTAATGTAGCGATCGGGCCTAATGAACGATTAGGATCATTGAGTCAGGACCAATTCGCCTTCGAAGAATTCAATGTGATTGACACTGTCATCATGGGCCATGCAGAGTTGTGGGAAATCAAGCAAGAGCGGGATCGCATCTACGCTCTGCCGGAAATGTCAGACGATGACGGCATGAAGGTTGCCGAGCTGGAAATTCAGTTCGCTGAAATGGATGGCTATACCGCCGAAAGCCGTGCTGGCGAATTGCTGATGGGCGCGGGTATCGCTGAAGAATTACATTTTGGCCCCATGAAAGAAGTTGCCCCGGGCTGGAAGCTAAGAGTGCTACTGGCGCAGGCTCTATTCTCAGACCCCGACATCCTATTATTAGACGAGCCTACCAACAACCTCGACATAAACGCAATTCGCTGGTTAGAAGGCGTCTTGGAAGCTCGCAAATGCACCATGGTAATTATTTCTCACGACCGGCACTTCCTGAATTCTGTGTGCACGCATATGGCGGACATCGATTTCGGTGAATTGCGCCTGTATCCAGGAAACTATGATCATTTCATGACAGCTTCTACCCAAGCTCGAGAAAGATTACAGTCAGTCAATGCAAAGAAGTCAGCCCAGATCACCGAGCTTAAACATTTCGTCAGTCGCTTCTCTGCCAATGCATCAAAAGCCAAGCAAGCAACTTCGCGAGCGAAGCAAATAGAAAAAATTGAACTAGAGGAAATTAAACCTTCTAGCCGAGTCAGCCCTTACATTCGATTCAAGCAGGAGAAGAAACTGCACCGCCAGGCTCTTACTCTTGAGAAAATGGGGCACGGCTTCGACGATGAGCCCCTTTTCAAGGGCGCAAACATGATAATGGAAGCAGGAACGCGCCTGGCCGTTATTGGCGAAAATGGAGCTGGGAAAACCACCTTCCTTCGCTGCCTGTTAAATGAGCTCTCAGTGAGCCATGGAAAGATACAATGGGCAGAGAGCGCCACCTTGGGGTACTGCCCTCAGGACAGTACTAGTGATTTCGATACGGAGATGAATTTATTCGATTGGATGTGCCAATGGCGCAAACCAAGCCACGGCGATCAAATTGTTCGCGCTACGTTGGGCAGGCTATTGTTCTCCACAGAAGACTTCGAGAAATCCGTGAAAGTCTGTTCCGGTGGCGAGAAAAATCGCCTACTGTTCGGCAAATTGATGATGAGCGATCCCAACGTTCTAATCCTGGATGAACCAACCAATCACTTAGACATGGAAGCCATAGAATCTTTGAATCTGGCGCTGGATCACTATGAAGGCACACTAATTTTTGTGAGCCACGATCGAGAATTTGTTTCGTCATTGGCCACCAGGGTCATCGAGATTAAAGATCAGCAGTTGATAGATTTTCAGGGCAACTACGAAGAATACCTAGCGAGCCAGCAAGATGCGGGAAGTATTGCGAATATCAGATAGAGAGACTATCTGAACTCGGAGTTAGCAGGCCATTTCAGAGAATTGCAACCTTAGCACCACGCTCATAAGTCCCAATGATTGAAAACGCTCGATTAAGTAAGCAACCGTTTTCTCTTCCCCCCCGCCCGCCTGGCGCACGGCCTTCGAATTCGTCCGATGCTCGAGTTCTTACTATTGAGGAGAGCCGCTGACTATCGATCTCAGAGTTGAAACTACTTCCTAGGTTGCAGGCAGTAAGCGAAGCGCATAAGGTAAATCGATAAGTCATTGAAACGGTATCCAGTGTGTGGATTAGCAATATTACAATTGCTGACTCTACAGCTAACACAGTATGGTATTTATATTGAAGATTTAGTGCTCGCGCTAGCAAGAGTAGTAAATATCTATTACATCGGATACCTTTTCTTACATCTGAATACCACAAAATAAGGGCAGGGATATGGACAAAACAACCAGCGAGAGAAAGACCATATGAAAAACCTAATGATCAGAAAACACGCCAGTCTGTTGGCAGCGGCAGGGTTATTAATACTTCTAAGCGGCTGCAGCCCCTCTGAAACCGAACAATATGATCTCATAATTAGCAACGGCAACATCTACGATGGTAACGGTGGCGAACCTTATCTAGCGGACATCGCTATTAAAGGAGACCGTATCGTCGCCATCGGTGAACTGGATGCGCAAGCTACAGAGATACTAGACGCCAGCGGATTAGCGGTCGCACCGGGCTTCATCAATATGCTCAGCTGGGCAACCGAATCCCTAGTCATCGATGGTAAAAGCCAAAGTGACATACGGCAGGGAGTCACACTGGAAGTATTCGGCGAAGGAGGCTCAGGCGGACCACTTAATGAAGTCATGCGCGCTGAGATAGAGTCCGGAGGAGGCTACGGAGGTGTCGAAATAGAATGGACATCCCTAGCCGAGTATCTCGATTATCTGGTGGACAAAGGTATCTCTCCTAACGTGGCCTCCTTCGTAGGCGCCACTACAGTAAGAATTCATGAACTAGGTTACGCAGATCGCGCACCGAACGAGGATGAACTACTTCGCATGCAGCAGCTAGTGCGAGACGCCATGGAAGATGGAGCACTCGGCTTGGGTTCATCACTAATCTATGCCCCGGCATTCTACGCAGCAACAGAAGAGCTCGTAGCCTTGGCAAAAATCGTCGGCGAATATAATGGCATGTATATATCTCATCTACGCAGCGAAGGGAATCGATTACTGGAAGCAGTAGATGAGCTTATACATATCGCGAGAGAAGGGAATGTGGCTGGAGAAATCTATCATTTGAAGATGGGTGGCCAAGATAACTGGGGGAAATTTGACGACTTAGTCGCCAAAGTCGAAGCAGCGCAAGCAGAAGGACTAGCAATTACCGCCGATATTTATACCTATCCCGCAGGTTCAACCGGGCTCGATGCAGCCATGCCACCCTGGGTGCAGGAGGGCGGTTATCAGAGTTGGGCGGAAAGGTTGCAGAATCCAGCAATTCGCGAACGCGTGCTCGCAGAAATGGTGGTGCCAACAAACGATTGGGAAAATCTCGGGCGTCAGGCTGGAGCTGAGGGCACTTTATTGGTTGGTTTCCAAAATCCACAACTGCGGCGCTACACCGGTATGACGCTAGCAGAAGTTGCTGCCGAACGGGAAACTTCTCCTGCTGAAACTGCGATCGATCTGGTAGTAGAAGATGGTAGCCGTGTACAAGTGGTCTACTTCCTCATGTCGGAGGAAAACGTAGCCAAGGGCGTAGCCTTGCCCTGGGTGAGCTTCGCCTCTGATGCCGGCTCAATGGCTCCCGAGGGATCATTTCTGGAAAGAAGCACTCATCCAAGGGCATACGGTAATTTCGCCCGTGTATTGGGAAAATACGTACGGGTAGAACAGGTAATCACATTGCCTGATGCCATTCGTAAACTTACTAAACTGCCTGCTACCAACTTAAAAATTCGAGATCGAGGAGAACTGAAAGAAAACTACTTCGCCGATATTGTGATATTTGATCCCTCTGAAATTCAAGATCACGCTACGTTCGAAGATCCGCATCAGTATTCAACAGGTATGAGACATGTGCTAGTAAATGGTGAAATCGTTCTGCGAGAAGGCGAACACACCGGCGCCCTACCCGGACAGGTCGTACATGGTCCGGGCTGGCGTGGATGGACGAATTGAATCAGATTGATAACGATCGTAAGGAACTAGTTTCATTGATTGAGAAGAAAAACTTGGCAGCAGGTAAAAGCCGACGTTGGGTTCATTGTAGATGGTGCAGATTCAAAGAATTGTAGAATTCGGATTTGGTGAGCCTCGATTAGTTGATCCTGACATCACCCAATCGTTCTATGAGAAATTGATTTCGGTAGCGAGATAGGACTCATACTTATGCCACAGAATACATGGACCGATTTTAATCTTAAGCTTCTCCTAGCCAGCTGTGTTTTCCTGCTGCAGGCTTGTCAAGGAAACCTCATGCACACCTATGTATCTTCAGCTCTAACCGAATCTAGTGAGGCAGAAGCTACGGTTCGCCTTGCTGCCGAATATGGAGCACGTATAAGGACAATCGAATCCAATGGAATTAAGTTGCGAATTGCAGAGGCAGGCGAAGGCCCTTTAGTAATTCTGGTGCACGGTTGGCCCGAGTCCTGGTTTTCATGGCGCTATCAGCTACAGGCGCTAGCGCTGGCTGGCTACCATGCTGTCGCTCCCGACATGAGGGGTTATGGCGGCTCAACGATTCCTGATGAGATCGAAGACTACAATATTCTTCAGCTAACGGCAGATGTTGCCGGAATTGTTGATGCTCTGAACGAAGAGTCAGCGACATTGGTTGGACACGATTGGGGGGCTCCCATTGTATGGCAGACGGCACTGCTCTATCCGGACATAATCAATGCGGTAGTCGGCATGAGCGTACCCTACCGGGGCCGGTCACAGAATCGACCCAGCAGAGCACTTCGCCAATCGCCCGATGACGATTTTTCCTATACCGCTTATTTTCAGGAGCCAGGCGTGGCGGAATCTGAATTCGACGCAGCACCGCGATCCTTCATAGCCCGCTTATTTACCTCCCGATCACCCGGGACACCAACCTTGCCGCCAAGAGTGACAGACCCGAGAGCCAGCGCTGGGGGCTGGCTAGCTAGGTTAGGTGAACCGGAACGACTGCCTGACTGGCTATCTGAGTCAGAGTTAGATTATTACGCTAACGAATTTGCCAGAGTCGGTTTCAGGGGCGGCATTAACTATTACCGCAATAGCAGTCGTAATTGGGATCTCACTTCAAGCTTGGCAGGGGCGCGAATTCAACAACCTGCTCTCTTCATTGCGGGTGAATTGGACATCGTTAATCGCGGGGCGACAGTCGAAGAACTAAGAAGGGTGAATCAGCCCAATTTCGTCGAACTGCACGACGTGATTCTAATTCCAGGCGTGGGACACAGAAATCAACAGCAGGCCCCGTTGGAAACCAACAAGTTCCTGCTAGATTTTCTGAACTCTCTTGAATAAATGTTTTTGATGTTCCTGCAGTCCAGATTAGGGCCGATCTAATTCCACTGTGTGATAAGGCTGCAGTGTGTCGATAGCATCCAGAGGCTGGCTATTCACATCCCATTTGAAAAGCTTGACCACAATTTTATCCTGCTCAAAATCCACTAGGGTGAAGCCATGCTGTTCGAATGGGACTACTTCCTCCTCGAAATCCAAGTACTGCGAAGGAGCCGCCCGCACACCGCGTACCACCGACGGAAAGCCACGGATGGACGTACCCACCGGGCCGCAGAGAATATTGGTAATGGGGTTGTCGCTAAAGTCCAGATTACCCGCTCCATGCATGATTCCCACTCCGGTGGCATGAAGATCGCCTGCTATTACTAGCGGGTTCCTGTGCTTCATATCTGCTAGCGATTGCATGATGCGATCGTGCTGATTCAACCAACCCTGTTGCCAATGAGGTTTCGGAATTTGCGTAGTCAACTCGCCCGTTTCCGGATGCAGCATATCGGGATACCACTCGCCCCACTTGCCCGCGGTCCAGCCCGGCGGGTTGGATGGCACATGCACCAAGTGACGTGTGTCTGAGGATGCTGTGCGCTGTACTAACCAATCTTCCACATTGCTATCAAGAAATCCGGCATTCAGCTCACCGACACTTAGAGTCCGCCGCACATCATAGAGCAATACTTCCAGCAACTGACCATAACGCAGCGTTCCGAAGCTCTCTGACAAATCGCCTCGCACACTGCTGCTGGAATATGGCAGGCCAGGTGATCGAGTGGCATCGGGTAAAAATTCTGGGTAATACAATTGTTGAGTAGTGCGAGCCAGTTGCAGCTGAAACCAGGGAACCGGGTATGTCAGTGGAGAATCATTCTCCCAGTGATCATGATCGTCCTGTAGAAAGTAAACCGGCGTAGATCGAAAGTCAGTTCCATACAAAGGTACGATCTGAGGACCCGCAGCGAGCTTCATCGCTTCTTCGTTACTACCACCCATTACGCGCGATGCGAAATCAAAATTCGATGCACGACCTGCCGCACTCAACTCTCCCGCTTGCTCACCTTGCCAGGTGTGTAAATCCCAATAGATATGATCACCGTTCGCAATTGCTGCCTGAGGAGAAAAAGA
>JAPKAI010000171.1 GCA_028825335.1 Gammaproteobacteria bacterium | reverse complement strand
TTCACATTCTCTTGGCTTTTTGCATTCTTACAATAGAGAATATAAAAAGTAAAAAAAGAAAAGGGGAATTCTCATGCTGTGTTTAAACAAGTCTCGTCTCGCTGAAAAATCAATTCTTGGGTTAGTGCTAGTGGTGTTTGCTGGTAGTACATTTTCGCAAGATCACTTCAATGTGAAAGGATCGGAGCCAAGCAGCTTTACGTCACAGCTACAGAATGAACTTCGTAATAGCCTCCCCTTCGAAGATCAGCGTGACTTCGAAGAGTCTAGTCGCGGCTTCATAGCAGAGCCCGACTCGAGACAAATTCTCGCTGAGAATGGTCGTGTCGTCTGGGATATGACGCGCTACGACTTTCTTCTTGAAGAGACAGACTTCGATAGCATTCACCCATCACTGCAGCGACAAGCAACACTGAATATGAACTTCGGTCTGTATGAGGTGGTGCCTGATTTCATCTATCAGGTGCGCGGGTTCGATCTGGCTAATATGACGATAGTTAGAGGCGAGTCCGGTTGGATATTATTTGATGTGCTACTTACTTCCCAGACTGCCGCGGCAGCGCTGCGTCTTGTGAACGAACAACTAGGCGAGCTACCAGTGCGTGCGGTCGTGTATTCCCATTCGCACATCGATCATTTTGGCGGTGTTCGTGGCGTGATCAGCGAGCAGGAAGTACAATCGGGTGCGGTGCAGGTCATCGCGCCATCAGGATTTATGGAAGAGGCGATCGCCGAGAATGTATATGCAGGCAATGCGATGTCACGGCGAGCAGGCTTGCAGTATGGGCGCGGGATTCCTTCCGGACCCTTTGGCCAAGTTGACTCTGCTATTGGCAAAGCACTCGCTGCAGGAACAACGGGACTGATTGCACCAACCTTGGTTATCGAAGACAGCTATGAAGAACATGTCATCGATGGTGTGCGTATGGTTTTTCAGAATACACCTGGCACCGAGGCTCCGGCAGAGATGAATACTTGGTTCCCAGATCAGAAAGTATTCTGGGCTGCGGAAAATATTACGGCCACGATACACAATGTCTATACCCTGCGAGGAGCATTGGTGAGAGATGCGCTGCAATGGTCAAAGCAGATCAATGAGGCGCTGTATCGATTTGGTCAGGATGCCGAGGTCTTGGTCTCTTCTCATAATTGGCCACGTTGGGGGAATGAACGAATCCAGCAGGTTATGCGCACACAGCGTGATGCGTATGCGAATCTGAATAATCAGGTTTTGAATCTGGCAAACCAGGGTGTGACGATCAACGAGATTCACAACGAGTACAAGGTGCCGACAAGTCTCGCGCAGCAGTGGAGTGCGCGACAGTATCATGGCTCCGAGTTTCATAACTCTCGGGCTGTATTGAATCGCTATCTCGGTTACTGGGATGGCAACCCCGCAACACTTGCTCCTCTTTCACCTGCAGATTCTGCACCTCTGTATGTGGAGATGATGGGGGGTGCTACAGAGATCATTTCTCGAGGGCAGGCTCTACATGATGAAGGACAGTATCGCTTGGCCATGGAAATTCTTAACAAGCTGGCTTACGCGGAGCCAGACAATAGCGAAGCCAAAGACTTACTTGCCTCCGTCTTTGAGCAACTCGGTTATCAGTATGAGAGTGCGAGTATGCGTAACGTCTTTCTCTCTTCAGCGCAGGAGCTTAGAAACGGCGCGCCAGCCGTGGCAGCACCCCGCGGCACGAGCCCTAGTCTAGCGAGAGCCATGACCACTGCTCAATGGTGGGATTCGGTTGCGACCAGAGTCGATAGCGGGCTCGCAGATGGAACGAATTTTACGATTAACTTTAGCTCACCAGATACGCAGCAGAATTTTGTCGTGGAAATGAGTGGCGGTACGCTTTCCAATATTGAAGGTTATTTGTCTGACGACGCTGACGTAACCATAATCATGGATCGCAGCGACCTTGAGATGGTTATCATGGGGCAAGAGACACTCGGTTCGCAGTTGCAGTCGGGGGTAGGAACGGTGACAGGAAATCAGGCAGTTCTACTGCAACTCGCCTCCGTGCTGGTTACATTCGAATCCAGTTTCGAGGTAATGCCAGGAACAGTAAATTAGTAGAAGCTAGGCATTCGGGCTAAACTGAAAAAAAAGGGAGAAGCATGAGACGACTCGTTAAACCATTGCTGCTGTTAGTGGCAGCCAGCCTTATTGCTGGCGTTGAGGCGCAAGAAGCGCAGCAGCCAAATTTCATCGTTATTATGGCGGACGATCTAGGATATGGCGATCTAGGCGTATATGGCTCGCAGCTAATTAAAACGCCGAATCTTGATCGCATGGCCTTGGAAGGAGCGAGACTCGATAGTTTCTACTCCAGCGCAAACGTCTGTACTGCAGCTAGAGGGGGCCTCCTAACGGGTCGTTATCCTATTCGTCTGGATCTAGTAAGCGATGTTGCACGACCCACCAATGACGTTCACCTTGCCTCGGAGGAGATCAGCCTCGCCGAAGCTTTAAAGCCACTCGGCTATCAGAGCGCGTTGTTTGGCAAGTGGCATCTAGGCAGTCGAATGGAGTGGTCACCACTCACTCAGGGTTTCGATGAATACTTTGGAGTACTGCATAGCAACGACATGACGCCTCTGGAACTCTATCGTCAAGATCAGATGATCGAGAATCCGGTTAATCAGAACACATTGACCCAACGCTACACGGATGAGGCGATTCGTTTTATCGAAGACAACCAAGACGATCCGTTCTTCCTCTATATGCCGCATACATTTCCGCATGTGCCTCTATATGTGTCGAATCAATTCAGCGGTCAGTCCGATGCTGGTCTGTACGGTGATGTGGTAGAGACCATCGACTGGAGTGTGGGTGA
>JAPKAI010000170.1 GCA_028825335.1 Gammaproteobacteria bacterium | reverse complement strand
ACTCTAGCTCCCTCTTCGGGGTAGCCCGTTACGATCACCATCAAGGGCTTCTCCGTGCTCGGTCTTTCTAGAATAGTATTTAAGAACTTCATCGGGCTAGGTGTGTGAGTCAGGGTTGCGAGTCCGGCATTGTGCAATGCGGCAATCAGGAGGCCTGTCGCAATACTGGCTGACTCAGTAACATAGTAATTCTTCAGTTTGTTTCCCTTCGCATCTACAACAAATTTCTGTGCAAAGACAACTATTAGATAAGGCGCGTGTTCGAGAAACGGTTTGTCCGAATCTGTTCCAAGCGGCGCAAGGGCATCCAGCCAGTCTTGCGGAGCACGTTTTTCGTAGAACTCCGCTTCCTCTACCTCTGCTGCAGATCGAATCTCTCGCTTGATAGCGGAGTTGCTGATCAAGGCGAAGTGCCAGGGTTGTCTATTCGCTCCGCTAGGAGCGCTACCGGCTGCGCTAAGGCAGGCGTCGATCACATCCCTGGAGACCTCTCTGGAGGAGAAGTCTCGCACAGTCCTCCTTCTTTGCATTAGCGCATTAAAGTCTAATGCCCGAGCTTTCATTTCCTCTTCGGGTAGCTCTTTAAAAGCCAGTTCGATAGTACTTTTGATCGTAGCGGGGGTTTGCTTTGTCATAGTCTTTCCGATTTAGCACAATATTCTTCCATGGCTTCGTTTATACCGGCTGCATCGGAGTGACACAATACTTGTGTTAGCGCAGCCGTGTTCTAGATTCAGTAGATGGTGGAACGAAAAAGCGCTAGTCTATTGATGCGAAGTGTAGAGTCAGGTTCGCCAATTGAGTTAAACCCAATACCGAGAGAGAAATAATGCATCTTCGATCACTTTCCCTAGCGACACTAATATTCTTCAGTATCAATCTGCCCCTACAGGCGCAGGATGATTTCGAGTACTGGCCCGACACTAATTATGATCCAGCCATACCCACTGTCTTTGACGTGCTTGGCTATCAACCCGGTGAGCAAATCACTTGGCATCGGGATGCGATTCGCTATTTTCACGCCTTAGCCGAGGCGGCGCCCGATCGAATTGAAGTCGTAGAATATGCGCGTAGTTGGCAGAACCGTGAATTGATCTACGCCGTAATATCGGATGCTGAGAATATTGCAAGCTTGGGTGAAGCGAAGGCCAATATGCAGGCCTTAGCTGATCCACGTATTACCGACGAAGCTGCGGCGAATAGAATTATTGAGAAGCAGCCAGCGGTGACATGGTTATCCTATGGTGTGCACGGCAATGAAATTTCATCTACCGATGCGTCCATGCTGACTGCTTATCATCTGCTCGCATCACGCGGCGATGATCGTGTCGATTCGATTTTGCAGAACACTATCGTGGTCATTGATCCGATGCAGAATCCCGATGGGCGCGATCGATTCATTCACAATTTCGTAACGGCACAAGGACTGCAGCCAGACTCAGACAGGCTCTCGGCAGAGCATGATGAACCCTGGCCGGGTGGCAGAACAAACCACTATCTCTTCGACATGAACCGCGATTGGTTTATACAGACACAGCCAGAGACTCAGGGCCGGACTAAGGCAATGTTGGAATGGTATCCAGTCGCGTATGTTGATGCACATGAGATGGGTTCTGACGGGACCTATTTCTTTGCGCCGGAGGCGATACCCTACAATCCTCATCTGGCAGAGGCGCAACGATCAAGCCTTCAGCTTTTTGGGCGTAACAACGCGCGCTACTTCGATATGTTCGGCTTCGATTATTTTACTCGGGAGGTGTATGACGCCTTCTATCCCGGCTACGGTGCAAGCTGGCCTTCCTATTTTGGCAGCATAGCGATGACTTACGAGCAGGCTTCCGCTCGCGGACTAGTGGTCAGGCAGTATGATGGCAACGATTTGCATTATCGCTATACCGTTAGGAATCACTTTGTGACTTCACTGGCTACGGCTGAAACGGTTGCGCAGAATAGAGAGAAGTTTCTACAAGAATTCTATGAATACCGAGTTAGCGCGATTGAAGAGGGTGAGAATGAAGATATTCGAGCCTATATTCTGCCAGTACAGCCAGATCAAGCTGCTGCAAATAAACTCGCCGGTTTGTTAAGTCGGCAAGACATTGAAGTGCAGCGTGCACTATCTTCGTTCAATGCCTGTGGTGAATCCTACCAGCCGGGTTCTTACCTGATTCGTACCGATCAGCCCTCCAAGCGCTTCATCCGCACCTTGCTGGACACTGAAGTTGGCATGGAAGAAGGCTTTCTTGCGGAGCAGGAGCGGCGCCGGGAGCGCAACTTGCCCGATGAGATCTATGACGTAACGGCCTGGTCGTTGCCACTGATGATGAACGTCCAAACAGATATCTGCGGGCGCATCCCGAGTGGTGATTTCGAACTTGTAGGTACCGATCTCGTGCAGCCGGGCACTGTGATAGGTGGCCGTGCCTCCGTTTCCTATCTTGTTCCATGGGGTTCAGCGCCTGCGGTCAAATTTTTGGCAAGGGCGCTGAGAGAAGGGTTAGCAGTAAAGAGCAACGACAAGGCATTCACGAATATCGGCAATGAATATCCTGCGGGAACACTAATTCTCGATATCGTCGATAACCCTAGCTCTGTACATGAGACTGTAAACCGTCTGGCAAGCCAGACCGGCGCGAATGTGGTCGCCGTTAACGATAGCTGGGTAACAGATGGGCCAAGCTTCGGTAGCGCCAACGTTGTACGGCACAACGAACCTAAAGTCGCGATGGCCTGGGATGTGCCTACTGCTTCTTACAGTGCCGGTAATACGCGTTTCGTCATCGAGCGCCAATTTGATTTCCCGATAACAGCTATACGAGTAGACAACCTACGTTCGGCGAATTTGAACCGGTATCAGGTTCTCATATTGCCGCTAATGAATGGCGCGGGTTA
>JAPKAI010000078.1 GCA_028825335.1 Gammaproteobacteria bacterium | reverse complement strand
GTTAACGGCTGGAACGCTAGTTAGTCAGGCGAGAGGCTTCATCATTTTTATGACTGTATTGATCGAGCCATTCGTAGCCGTCTCCATCTTGCGCTCAACCTCAACATAGCCGCGAGCGAGATAGAGTGGCTCGCCCGGTACAGTCGAGCCCAACTCGATAGTTTTAAAGCCTGCCTTTCTTGCTGCATCCTCACCAAGGTCTAGTAGCAGCGTACCTATACCGCGTCGCGTCCATTCAGGGTGCGTGTACATGGCGCGTATGCGCGCGGCTTCAATGGATGGGTCGCTAAGACTGTCATCTCGGCCAACTGTATGGTCGCCGCCATACAAGGTCTTGCGCTTGCCCCAACCCCCGCAACCTACCAATATTAGTTCTCCATCATGAACTGTTTCAATCAGGAAATAGGTTCCATCCATAATCAGAGTCTTGTCTACACCCATCGTTTCCTTCGCCGCCTCGATCTCACCGACCGTCAGAAAAGCCTTCATATTTTCGGCAATCGATAATTGCATCAGTTGCCTTATGACTTCTGTGTCAGTGTCTTGCGCGGTGCGGCAGGTAAATGTGAGAGGAGATAAATCTTGCGGGTCAGTCATGTTTCTGTCCGGTGTGTGTCACTCGCTTTCGAATTCATGCTTGGTCGAAATGATAACAAACTATTCATTGACTGGCTTTCGCAAAAGAAAAAGGGTCAAGACACTCTGATTGAGGTACTCGCCCTATATAGATCAAACTACTCTCGCATCTTAAATCCAAGTTAAAATCGCAACCATTCTAACTTGGGCACAGGGACAGCATAGAAGTACTCTTTGGCTTCTAGCCTGTGGGACAAATTATGCACTCTACGGTTTTCGACTATTACTAGCCGATATCTAACCCCTTTGATCCTCCTTGTGTGCCATTTCTCTAAAAGCAATTACCGCGACCCATTGGCTTCTAATACTGACCGATTAAGTTTTTCTTCTTTGCTACGCGTTCGAACCTTGAATATATAATCATGCCCAAAGCAAGATAGAACTCCGAATTCAGCAAAGCTATTAGAAAGTGTATCATCTGGGGACTTTGATGCTCCTAGACTGCCAAGCGAGCCAAGTAGGCGCCTGGAGCAAGAGGTAGAAAACTGGCTGAACGAATAGAGAGATACTCGCTCTGGGTAGAGAGCGATCCCTTATAAATATCCAACTCTGGTCGCAAAGCGTCCATCGAAAGTGTGCAATAACTTGCAGACTCATATTCGCAAAAATCGCCTTTTTTCTCGCACTAAGGCTTCCTCCACTTTGAAATGTATTACCTCAGGCATGACTCCTTTCCATTGTATTGGATACGCACATTGCTTGGCCTAACTACGGAACGATCTTTGACAAATTGTAGCAGCGCGTTGACTTTTCTTAGGCGATCTCTTTAAGATCAAAACCGCCTCCTGCAAGCAATAATGTTAGCAGCACATGCATTACGCCCTAAAACAATAATAATACGAACAAGAGAATAGTTGAGCATGGTAATTAGTCGCTATACCAAGAATTGGCCTAGACTAGTAATTTGTCTAGCACTGCTCTCTATAACGAATATGGCCCACGCACAGGAATCGGTGGATGACGACTCCACAATCACCTTCCCTGCCTCTTACTTCGCGCAGTTTAACCCGACTACAATTAATGACATGCTGGATCGCGTGCCCGGAATCCAGCTAATACGCGCCGGAAGCGGCACCCTGGCAAGTGATGGTGACCGCGGGCTGGGTTCTGAGTCTCCAATCTTAATTGATGGTAGGCGCCTCGCCGGCAAGGCTAACGAGGCAGACAGCCAATTGGCAAGAATCTCTGCCGACGAAGTCGACTACATCGAAATAATTCGTGGCACTTCTAGTGATTTGGATGTGCAGAACGCAGGACAGATTGTCAATATCGTCTTGCTCGAGTCGCAGTCTGGTTCCACCACCGCCTCTGAGCTGATCCTCAACCACCACGAAGATGGCACTAGCAATCCAGCCGGCTCAATCTCCTGGAGTCGTCAATCAGGCGCATGGTCGTACTTGCTCAATGGCGAGATAACAAACACCTACGGCCGCCAAGAGAATTTTGAAACCAGCCTAAATGCGGACCTCTCGCCGAACGAGAATATTGACTGGGATCGAGTTACAGATGAGACACAATATTCTGTTAATGCAAACGTAACTTATAGCCCTCGCAACCGGGATCGATTCGCACTCAATTTACTTTACAACGAAAGCAAGCCGGAGAACGATGTATTCCGCGTCTTCACCGACTTCAATAGCGCCACACCATTTTCCTTTCACGAAAGAGAAACGCTTCCTTCTAGCAATGAAAATTGGGAAATTGGCGGTGATTACCAACATGAGTTCGAGAATGGGAATCGCGTCAAGGCTCTGTTTATCGTTAACGAGAATAACAAGGCGACGCTAAGAGAGCGTTTCCTTGCCGGCACGGTCGGCGGTTCTGAGAGCCCCACTCTGTATCTCGATACCTCGAGCCGCAATCGGGAGCGCATCGTTCGATCTTCTTACATTATGAACTTAAGTGAAAATCAAGGCTTGGAACTTGGTATCGAGAGCGCACAAACCATTCTGGACTCGAGCTTATTGGTTGCGGTGCCGACTTCCGGTCCAGGAAGCCCAGAGTTTAATGGGCTGACCTCCGCACCCTTGCCAAATGCCAACTCAACCGTAGAGGAAGTGCGCTTTGAACCTTTCGTCATACACAATTGGCAGATCAATTCGCGCATGTCATTGGAGAGTTCACTCGTTGCAGAGTGGTCTGAGATCACACAAAGTGGCGACCTCAGTAATAAACGTGACTTCAACTTTGTAAAACCTAAGTTCGATTTCCGTTACAACATAAACAATTCGCTGCAGGCTAAAGCGTCTTTCGAGAAAGTTGCTTCGCAATTGAGCTTCGGTGATTTCTCGCGCAATACGAATCCTAGCGACGACGACGAGGACACTTTTGCGGGAAACCCATCGCTCGAACCCGAAGAGAGCCTGCGTGCCGAAGTTGGACTCGACTACCGCCTACCCAATGATGGCGGTGCGATCAATGCGCGTTACTTTTACTACGATTTTGATAATAAAATAGGCAGGATCGATATCTCGCAAAGCATTGATAATCTGCAGTCGACGAATGGCAATGTTGGTCCGGGTCAGGCCTACGGCCTGATTCTTAATTCCAGTATTCGATTGAGTTTCTTAAAGCTGCCATCTGCGTTATTGACTGCCGTGTTGACGCTACAGGAATCAGAGTTCGATGACGACCCCTTCACACCTCGTGAACATGGTTTTCGTCCTTTCGATAGAGGTGGCCTAGGGCTAGGATTCCGACACGATGTCACTTCACAGAATCTAAGTTATGGTTTTAACTGGTCATTTAAAATCAAGGGCGGTCGACGTGGTTTCGACAATGACAACGAATTTGACTTTGTGCGACCAGACCTTCTCACAACCTTCGTCGAGAAGGTTGGCTATAACGGCTTTACCTATCGACTAGAAGCCAACAACATCGACAACTTTCACGCCTGTGGAATTCGTTACCGTTATAACGGCTATGTTATAGACAACGACGTTAGAGAGATCGAGCAGAACTGCTACACTACCGGAATAAGCGTTGCCTTCAAAGTTCGCGGCACGTTCTAATTTAAAATCTAGAAAAATGGCAACATAGAGTCAGCGAAAATTTTACACATCATTCTTCATTTTCTAGTGCCGCTGCCATTTGCAGCCGGACTCTATAAGAAAGCTTGGTTGAAGAACTATGCCCTGATGCTTGCTGGGCTGCTGATCGACATAGATCACCTGCTAGCAAGCCCAATCTATGACGCCGAACGATGCAGCATAGGCTTTCATCCGCTGCATACCCCCATCCCCATCGTGCTGTATACGCTATTATTACTGCACCCTAAAACCCGAGCCTTGGGTATAGGGCTTTGCTTACATATTCTACTCGATGGGGCGGACTGCCTGCTTTAAACCCTTCTGCTCTTCTCTAGCGCTAGCGTTTAGTAGAGTAACGCCTTGTTCTCAACATAAATTAACACATAAGTTTTACATCGAAACTGTCGTATAACCTAGTTACTGTTTACTCAGCTGCAGAGTAATAATATTGCGTAATTCCGTGCTGGAAATACTTGGAGGTAGCGCAGGTAAGCCATGGCTCCTGCCCAAGCTGCACGATAGAATGTATGGAGACCTACTTAAGAATCGAAAAATGGCGAGCTAGTCTGCCAACAAAGGAGGCACAGGGCAGTCGATGGTCGCGGCAATCGCTCTAAGCAACTCAGTTTCTATTGCTTCAATTTTACCATCGGCAGTTATGCAGCGGACACAGGCTTTGAGTAGTGCCGGTTTCTGCAGGGGTTTTAGATTGGCGAGATCATCCAAGGCATTGTTCAAAGTATCAAAATCGATCTTGCTGACAGCGATGAGCTGCAGCGACATTTTCAGCCCATCTGTGCCGGCGGCGAAAGTCTCCTCCTTTGATATGCCATCTTGAACCGTGGAATGCGTAAGGATAGAAAGCAATACCGAAATAGACTTTTTACAACTCTTCAGTTTCTTCTTTCCGAAGTATGGCGCCTCATCCTTACCGAACACAGCCTCTAGGCTATGCATGACTATTTTCTGCAGCGACCATTCCAGCAAACTCATTTTCTTATCTATCTCGACAATTGTTTTAAAATTGCCTCTAAACAATTGATACTGATTCTTTGATAGCTGACGCATACTGGACAGTGCGATAGTGACCAGCGGTAAACGCTGCTGTGCTGCAATTTCCAACGCAGACTGATACAGTTTTTGCAATTCATCAAAGACTCCGACGTCTGCACTGTTTTGCAACAATTCCAGCTGCTTTCCCCGAACCGACTCATCTTTACTGAGCACTAGAAAATACACAATCGCACGCGCGCCTGAGGGCTCGCGCGCTGAATCCAGAAACAACTGGGGAATCTGCTTCACTAAGGCGTCCGCGTAATCGAAATGTTTGCCGTCGGGATTTCCCACCTGGTTGATTACGGCATCTGCCAGCAAGACACCGGTCGCACCGGTTAGTATCGCCGCCGCCTTCTCCCTCTGACTCTGCTCAGACGGCTTCTCTCTTTGCTCATCAGCTTCGGTAGCAGCGAGCGCGGATCGATCCCAATCGCTTTCTTCATAGTCACCTTTCCAGCGAGGCAGGATGGCAAGTATACGATCGTTAAGCGGTGGATGGGTCGCGTACAGACGGCTTAACGCCGAAACCTGCCCCTCTTCAAACAAGGCATGGCTTATTTCTGCACTCATGGGGTTCTTAATATAAGAACGGTCTTGGTTGCGCGCGATCTGCATCAGCGCCTGCCCTATGCCATCTGGGTTGCGAGTAAACTGCACCGCCGATGCATCGGCCAAGTATTCACGTTGACGACTTACAGCAGCCTTAATCAGATTACCAAAAAATGTACCGACGAAGCCCACTACAACCAATGCTAGACCCACAAATACGATTCCACCCGAATCCTTAGAGCGGCGGCTATAGGCACCACCTCTAAGCAGGTGAAAGCCAATAACCCCTAGGATCATGATGCCATGCAGCACGCCGATGAGGCGAATATTAATACGCATGTCGCCATGCAAGATATGACTAAACTCGTGCGCAATAACACCCTGCAACTGATCGCGACTCAGTGTGTCTATAGCACCTCGGGTAACTGCAACGATAGCATCGCTGGGAGAGTATCCCGCCGCGAAGGCATTGATACCGCCCTCTTCCATCAGGTACACAGGCGGAACCGGTGTTCCCGATGCAATTGCCATCTCTTCGACGACATTGAGGACACGCCTCTCAGCGGGGTCAGCCGATCCAGACACTAACAGACGCCCATTCATCATCTCGGCGATACGGGCACCGCCACCGGAGAGCGAGCTAATCTTATAAAGACTACCGAAAAGCACTACCGAACTTACAATGCCTCCAATAATTAGAAACGTCATGAGGTCAAAATGAAAGCCGGTTGTGGCCGCCATGCTCATCATGCCGGTGCCACCAAAAGAGAAGACCGCCATGACCAGAAGATTTGTAATAACAATAAGCGACAGCACGGCCAGAGCAAAAAGGAATATTAATTTTCCCGTGTTGCGCTTAGCCGTATCCTGCGATTCGAAAAAATTCATGGTGAGCGTCGCTAATCTATAAGTCAAAAATCATCTTACTGTATAACAACAAAGGGGAATCCTTTGTTGTGCTAAAAAGAGACTTTTGGCGCTTCTTGTATGGCTTCGCTGTCTTCAAACTCGAGCAGGCTCGCGTCTACACCGTGTCCAAAGAATCCAGCCACAGCTACAGGGGGGAAAGACTGGCGATAGGTATTGAAGGCCATGACTTGATCGTTAAAAGCCTGCCTAGAAAATGCCACTTTGTTTTCAGTAGTGGTGAGCTCTTCACTCAGCTGCATCATGTTCTGATTTGCTTTCAGATCTGGATAGGCTTCCATGACCACATTGAACTTAGTCATCGCGCCGGCGAGCGCGCCCTCTTGACCCATGAGTTCTTGCATAGCAGCAGCGTTTCCTGGGTCGGAAGCAGCAGCAGCTAGACCATTGGCCGCCGAATTACGCGCGGCAATAACCGCCTCGAGCGTTCCGCTCTCGTGCTCCATATAAGCTTTCGCCGTTTCCACTAAATTAGGTATCAGGTCATAGCGACGCTTTAACTGTACTTCGATCTGCGCAAACGCATTTTGGTAGCGATTCTTGAGACTGACCAATTGGTTGTAAATACCAACAATGTAGAAGAACAGGGCAGCAACAATTACTAATGCCACGATCGTTGAAATCTCCATAATCTGGCTCCTTCTGAGGGTGAATTTTGCGCCCGATGAAATGGGCTGCTAAACCCATTATTCCACTTATCGACGCTCTTGTCCCCGTAGGATATGCCTAAGGGCAAATGGGTTTCTCAGATTCTAAATTATCTGCTAAGCTGCCAGAGATCGCTCACTACTAAGAAGAAAAAATTATGAGCACTGGAATCCTAGCTCTACTATCGCTTTTACCTATTATCTCCGTTGCCTTTTTTTTGGTGTTGCTACGTTGGCCTGCAAGCCGCGCTATGCCTATCGCCTATGTGGTCGCGGCCGCACTCGCTTTTTTCGTCTGGCAGGTGCCTGTAAATAAGGTTCTAGCTGCCAGTGCAAACGGCCTTTGGACAGCAGGTACGCTGATCTATATTATCTTTGGTGCCATCTTGCTGCTTAATACATTACAGCAAAGCGGTGCCATTCGCGCCATCCGCCAGGGCTTCTCAGATATCACGCCCGACCGCCGCATTCAGGTCATTATCATCGCTTGGCTATTCGGCTCCTTCATCGAAGGATCAGCAGGCTTTGGGACACCCGCTGCAGTGGCTGTGCCACTGATGGTAGGGCTCGGTTTTCCTGCGATGGCAGCGGTTGTCGCCGGCATGATAATTCAGAGCACACCGGTATCATTCGGTGCGATGGGCACGCCCATTATGGTTGGCGTAAACACCGGACTCTCGGCCGACCCAGAGATGGCAGCCTATGCTGCGCAATTGGGGTTCGCTGAGTGGGAACAATTCCTCGCGTTTATCGCCACGAAGATCGCCTTGCTCCACGCGATCGCCGGCACTTTTATTCCACTCCTAGTCGTGGGTGTCATGACCCGCTTCTTCGGCAAAAATAGATCTTTCGCAGAAGGCTTTAAGGTGTGGAAGTTTGCCTTGTTTGCCGCTTTCGCTATGACCATTCCCTATCTCTTAGTAGCAACCTATTTCGGACCAGAGTTTCCATCGCTTATTGGCGGTCTCGTAGGTCTGAGTGTAGTAGTCAGTGCAGCAAAGGCTGGCTTTCTGTTACCAAAGGAAGATGAGATATGGGACTTTGATGACAAAGAGAACTGGGACGAAGAGTGGACTGGCAGCATGCAGCTGGAAGTCGAAGATGAGAGCGTTCCAATTATGGGTATTGTCAGAGCCTGGTCGCCTTACTTATTCGTAGCCGGCCTATTGATAATTACTCGCCTACCCTATTTCGATTTAGAGCCAGTATTACGTGGGCCAGGCATCCTAACAACCTGGTCATGGAGTCAAATTTTTGGCAGCGACATTACCGCATCTTTCCAGCCGCTGTGGTCTCCTGGCACAATATTCATAATCGTCTCGCTAATCACCATGCTCTTGCATAGCTTAAAGCCAGCGGAATATAAGATCGCGTTCGGTAAGTCTCTAAAAACACTCGTTCCTGCCTCCATGGCGCTGGTGTTCACCGTTCCTATGGTTCAGGTTTTCATCAATTCCAGCGGCGGTGCCGCCGGTTACGAGCAGATGCCACTGGTGCTCGCTGAGGGAGTCGCTAATCTTACCGGATCGGCGTGGCCCTTCTTCTCTACCTTTATCGGTGGACTCGGCGCCTTCGTCGCAGGCAGCAACACTGTGAGCAATATGATGTTCTCGCTATTCCAATTTGGTGTGGGTGAACGCATCATGGCTGACCCAACGTGGATCGTAGCCTTACAGGCAGTGGGCGGGGCCTCGGGCAACATTATCTGTGTTCACAACGTGGTTGCAGCCTCGGCTGTTGTAGGCCTGGTTGGTAAAGAAGGTGCAGTAATAAGAAAGACCCTAATGCCATTCTTCTACTATGCGTTGCTGACTGGCTCAATCGGTTATGGAATCGTAAACATGGCCACCGGCATTCTAAACGCAGGCTTCATACTGGCTGCGCTGATCTTCGCCACGATGATCTTCTTCATCATAAAGTTCAATCGAAGTGGCGCGACCTGACTGCAGAGGTGGATGGAGTACTAGACAGGACTAGCCTATACTGACCACTTCAATCATTAGCCGAATACCTATCATAGGGTATTCGTTGTGCCCCTAAGTCATGCCTGAAGCCTCACAGAATAATTCCCGCTCTCTCATATTTGCCACTGCCGGTCATGTCGATCACGGCAAGACCTCATTGGTGGCAAATATTACTGGTACCAATACCGATACCCTCGCAGAAGAAAAGAACCGCGGGCTAACCATCGTTCCTGGCTACGCCTATCACCACTTCTCCAGCGTCATCGATGGGCAGGAATGCAACAACACTCTAGGCTTCGTCGATGTACCGGGTCATATCGATTTCATCAACAATATGCTTGCCGGGGTGGGGGCAGTGGACGGTGCGCTGCTAGTTATCGCCGCCGACGATGGCATCATGCCGCAGACACGCGAACATCTCGCCATACTAGATCTGTTAGCCATCTCGCGTGGCGCTATAGCGCTGACGAAGATTGATCGCTGCGAGCCCGGCCATGTACAGACCGTCATTGAAGAAATCAAACAACTACAAGCCACTACAAGCCTCAAGGGCGCTCCGATCTTTCCTCTCTCGAATGAGAGCGGCGATGGCATAGATGAGCTCACCGACTACCTACAGAGTCAGTTCGGTGATGATAGCGCCCTAAAGGAAAGCGGCGATGACGATCGGTATTTCCGTTATCTCATCGACAGGAGCTTCGTCGCGAAGGGAATCGGTACCGTATTGACGGGTAGCGTCCGGGCAGGTTCCATCAAGACTGGGAGCAGTCTCAAGCACACAGCGTCGGGCGAACTCACGAAACTTCGAAGTGCTAGGCTCGACAAAACAGAACTTAACGAAGTCTACAACGGCCAGCGCGCCGCAATGAATGTAAGTCTGGATCACAAACTTGTAAACCGAGGTGACTGGCTAATTGACGAGAAGCTCTTTCATCCGATCAATCTCCTAGACGCAACGGTAGACTTTATTGATCAGGATTTTAAATTGCAGAGCAGTGCGCAATACCATGTGCACATCGGTGCATCCCATCACGTGGTCAACATTCGTCATCTGGGAGAGAGTCTCTATCAGGTAAAATGCCTCGAACAGATGATTGCCCATCATGGCGATCGATTCATCGTGCGCGACCCGGCCTCACAACATACATTGGGCGGCGGCCGCGTTGTCGATATTTTTATACCCAGGCGTAAACGCAGCAGCGAGTCGCGACTCGCACAATTGAATGCGATGCAACATGACGGCATCGATGCCCTCAAGCAGCTTCTCAAGATGCAAGTCGACGGCATCAAGCTGCAAGAATTTTCGGTCTGCAGAAATATTAGCAACTCGGCTATCGAAAAATTACTCGAGACTCTTAAACAAGAGGACATAGGCTTTCATTCTCTCAACTTGGAGAAGTCTTCACTCCCGGTATTGCTGCACGAGAAATATCATAGAGAGTGCCGCAACAATATCCTGAGCCACCTCAAAGATTTTCATCAGAAACAAGCTAATCAACAAGGGTTAAGTGAGCCTGCTCTCAGCCATGGTGTCGACTTCGCAAGCTCCCACCTGCTTTTCCACGGCATACTGCAGAGCCTCTTAGATTCGAATGCAATCAAGCGCACCGGCACGCTCTTACACCTACCAAGCCACAAGACCTCATTGAGCGCTGAAGAAGAAGCCTTCCTCGAACAGGTACGGCCCATATTACTAAAGGCAGGCTACGTCCCCCCGCGTACTCGCGAACTTGTGGAGATGACGAATATTCCCTTGATGTCTCTGGAGCGAATCCTGCGCGAGTCGGCTAAGGCTGGCACGCTGATAAAGGTTGCGGAAAATCGCTATTACCTACCGGAGACCATTATGACTCTGGCCGGCTTTATAGAGCAGCTAATAGAAACCGAGAGCGACGATGCCGGATTCTCCGTTATACAGTTTCGCGATTCCTCCAAGATAGGCCGGAACCTCTGCATCGAGATTCTCGAATATTTTGACAGCGCTGGCTTTACACGCAGAGACGGTAATAGCCGTTTCGTTCGGACCAACAAGGAAAATATATTCGGGAAGTGAGAGAAGACTTAGAAGCGGGTCTAGAGATTGACCAGGCAGGCTTTGACGTTAAACATGACTAGTCCAACGCCTGCAATTTAACTGGCAGACTCATATAACCCTTTACGAAACTGGAGTACACGCGCTCTGGCTCACCAACCACTTCCACCTTGTGAAAACGCTTCATAATCTCTTCCCATACGATAGTGAGCTGCATCTCTGCTAAGCGATTTCCCATGCAACGATGTAGACCGAAACCGAAGGAAAGGTGTTGCCGTGCATTCGCCCTGTCGATGAGAAATTCATTCGCTCGCTCGATTGATTCTTCGTCACGATTGCCAGATGCATACCACATGACAACTTTCTCGCCTGACTTAATTTGCTTGCCGCCAAGTTCGGTATCGACAAGCGCTGTACGACGCATATGAGCTAACGGTGTCTGCCACCGAATTATCTCAGACACCATGTTGCGAATCAGACTAAAATTCGCGCGCAACTTGTCATACTCTGCTGGGTTTTCGTTCAGAGCGAGCACACCACCAGAGATAGAGTTTCGAGTGGTGTCGTTACCACCCACGATCAATAGAATTATATTCCCCAGATATTCTTCCTGGGGCATATCACGAGTAGCTTCGCCGTGCGCAAGCATGGAGATTAAATCGTTGCCCGGCTTTTCGTTAACGCGATCGTTCCATAGACGGATAAAATAGGCGAAGCATTCCTGCAGGGCTTCCCAGCGTTCCGTCTGATTGCTAACGACCCCTCCGCCTGGAATTGCCGTTGCTGCGTCCGACCAGAACGTCAGTTTACTTCGGTCCTCGAAGGGAAAATCGAATAGCGTGGCGAGCATCTGCGTAGTGAGTTCGATCGAGACATGTTCGACCCAATCAAATTCTTCATCGATCGGCAAGCCATCGAGAATTGTGCAGACTCTCTGCCGAATCAAGCCTTCCAAGTTTTTAAGATTCGCTGGCGCTACAACATCCTGAACCACCCGGCGCTGCTCATCGTGTTTCGGTGGGTCCATAGATATAAAAGCGGGAAGCGTAAACTCTTCGAAGCTATCGACGATACCGATAGTTGGTTCGGAAGAATAAATATGCGGCGATGTATCCACCTCCATAATATCTTTGTACTTCATGACCGACCAGTAAGGACCAACGGCAGATTCTGCACAGTAATGAACTGGCTCTTCGCTGCGAAGGCGTTCCATGAAAGGCAAAAACTCATTCGCTCGCCAAATGCCAGGATGGGACAGATCGATCTTCTCGATTGGCATGGCATAGGGATCCTTTCCTACCATACTCCACTTGCTTTTTTTAGACTCTGCGCCACTCGCTATATCGCTCATACTACCATCCCCCCACAGGATCTTAATTTTTTACTGATTCAGCTTTTATCTGAAGGCTCAAAACCTAGAACTGAAACTCAGGCGTGGTAACAACCAAGCCATCTAATCCCTCAGTCACCTGAATCTGACAAGCCAGGCGAGAGTTATCTTTGCGGTCAGTGCTCAGACTGAGCATCGCTTCCTCAGTGGGGCTAAGCTCGCCCACCTTTCCTAGCCACTCCGCATTAACATAGACATGACAGGTAGCACAGGAGCAGGAACCGCCGCAGTCTGCATCAATGCCAGGCACGCCATTCGTTATAGCTGCGTGCATTACTGAGCCCCCTGTCGATACCTCTACAGAGTGCTCTTTACCGTCATGCTCGATGAATTGTATATTTACCATGAAACTAAAACCCTTCTGTGTGAAAAAACCGAATTCGCAACAATAGCAAGGAATCTCAGTAAGAAAAAGATGACATTCTCATTTGCATCCAATTCATTTGGGGCATACATCATAGATTGCCGAAAGTGTGCTTGCACCCGCTTGCGCTATCCACCCATATCTAGCAGCATCCGGAGACACCTATGAACAAGAAGCTACTGCTAGCTTAGCACTACGT
>JAPKAI010000077.1 GCA_028825335.1 Gammaproteobacteria bacterium | reverse complement strand
CTGCATAAGGCGTCGACAGTTTCTTTCCGGTCTATCTTCAAGCGCCGCCGTTGCGGCACTGGCTCTGGCGAACCACAAGCTGGTTATTCCGAATCACGACGGCGGCCAGCTCGGCACGGTAGCCGACGTATGCTACCAAGACCCAGATAATCATGCCTTAGTCTGCCAGTAGCCAAACCAGACTAAGGCTGCTACACGATTGGAGAATTGATTCACCAGCAGGTCAACCGCCGCAGACACAAGCACATCATCTAGCGAGTCAGGAATCGTCGTAGGGTCAAGAATTATGCGAATAACGTCTCTGATCTCGATAATAACAAAGGTCCAAAGACCTGCGAGACCTTAGAAACCAATGCCAAACCACATCCATTTCTCGACCATGTAATTCGAGGCGCCACCCTCCTTCTTTTTCTTGAAGGACTTCTTTATACCCTTGACCTGAGCGCCGATGGATTTTTTGTCTGCCTTTCGATCTAACTCGCCGCCACCATAAAGCCGCGTAAAGATAATCCAGCAGAGAACTATCATGGGAATTCCCAACTTGATAGTCGCTTCCAATAAAGTAAGAAAATTCATGCTATAGCTTAAACTCGTCTTGTTATGCAGGCTTTACTAAGCTATTCAAACTGACCTTCAATCTTCATCAACCCGGCCTTAATTGCTCTTCCCCATATCGCATTTCCTTTGTCGTTCAGATGCAATCCATCCTCCACGAAAATATCGGTCATCACCGAGCCATCAGATTTCAGAAACACTGAGGCAACGTCAATGTAGTACACGAGAGAATCGGATTCGGCGATAGCGTGCATTCGGGCGCTTACTTGCTGCGCTGCTGGCCACACACTTACCCGTGCCACACTGGGTTTAACTGATAGTGCATACACTCGGGTCTCCGGCAGCACCTCGTGCACTCTTGCAACAATCTCTTCGAACTGACCGATGATCTTTTCTTCTGATAGCTTATACCAAGTATCGTTATCACCCTCGTAGATAAGAATGGCACGAGGCTTGTAGGTCAATGCAACCCGATCCAAGTAATGCAATACATCGCCCATAACGCTACCCCCGAAGCCACGCGGTATCACCGAGAGAGGTGCCAATGCTGCCTCTGCCTGATCGTTCCAGCGCGCAATACTGGAACTGCCAGTGAGCAGGATGGCACCTTCTTCTGGCTGTGACTTCGCATCACTAGCCTCGAAGCCAAGTATCGTATTCTCAAATCGAGCTGGGTCTAAGTTCTGCGCGGTCGCAATTGAAGCGAACGCAGCTAATCCTAGTAGTAGAAATATTTGTGCACTACGCTCTATCCCATTATTTCTCATAGCTTCACCTTTTTCTCGTTATCGTGATCCCGTTTTTCCAAAAAGCGCTAAAAACTCAACAGTTTCTTATCCACTGACACCGGTGTGTTTCCTGCGATTGATATAGCCACATCCAAGCGTTCAAAAAGCTCGCTCGCATCAGCAAACTACTTTCGCACCACCAAAAAAATGCCAATCGCCATAAAAAGTAAGCCCATAAGTCGCGGCAGCGTTAAAGACGTCTGCGGCGCACCCATCAGCCCAAACTGATCTATGGTTGCCATAGATATTAGCTGACCAAGCAGCACAAAGGAAACCGCGTTGCCGATTCCAAACCGTGGAGCGATCCAAGTCACGCTTAACACATAGAAGACGACGAACAAGCCACCGAGATAAAAATAAAATGGCGTCGAGGGCGCCGAAAATGATGTGGGAATCCCCTCCACCAATAGCAGGTAGGAGAGTGACGCTACCATGGCTACAAGAAAAAGAATGCCAGCAGCCAGCGCTGGGCTCTGCAATTTTGTTCCCAGTCCCGCATTGAGAGCGGCCATGATGGGAATGCCAATACCAGCGAACAACATTGTCAGGGCATAGACGGTTGAGTTCTGTGGAATCTCAATCATACAAAGTTACCTATAGAGTCTAAGCAAAATATTTATTTTTTATGAAAAGCTAGCTCAGCTGTAATAACAACGAGGGAGAGATCCAAGTCTGTGCCCGCTAGTTTAAGTCTGCCGCAAACTCTTTCAGCTTGTCGATGCTCACTATCTCGAGGGCGCGCTTGTGCGTGCGCGTTAGGTAAACCTTAGGGGCCATATCCTGCTCATAGGCTTCCAACCACCGCGCAGCACATAGACACCAGCTGTCGCCAGGACTGAGCCCTGGAAATCCAAAGTCTGGCATGGGCGTGGAAAGATCGTTGCCGCGAAATCGTGAATATTGCAAGAACCGCTCGTCGACCCGTATGCATACCGTATGCGACCCCGGATCGTCATCGCTCGTATTGCAGCAGCCGTCACGATAAAACCCTGTTACCGGATCAGTGCTACAAGGCACTAATGCTTCATCGAATACATTGAGTGAGTCATCCATTTCCTACCCCTTCATTAGCGCCTTAGTAGCATAAACCAGCGACCGATATGGAGAACATTCGCCAATGCGGCCGCAAAGTACGTTAGCGCCGCCGCCTTCAGTACCTGTCGAACAGCGGGCATGTGTGCCGGCTGTATGTATTCGCCTTCGATTAGGACAGGCAATGCCTTGTTAAAGCTCGCGTCCCATTCTTCGGGCAGAATAATCAAGTAGGCAAAGGCACCTGCGAGCTGAAGTAACAAACTTAGTGCTATAACTCCAGCTATCGCAAGCGGCATGCGAATAAGCACCGCTATAAAGGGAATCGTCATCATGATGACAACGCCGACCTGATTGAGTCTAGTAGCCAGAGGAAGATAGCGCTTACGCAGTTCAAATATTTTCTCGCCACGATAAAACTGCATGGCATGACCAACCTCATGAGCCGCTACCGCCACAGCCGTAAGCGATCTACCGTTGAAGTTATTCGGGCTCAACCGAACGACAGGTCCGGAAGGGTCGAAGTGATCGGTATTCGGCGCTGCCTCTTCGACAGTGATACCGGTTAGCTCAAAACGCTCTATCAGATGCTTTGCTAGCTCACCGCCCGTGCCCGGCAAGCCAGCTATCTCCTTGCTGTGCTTGGACATAATATGGCGCACCCAGAAGCTCGGCACATACACCAAAATCGCCAGTACAGCACCAATAATCAGCAAGGGCATGATTTATCTCATTAGATAACGCGACTGTATTTGGGTGGAACAGTTGTATCCTCAGGCTCGGCTGGAACAACTCCGAGAGTTTGATACAGCAATTCTCGAAACCAAAAATTACAGGCCCATTTCTCGCGCTTCAAAACGGGCATACCACCATGAAGACTGTCCAGATGATGGGCCGTGCCGCCCTCGTGGCAATTATGAAACAGTGCCAATCGCCCCTTCTTATCTCTAATTTCCATGTCTAAATTTGGGAAGGATGTCCCGCCGCCTTCTTCTACATCACTTAGATAGAGCAGGCAGGTAACCATGCTCTGGCCAATGCCTGATTGAGCTTTGGCTCTGCCACCGTAAGCACGTGCTCAACTTTACTATCGTTTAAGAAATCTTCGAAGATACAAACCAGCGGCTCATCGTTAACCTGGTTGCCGGTTTCGTAAAACTTGCGAAGCTTCGCGGTCATCTTCAGACTCCTACTAAGGAACAAGCTCTAGTGAATTTTCGAATGGTCTCAAAAACCGTTTAGGGTTGCGTATCGATCCCGGTGAAAAGAAGAATCACCCAAGAATTGTTGAGCAACTCGCGCTCGCTTGATAAAAAATCCTATATCGAATTCGTCAGTCATACCTATGCCGCCGTGCATCTGTATGCCTTCGTTACTCACGAGGAAAAAAACCTCGGAGAGCTTGGCCTTGGTCATGCTAGCTAGCACAGCGATCTCAGCCTGAGTCGTATCGGGCTCATCCAGACCAGCTAAGGCCGCACGAACAGCTGACTTGCAGAGTTCTATCTCACTGTACATCTCTGCGGCGCGATGCTGAAGCCCCTGAAAGGAGCCTATCAATACACCAAATTGCTCGCGCTGTTTTAGAAACTCCAAGATGCTTTCGAAGACCGCCTGCATGCTACCCAACATCTCAGCAGCGATTCCAATGCGCGCGATATCCAGCACCGAATCCAGCCCATTAAAACCCTGATCCTTCTCCCCGAGAAGTGCATCCTCGGCAACGACTACATTCTTGAATTGAATATTAGAAGAGTTACGGCTATCCACCATGATAGTGCGAGCAATGTTAAGCCCCTCGGCGTTAGCATCCACTAGAAACAGCGATATCCCCTGCTCACTATCAGTCTCACCGGATGTTCGCGCAACAACAATTAGCATGTTCGCAATATGACCATCGAGGACAAACGTCTTGCTGCCATTCAGACTATAACCACCGTCAACCTTCGTTGCAGTAGTCGCTATCTTGCTTGGATTGTGACTCGTGTGTTCATCGAGCGCTAACGCTGTGAGTAGCTCGCCGGCGACAATCTTCGGAAGCAGGACTTGCTTCTGCGCTTCGTTGCCAAGTTGGGCAATAGCAGTAGCGCCGACTAATACAGTGGGTATTAACGGAGAACTAACTAGGGTCTTTCCCGTTTCTTCCAATACAACACCGAGCCCGCCGTAGCCAAAATCGAATCCTCCGTAAGCCTCTGGTATTGCCATTCCTGCCCAACCAAGCTCGATCATCTGCGACCATATCCCCTGGTCATAGCCTTGCTCATCTTTGCTATCACGCAGTCCTCTAAGCACTGAGACTGGCGCATTTTGCTCGCAGAAATTCTTTGCCGAGTCTTTCAACAATTGCTGCTCTTCACTTAACACTAACGCCATTATTCAAACCTTCCTTAGAATAAATATCATTCGATCCAGACGACTATTTCTGCGCCAAGCTTAAAATATCTGGCAAGCCCAGCACTCGCTTGGCAATTATATTTAACTGTACTTCTGAGGTGCCACCCTCGATGGAGTTCGCCTTGGAGCGCAGCCATTCACGAGTCAGCTGCAACTCTTCATCGTTAAAGCCTTCGCCTTCCCAACCTAAACCCTGGCTTCCGATTGCCTGCAGCATTAATTCGTAGCGTCGCTTGTTCAATTCACAGCCATAGTTCTTCAACATAGAGGAAGTTGCGTTCGGCCCCTGCCCTTGCTTGGACTCTTCTATTGAGCGCTTTGATGTATGAGCGAATGCGTCGGCATCTATCTTGAATCGCGCAATCTGATCACGCAGCACCGGATCTGATAATTTTTTGCTATCGCCGCGATAATGCATGGCTGTGCCTTCCAAACTTGAAATGGTAGACGTGGTGCCACCGTTATCAGATTGGCCAGCGCTTAAACCAAAACCAGAAATCATCGTGCGCTCGTGCTGCAATAGACGTTTGGCTATGGTCCAACCTTCGTTGAGGCGCCCTACTAAGTTGCTCGCGGGCGCTTTCACATCGTCAAAGAATGTTTCGCAGAACGGAGACGAACCACTAATCAACTGAATAGGTTTAGTTGATATGCCTACGCTAGTCATATCGAACAGGATAAAACTAATACCTGAATGCTTCGGGACGTCGAAGTCGGTGCGCACGAGACAGAATATCCAATCAGCCTTGTCGGCATAGGAGGTCCAAACCTTGGAGCCATTGATGAGATAGTTATCCCCCTGCAATTCAGCCTTGGTAGAAAGGCTCGCAAGGTCCGACCCTGAGCCCGGCTCAGAATAACCCTGACACCAGCGAATTTCGCCACGCACGATCTTTGGTATATGCTCCTGCTTCTGCTGATGATTGCCGTATTCCAGCAGCACCGGGCCTAGCATGCTGATTCCGAAGCTCGTCAACGCAGGCCGGGCATTAATTCTAGCCAGTTCCTCGCCCAATACGATCGTCTGATCCTTGTCTAGACCACCGCCACCGTACTCAGAAGGCCAAGTGGGACAAGTCCAACCTTTCTCCGCCATCCGCTGCAGCCAAATCTCGCTATCGGGATTGGCAAACTCAGCATTGCGCCCGCCCCAGACAACTTCCTCTTGTACCATTGAGGTTCGCATCGACTTTGGGCAATTCTGCTCCAACCAGGCTCGGGTCTCGATTCTAAATGCTTGTTGGGACTGCAAGGCAACCCTCCTATACTATTCAATCTACAAATCAGTTAGTTATGCATTACTAAAAAAGCTAGCCAATAACCAGAACTTGACGCCCCTGTACCTTACCCGCCTTTAGATCTGCTAAAGCCTCAGAAACTTCAGACAGCGGTCGTTCCTGTATCTGGATTGGCGCAATCTTGCCCGCGCGCACCAACTCCATGAGCTCGGCCATATCTTGCGGCGTTCCCACGTAGCTGCCTTGAATAACGCGCGCATTCATCGGTATGAATGGGATAGGTATATTCAATGCTCCGCCAAAAAGGCCGACGATGACCAGCATCCCGCCTTTACGCAGGCAGCCCAGACCATAATTCACCGACGCTTCTGCGCCAACGAAGTCTAGTACCGCGAACGCACCGCCGGTTGCCTTGCGAAGCGCTTTCGAGGTCTGCGGATCAGAAGAATTAAATGTCCGAGTTACGCCGAGCTCCCGCGCTGCTGCTAGCTTTGACTCGTCAATATCGACCACAATCGGATCGATACCCATCGATGAGATCGCGATCTGAATCGCCATCATCCCAACGCCGCCAGCACCGATAATGACCACGGCGTCATCAGAATGAAGCTCGCCAATTTTCTTTAGAGCACTATAGGCAGTGAGACCGGAACAGGCATAGGTGGCAGCCAAGGCATCAGACGCATCCCCTTTGTCGAACAAATAACGACTGTGAGGAATGATTACATGATCGGCGAAGCCGCCGTTAACTGCGATGCCTAGAGCGCGACCGGGCGTACAGAGCTGTTCTTCACCGCGTTTGCAGGCTGCACATTCGCCACAACCTATCCAAGGATAGACTACGCGGCGATCGCCAACCTGCACGTCCTCAGCATCAGGACCTACAGCTACAACTTCTCCAAATATTTCATGACCCAACACCATGCCCTCTCGACCAACTTCAAGTTGCTTATCGTTGCCAAGATTAAAAACACCATCATGCATGTGTATATCGGAGTGACATACACCGCAGGCGATTGTTTTAACCAACACCTGCGTACCTTGAGGGACAGGCGTCTCTGACTCTACTGCTACCAGAGTCGCGCCGGGCGAAGCCGTTTGATATGAAATCATGTTGTAGTCTCTTCTATAAAATCCTGTGAAAGATAAAAAATATATTCGAAACCCCTTAAAATGGAGTTCTATCCATTATCCGGTTCCCACTCTGCAAAGGTCTTACCTTCTTTCGCTAGCTTTTCTAAAAGCGGAGCAGGCTTCCAATACATCTCGCCGTCGCGCTCTCTGAACTCACAGATCTTATCGTAGACATTCTTCAGCCCGACTTGATCTGCATAGTGCATAGGTCCACCTTTAGCTGCTGGGAATGCATAACCAAACACATAGACGACATCGATGTCACTAGAACGCTGAGCGATGCCCTCTTCGAGGATCAGTGCGCCTTCATTGATCAGCGGATAGAGACAACGCTGCAGAATTTCTTCGTCGGATATATCTCGTTGCTCGAGATTTAACTTCGCCGCCTCTTCCTTAATCATCGACTCGACTTCAGGGTCTGGCATGCGACGTCTAGTCTCAGGATCGTATTTATAGAAGCCAGAGCCAGTCTTCTGGCCGTGCCGACCCATCTCAACTAGCAGCGTACCCATACGATAGAGTTTTGGGTCGTCAGGTAGATCAGTGCGCCCCTCGCGTGCCTTGTAGCCAACATCCAGACCTGCCAGATCGCCCATAGCCAAAGGACCCATCGCCATACCAAATTTTTCTAATGCTGAATCGACCTGCGTTGGCGTACAACCATCCATCAACAACATCTGCGCCTCGCGACCATAGCCACCTAGCATGCGGTTTCCGATGAAGCCGTAGCACACTCTTGATAGCGCACATACCTTGCCAATCTTCTTTCCGATTTTCATAGACGTTGCCAAGGCATCGTCAGCAGTCTTCTCGCCGCGCACGATTTCCAAAAGCTTCATCACATTAGCCGGGCTAAAGAAATGAAGTCCCAGCACGTCCTGTGGTCGATTAGTAGCAGCAGCGATGGCGTCCACGTCTTGATAAGAAGTGTTTGTCGCTAGGATTGCACCTGGCTTACAGACTGCATCCAATTTCGCAAAAATCTCTTTCTTGAGTTCTAGATTTTCGAAGACAGCTTCGATGACTAAATCGACATCGGCTAAGTCTGCGTAATCAGTTGTGCCAGTAATTGTGCTGATCAATTGCTCCATCTTGTCCGCAGGTAGCTTCCCTTTGGCCACGGTAATCGTGTAGTTCTTGCGAATGATCTTCATACCACGTGCAAGCGCTTCGTCATTAATCTCTACCATGACAACAGGAATGCCTACATTCGCGAAACACATGGCAATACCGCCGCCCATAGTGCCGCCGCCGATGATGGCAACCTTCTTAATGTCTCTTAGCGGAGTATCTTTAGGCAGGTCTTTGATCTTCGCAGCTTGGCGCTCTGCAAAGAAAATATGTCGCATAGCTGCCGACTCTGGAGACGTTACCAATTCACGGAACAATTCTCGCTCTCGCTCTAAGCCTTCATCCATTGGCAGATTCACCGCTGCTTCGATGCAAGACACGATCTTATCTGGAGCTATCTGACCACGGGCGCGCAGGGCAAGCTTCTTTCTTGCTGCATCGAAGAAACCCGGTTCAATAGTTGAAGCATCGATAGTAATGTCGCGAACTCTCTTCAATGGAGCGCCGGAGGCCACCAAATCATTTGCATACTTAATCGCTGCCGCCTGCAGATCATCGCCTTCGACGACTTCATCTACTAGACCCATGCTATTTGCCTTCGCCGCCGCAACCGGGTTGCCAGTGGTTATCATATCCAGTGCTGCCTTCACCCCAGCCAATCGTGGTACACGCTGTGTTCCACCGGCACCTGGAAGAAGACCTAACTTAACCTCAGGCAAACCAACCTTTGCTGACGCAATAGCGCAGCGGTAGTGACAGGCAAGAGCAACTTCAAATCCACCGCCCAGCGCCGTGCCATGAATAGCAGCGATTACTGGCTTCTTCGAATTCTCTATGGCAGAGAGGACTTCTGGTAAACCAGGTTCCATCGGCGGCTTGCCAAACTCTGTGATGTCCGCGCCTGCGATAAAGGTACGACCCTCGCAGCGCAACACCACCGCTTCAGATGCATCTTCGGCTGCAGCATTCACTGCATTTAAGATGCCTTCGCGCACGGCTTGTGAGAGTGCATTCACTGGCGGACTGCTGACACTAATTACGCCAATATTTCCAACTAATTCATAACTAACGACATTCGACATGTTTAATTCCTGTGTTGCTGATTTACGTGTAAGAAGTACTGCTTACTAGTTTTTGTTCGTCTCTAGGAGTCTCTAATCGACTCGCTCAATAATCGCGGCGACACCCTGGCCAATTCCTATACAGAGACTAATAGCTGCATAGCGGCCGCCTGTTCTTTCTAACTGGCGCATTGCAGTGATGGCGATTCTCGCGCCTGATGCTCCTAACGGATGGCCCAACGCTATCGCCCCACCATTTGGGTTTACACGCGAGTCACTAAAATCGACTTCCAACATCTTCAGGCAGCCCAGAACCTGCGCTGAGAATGCCTCGTTGATCTCAATGATATCCATATCCTTAAGTTCTAGGTTTGCACGCGCCAGTGCCTTGCGAATTGCGAACACCGGGCCTAGACCCATGACGCGCGGCTCAACACCTGCAACCGCACCTGCGATAATGCGTACGCGCGGCTTGACCGAATATTTTTCGCCTATAGCGGCACTGCCTACAATAAGTGCTGCCGCACCGTCATTGATACCACTCGCGCTGCCTGCAGTGACCACGCCATCCGCAGACAGTGAACGCAGCCCAGCAAGAGCTGCGAGTGTAGAAGATGGTCGTGGATGTTCATCGGCATCTACCGTCAGATTCGGCTTCTTTCGGCCCTGGGGCACGTCGATAGCAACGATCTCATCCTTGAAGAAGCCATCGGCTCGAGCTGCCTCGTATTTGGCCTGAGACGCAGCGGCGAAGACATCACTGTCTTCTCTGGAGATATCCAGATCGCTAGCAATATTATCTGCTGTCTGTGGCATCGTGTCGTTTCCGAACTCGGCTGCGTAGGCAGGGTTTGTGAATCTCGCACCTAGAGTGCTGTCTGCGATTTGCTGCCCACGATCGAATGCTGTGTGTGCCTTGGACATAACGATTGGCGCGCGGCTCATGGACTCAACGCCGCCTGCGAGAAATAATTCGCCCTCGCCTGCTTTGACTCCCCTCGCTGCATCTAGCGTTGCCGCTAAACCCGAACCACAAAGCCTATTCACCGTTAACCCGGCGACAGACGTTGGCATACCAGCTCGCAAGGAAGCAAAGCGCGCAACATTGCGACAGTCTTCACCAGCGCCATTGGTATTACCCATGATGACATCTTCATAGGCTTCTGCTTCGAAGGCATTTCGCTCAACAACCGACTTGATTGCATGGGCCAATAGATCATCGGGACGAACTGGGGAAAGCGCACCTGCATGTCGACCGAAGGCGGTACGACCACCGTCATAGATAAATGCATCGCGCTGAGAATTATCAAGCATGTTTCACTCTCACTCTGTTTTGGTATAAAGGGGAAATAGTTTTAGAGCACTAACAACTAAGGCTCATTCTGACAGAAACTTCTCTACTTCTAATAAGATTGCTGCGAGGTCTGTCGGTTCACTCGCTTTGTCGGCCTTGGTTCTCCCTGAATCCAATACCAGACCTCTGCCTGCTTTAAAAAGTACCGGTATTGCAGACGCGAGGCCTGTTATTCTAGCATAGCCATTCGGCCTAGGGTATTGGGCCGAACTCCAGCAATTACGCTGCATGCAGTCGCTTCCAGCAGACAATTATGCTAGTTTAAAGCCGATAACTCCTGAGCCTTCAGCCCCATTGATACGAACACAGCACAAGGGCTAAGCTGCTCAGATTTTGACTACACGACTTAATTAGGAACTCAGGCAAAAATTCAATGATACGAGACCCAGAAACACTCAAACTACTGGTCGATCTAATCGAGCGCTTCGTGAGCGAGAGATTGATTCCCGCCGAAAATCATATGGCCGAAGAGGGAAAACTTCCTGAGGAGCTCCTCGAAGAGATGAAGAACCTCGGCCTGTTCGGGCTGACCATTCCGGAGGAATACGGCGGCCTGGGGCTGACCATGGAGGAGGAGCTCCTTGTCTCAATGGCGCTGGGTCATACCTCTCCCGCTTTTCGCTCTATCTTGGGAACGAATAACGGCATCGGATCTGCAGCCATCGTGTTTGCGGGCACGCAAGAGCAGAAGCAAAAGTACCTGCCCAAGTATGCCAGCGGTGAGTGGGTGAGTTGTTTCTGCCTAACAGAGCCCGAAGCCGGTTCTGATGCCGCGTCACTGCGAACCACAGCAAGGCGCGAGGGTGACCACTATATAATCAATGGGACCAAGCGCTATATAACGAATGCTGCGGTCGCCAACACTTTTAACGTCATGGCCCGAACCAACCCCGACATCAAAGGCGCGCGTGGCATCTCATCTTTTATCGTTGAGAAAGGCACGCCTGGCATCACTTTAGGACCTATCGATAAAAAGATGGGCCAATCTGGCTCCATGACCTGCGACGTCATCTTCGAAGACTGCCCAGTTCCCGCAGCAAATATCATCGGCGAGGAAGGCACAGGATTTATTACCGCAATGAAGGTACTAGACCGCGGGCGCCTGCACATATCAGGCGTTAGTGTCGGCGTAGCAAAGCGTCTCATCAAGGATGCATTAGACTATGCGATGCAGCGCAAACAGTTTGGTGTACCCCTATCGGATCAGCAACTCATTCAGGCGATGCTTGCCGATTCGCAGACAGAAACCTACGCGGCCGAATGCATGATTTTAGAAACGGCGCGCAAGCGAGACAATGGCGAGAATGTCAGTACCGAATCATCTGCCTGTAAGTTGTTTGCAACAGAAATGGTTGGCCGAGTTGCCGACCGTGCCGTGCAGATACATGGCGGCGCTGGCTATATGTCAGAGTATGCAGTGGAAAGATTCTATCGCGATGTTCGCCTGTTCCGACTGTACGAAGGCACGAGCCAGATTCAACAAATTATCATCGCTCGCAATATGATTAGGGACGCACAGTAGGCAGACGTTGGATAGCCAGAGCACTACACAGAAGAAAATCAACGAAGTAATTTTCGGCTACGAGACGAAGGCTGGTAGGTGGTTCGATATCCTGCTTATCCTGCTGATAGTCATCAGTGTTTCAGCTGTGCTTCTGGATTCGATAGCCTCGGTGCACGCACGCCATAGCGACCTGCTCTATCGGTTGGAGCTAATCTTTACTATCCTGTTCACCCTCGAGTATGCGCTTCGACTCTATAGCACTCCTGATAAGCGCCGCTACATATTTAGCTTCTACGGCGTGATAGATCTACTCTCTATACTCCCAACTTATATCGCCTTCTTCTATCCGTCGGCGGTATACCTCATCGTTGTGCGCATAATGCGCGTACTGCGCGTATTCCGCATTTTAAAACTATTGCGCTATATGGGTGAGGCGAACATGCTATACGCTGCACTGCTGCAGGCACGTCGCAAGATCTTCGTGTTCCTGTTCTCGGTAGTCACCCTCATCATCATCTTCGGCGCGCTCATGTTCATCATAGAGGGAGGAGAAAATGGCTTTGATAGCATTCCACAATCAATCTATTGGGCTATCGTAACCATCACCACCGTAGGCTACGGCGACGTCGCGCCGCAAACTCCGCTTGGGCAATTCTTTGCAGCAATCGCTATGATTTGCGGTTACGCCATCATTGCGGTACCAACAGGAATAATTGGTGCTGAGCTCATGCAACAGGTTCAGGATCAGAAAAATACACCGAAGACTCTGGACAGCGAATGTACAAGTTGCAAGGCAA
>JAPKAI010000017.1 GCA_028825335.1 Gammaproteobacteria bacterium | reverse complement strand
ACATGTTCCTTCTCGTGGATTTTCATAGCGAGCGTTTCTGCATCATCAATCGACTGGATAGCAATAGACTCCTGAGCGATAACCGGCCCGCCATCGAGTTCTTCTGTTACAAAGTGCACCGAAACGCCATGCAATTTCTCGCCAGCGTCTAGCGCCCGCTGATGTGTGTTAGTGCCTGGATAATTTGGCAGCAGAGAAGGGTGGGTATTGAGGATTTTGCCCTGGTAACGCTTAACAAAATCGGCGCCGAGAATACGCATGAAGCCCGCTAGTACGATAAGGCCTGGCTCATACTCATCTATGGCTTGGGTTAGTGCCTGGTCGAATAGGTCGCGACTCGCATACTGCTTATGGTCGACTACCGTAGTTGGTATATTGCTTTGTTCCGCTCGCTGCAGGCCATAGGCGTCGTGTTTGTTTGAGATGACGCCGCTGACTCTATAGTTTCCGGCGCTGCTAAAATCCATGAGAGCTTGTAGATTGCTCCCGTTTCCGGAAATTAGAACTACCACTGAGCGATTATTGTTGTGCATGTCTTGAGCTTTTTTAGTGCTAAAGCATAACTACGGAAGCGTCTTCGTCACATTCGCGACTAGCCACACTACCCAGAAGAAATGCCTGATCTGAGTCTTTGTTAAGAAGCTCTAGTGCTAACTGGGTTTGTTCAGCGCAGACACAGAGGATCATGCCAATCCCGCAGTTGAAGGTTCTTAACATTTCAGAATCCGCTACCCCGCCTTTCTCTTGTAACCAGTTAAAAATATCTGGACGGTTCCACGCATCGGCTCGTATCTGTGCCTGCGCAGCTTCGGGCAATACGCGCGGAAGATTCTCGGTAATTCCTCCCCCAGTTATGTGGGCCAGCGCATGGATATCGACAGACTCTGCTAAAGCGGCGATTGTCTTCACATAAATCTTAGTTGGCTCGAGTAGCGTTTCCCCTAGGGTGCTATCGCCAAATGGTTGATCCAACCTGGCGCCGCTGACCTCGATGATCTTACGGATCAGTGAGTAGCCATTGGAATGCGGACCAGAGGAGCGCAGCCCGATCAATGTATCACCGACGGCAACCTTCGATTGATCGATTATTTTGGATTTCTCAACCACGCCGACAGAGAATCCGGCAAGATCATAGTCTTCGCCGGAATACATGCCTGGCATCTCGGCGGTTTCACCTCCGATAAGTGCGCAGCCGGCTAGCTCGCATCCTGCGCCTATCCCTGTAACAACCTGAACCGCGCTCGCGACATTGAGACCGCCAGTTGCGTAGTAGTCTAGGAAGAACAGCGGTTCGGCACCGCAGACGATGAGGTCGTTTACGCACATGGCAACGAGATCGATACCGATTGTGTCGTGCTTGCCCATTTCCATAGCCAGTTTTAACTTCGTGCCAACGCCATCGGTTGCTGAAACCAATACTGGTTGTTGATATCCGCTGGGAATCTCACACATGGCGCCGAAGCCACCTAGCTCGGAAAGAACTTCAGGGCGATTCGTCTTGCGTGTAACTGCCTTGATTTCATCGACTAGCGCGTTGCCAGCATCGATATCGACGCCTGCATCGCGGTAGCTTAAAGAGGGGCTAGAGTTGGAGGCGGGCTTGTTGTTTTCATCGCCAGATGTCATCGCATATTTCCTATGTGTCGGGATTGGATTGGGCCCGCTTATTTAGTCGCGCATTTTATCAAGATGCTGTGCTCCCGTCAGTGACTAAATGTCCTTCTGTCACTAGCTCATCAGGTAAATCGCTAGGTGAGCAGAGAGCTAGACGAATAGCTAGACGAATAGCTAAGCGGGTAGGCAAATATATAGACAAAGAACCACGCTGGAATTCACCCTTGCGGGGTGATTTACAGTATTATTCCGTCCATGTTCGCGCAACTAAAACAAATCGCCCTGTATTTTCTTCTGCTGCTTACGCTGCCGCTCATTTCATGGGAGCACAGTTTAGCGCTGCAGGTCAGTGGGCTGTATAGCCAGCAAATCCCAGTCACGAATGATGGCGAGGCCGAGCGCAATAGGGCTTTTAGGGAAGCGTTTGCGGCAGTGGTAGTGAAAGTCAGTGGAGACCCGCGCTGGTTGGAGAATCTGGCCATCGAGAGGGCAATCGCTCAGGCGCAAAATTACGTTGAAGCCACCAGTTATATCAGTGAATCTATTCAGCTGCCTCTTGAAGATAATACCCTGCCTCTGGACTCTGATGAAGAGCAGTTCTATACGGCTGAGCAGCGCATAATTTCGGTAAATTTCGCGGCGGCACTTATCAATGAGTTGCTCGAGGATGCCGGTATTCCTGTCTGGGACGACAATAGACCTAGCGTATTGGTCTGGATGGTGTTGCAGAACTCTGCCGGCGACCGCGAGTTTTTGACGGTAGGTAGCAATCCGGAAATTGTTAAGGTGATGCAAGATTTTGCAGCAGCTCGAGGATTACCAATCATCTTTCCCGTTCTAGATTTCGAGGATAGGAAATCGCTCTCTGAAAATATCGCCTGGAACCTCGACGAGGCGGCCATTTCTAGTGCGAGCGAGCGCTATGGAGCGGATAGTATATTAGCTGGCCGTCTCCATTTTACCGCTAGTGGCGAATTAGTTGGTCTTTGGCAGTTTCGATTTCAGGAAGAAACCGACGTATTCGATGGCTTCGATAGTGAATTAAAATCCTATTTGTATGATCCACTCAATCGAATCACCACGCAGTTAGCTGGCTATTTCGCGATTCTTCCCGAGTCGATCGACGGTGATACGGTTCGCCTACGAATCGATGGCATCAAGAATCTGAATGACTATTCTTCGCTCCTCAACTATGTTGAAAACCTCGGCTTGGTAGCTACAGTGACCACGGCGGAGGTAGATGGAGAACGGATCGAATTGCAATTAAGTTTAGTGGGCGACACGCGACAGCTATATGAACAGATCGCGCTGGATCGTGACCTCTTGCCAATTTACAACACTGTAGAGGACAGCAGTTTTGCGACGTTGTTGCATTACCGCTGGACGCGCTAGCCAATGCCAAATTCTAATCCTGATCAGCTAACGCTGGGCGTTGGTCTCGATGACGATGCTCGATTCAAAAATTTCTTCATAAGTGATGTAAATCAATCTCTTGTGAGCGCGCTGGCGGCGGGCGAGGAAGAACCCTTCCTCTATATCTGGGGCAATGGTTCGCCGGGGCTCAGTCATTTATTGCAGGCGTCTTGCAACAAGAGCACTGCCGAGGGTCGTGCCTCCATCTATGTGCCACTAGCTGATCAATCTCAGTTTGCGCCACAAATTCTAGAGGGTGCAGAGTCTCTTGCTTTGGTATGTATCGATGATATCGAAAATATTGCCGGCGATGTTGAGTGGGAGGGAGCACTGTTTACTGCGTTCAACGCTATGCGCCAGACCGGCACTCAACTTATCGTTGCAGGTCACATGGCCGCCCAACAACTCACAACTCAGCTGCCCGATTTGCATTCGCGGTTACAGTCCGGCTTGTTATTTCAGCTATTCGAGTTGAGTGATGAAGATAAATTGTCGGCTCTCCAGCTACGTGCAAGACAGCGGGGCCTCGACTTGCCCGATGTGGTAGGGGAATTTATTCTATTGCGCGCGGAGAGAAATCTGTCGGCTTTGATGCAGATATTGGATGAGTTGGATCATAGCTCGATGCAGCAGCAACGTAGACTGACGGTGCCGCTGGTGAAGTCCACGCTTGGATGGTAGTGCTGCTCGTAAAAACCAGAGAGTCTAGAGAGAGACCTGATAGTGATCTCTATACTGCCGAATAAATAATATCAGCAACACGAAGATCAGTGTGCTAAGTAGGGCCTCAACGAGTCCTAGCCAGAACTGTCCCGGCTGAAATGCGATCAAAACGCCGTGCATAAAATACAAGAGAATCACGAATGACACCCAGCCATAGGTTCGGAGGTTCGCATAGTGCAGGCCTCGCGCGAAGATGAGCAAGGGAGTGACTTGTATAAGCCAGATTGCAAGGCTTGCTGGACGAAACTCTCCAAACACCATTAGCGCGCTGACTACGAAGTAGATTAGCAAGGCATAGTAGGCAGCGAGAAGCGACTTGCGAAGAAGCTCGATGGATGAGGGTAAGGTGTTGGGTGATGTCATATTGCGTAACTCTTCCTTATTGAAAAGTCATCCTAACTTTTTCAGTTTGTCGTTCGCCAAAAGCCTAGCATGTAGTGTCATTTCACTTGCTTTGGCGCTTTCGCATTGCCAACCAATTAGCTCGTCCTCGCCAATTTTTGCGCGATTGTGCCGACGCGTTTGCCCAATGCCGCGCAAAGCGCTGCCTCGTCATCGCTAATCGGGTTATTGCCCTTTGTGCCAGCGAGATGGCTGGCGCCATAGGGGGTTCCACCCGTAGTAGTTGTATAGAGTGCCGCTTCGGAATAGGGAATGCCGCAGAACACCATGCCGTGATGGATCAATGGGATGGCCATGGTCAATAGTGTGGTCTCCTGCCCGCCATGCAGTGAAGAGGTCGAAGTAAACGTGGCGACCGGTTTGTCTATTAGTGAGCCAGATGCCCAAATTGCGCCCGTACCATCCAGAAAGTACTTGAGTGCAGCCGCCATATTGCCAAAGCGTGTAGGGCTGCCGATGATGAGGCCGCTGCAGTTTTTCAGGTCTTCTTCGCTGCAGTAGATAGCTCCCTCAATGGGCACTTCGGGCTCGGTGGCCTCAGAATTAGCGGAGACGGAGGGCACCGTGCGAACCTTAGCTTCCATGCCTGCTACTTGCTCGATACCCCGAGCAAGCAGTTGTGCCATTTTCTCTGTAGCGCCGTAGCGACTGTAGTACAGCACTAATACATAAGGCGAATCCATTGCTTACTCTCCAATTAGATTGAGGACATCTTCGGGCGGTCTAGCGATGATGGCCTTATTATCCTTGACCACTATTGGGCGTTGCAAAAGATGCGGATTTTTCTGCAGCAGATCGATGCCAGCTAGTATACGCTAGTCGCCGACATTTCTCTGTGATCCCGGCGCAGGTTTGGCAGGCGGCTGCGTAAGAACGCGAGAGCAACCAGATAAAGCCGCTAGCTAAACAGTTTCTGCAAGAAAGATTCGATCGCGTCAGTCTCGATCAGTTGTTTTTCTGTCGCCACGCGATTCTTGTACTCGATCACGCCGTCCGCTAGAGACCGTGGTGAAACGACCAAACGATGGGGAATGCCCATGAGCTCAGAATCGGCGAACTTCACGCCAGGGCTGGTTTTCTTGTCGCGGTCGTCCAGCAATACTTCTGCACCAAGCTCCTGAGCTTGTTCATACAAGCTATTTCCAAATTCGACGATCTGTTCAGATTTGTGTGCATCAATCAGAATGATAACCAGCTGAAAGGGTGCGATAGCTTTGGGCCAGATGATTCCATGGGCATCATGATTCTGTTCGATACAGGCAGCTACGACCCGAGTGACTCCGATACCATAGCAGCCCATGTGCATAACTACAGACTTGCCGTTCTTATCGAGCACCTTGGCATTCATGGATTCACTGTATTTAGTTCCCAACTGAAAGATATGACCGACCTCGATGCCGCGTTTAATAGATAAGAATCCCTTGCCGTCAGGGCTGATATCGCCTTCTCGCACCTTGCGTATGTCCATGATGGCATCTGGGCTGCAGTCATCGTCCCAGTTTGCGTTGATGAAGTGATGGCCCGGCTTGTTCGCGCCGCAGACGAAGTTGTGCATCTCACTAGTGCTGTTGTCAGCAATACATCGTATGCCTAGATCTGATAGGCCAACAGGCCCTAGCGAACCTACAGAACATTCCAATTTTTTCTTGATCAGTTCGTCATCTGCAAATTCGAGAGGAGAGGCGAGTCCGCTAATTTTTGAAATTTTGGTTTGGTTCAGTTCCTGATCGCCACGCAGCAAAAGCGCGACGAGATTGTCGGTGCGCTCTCCCTCGTCGTTGGCGGCATGCACAAATAGTGTCTTCAGTATGCGTTGTGGCGAGATTGCCAGCGCGGCGGCTACTTCTTCGATAGTGCTCGCCTGATCAGTGTCTACCAGTTCGCGAAATTTAGGCTCACCGTTATCTTCATAATCGACTGGCTGCGGTGTGCCGACGGCGAGTTCGATGTTTGCCGCGTAATCGGATTCGCTGCTAAAAACGATTTCGTCTTCACCGTTATCTGCGAGAACGTGGAATTCGTGGGATGTGCTGCCGCCAATACTGCCAGAATCAGCAATCGCCGGGCGGTAGTTTAAGCCGAGGCGGTCAAAGATATTGCAGTAGGTCTGATGCATGACAGCATAGGTTTCATCCAAGCATTCCTGGTTCGCGTGAAAGGAATAAGCATCTTTCATGATGAATTCTCGTGAGCGCATAACGCCAAAACGCGGGCGTCGCTCGTCTCGGAATTTCGTCTGAATCTGATAGATATTTGCCGGCAACTGACGATAGCTGCTGTATTCATTGCGGACGAGGTCGGTAATTACCTCCTCGTGAGTAGGGCCTAGGCAGAAATCGCGATCGTGGCGATCTTTAAAGCGCACCAGCTCTGGGCCCATTTGTTGCCAGCGCCCAGACTCCTCCCAGAGCTGTGAAGGTTGAACTACAGGCATAGATACTTCCATACCGTCGGATTTGTTCATCTCTTCGCGGACGATCTGACTGACCTTCTGAAGTACGCGCAGCCCTAGTGGAAGCCATGTATACAATCCGCTGGCGAGCTTGCGGATCAGACCCGCTCGTAACATCAGTTGATGGCTAATTATCTCCGCATCCGAAGGGGTCTCCTTCACTGTCGCTATTAGGTATTTACTCGCTCGCATGGCTGATCCAGTTCAAAATTAGTTAGAGGTAATTAGGGTCCATGACGAATATCTTAGACTATTTTGGGTAATGGCACTTTGCTAAATAGTGTGCCGCAAAATGTAAGAAAGGCAGCTTCAGGCTGCCTTTCTTATAGTTCTCTAAAGAGTCTGGGCTACAGAAGTAGCTAGTAGGACTAGGCCTATCAATATCAGGATCTAGAAATCTCTTTTGCTGCCTTATAGGGCAAATTCCTTGAGCTTCTTGAGAGGTAGTACCTTAACGCGAATGCTAGCAGGCTTGCGCGGGATGTCCATCATCTCGCCAGGGCGGAAAGGATTTGGTACATTTTTGCGAGCCGGACGTGCTGGACGCTGTACAGATTTGATTTTTAGCAAACCTGGTAGAGTGAATTCGCCAGCCGCGCGCTTCTTCACGTGACGCTCAATTAGAACACTCAGCTCTTCTAAAACAGCAGCAACTTCTTTCTTGCTTAGTGATGTGTTTTCTGAAATCTCGTTTAGGATTTCAGTCTTTGTATACTTCTTTTGAATAGCTGGAGTTTTGCGTGTTTTTACAGTGTTTGTTTTTGATTTTGATACAGCTTTCTTTGGTGATTTTTTAACAGCCATGCCCGCTCTCTTTCAGTTTAAATTACAAGTCAAGTAGAATTCGTTCTTAGATTAGTGTTGTTTTAAATCTTGTTCCGAGTGTGAGATTTCGTTTTAGTGCTTAATTCTGGTTTCTGGCCAAGTATTAAAATTTCTTCGTCTCTCAGAGGATGTATTTATAAATCATTCACATAGCGCTAGCAAGTAAATATGGCAACTTTCCCACACAAGTTTCATCCATTACCAATAGTCGGTAATTAAAGCGTCAAATCATAGAATGGCGTGGAAGAAATGCCACAAAATTAACAATAACCGCCACATAAAAGTTTTGCTTTGTCAAACGACTTTAGCACTATTCTTGTTATGGGTAGGATTTTTTGATTGAATATTTTCTAAGAATTCTCAGCGTAAAAAGTAGATTCGAGAACCGACCAATTCTGAGAATCAGTTACCTCACAATAAGTGTGTGGCCCGCCTGCTTGGCTATAAAAGTTAGCGATTGGTGCCCTGTTCGATTAGAAGCGGCTATTGTGATTCTCGCTCGTCGAAATGATTTGGTACGGCGTGCTCCTAAATCAATATCTTGACTGGATATTACCTGGTGCTCCAAATAGGTGAGGGTAAAGATAATCAGGTGCATCAAGAACCAGTCCTCATTAGCAATGATGCGTCACTGTGCTCTGCGGCCACGGACTTCGAAGGAGAGGTACTATCGAAAGCTGCGAATTTTCTTCGGAAATGGGCGCAAGAATGGCATGGATATGTCAGCGCTGGTGTGGGGAAGGCGCCATGAGAGATGAGGGTTGGCATAAAAACACGGAAGAGAGTGTCAAGAGAACGCAAAGATAGGTGCGAGAGAAAAACCATATAAGGTATAATCGCCGGCTTTTAGCACCTCTGGCCCAAGCTAAATCGCGGGTCTGGGTTCGATAATCGATCTCAGCGGTGGAATTTGAGTCCAAGGAATAAGTTCGATGCCGATTTATGAATACCAGTGCACGAAATGTGAACACAAGTTGGAAGCTCTGCAGAAGATGAGCGAAAAGCCATTGCGGGATTGCCCTGCTTGCGGGAAGTCTGGCTTAAACAAGCTGATTTCGGCGGCGAGCTTTCGCTTAAAAGGTGGTGGGTGGTACGAGACTGACTTCAAAACGGGCAACAAGAAGCAGCTTGCCGAATCCGAGTCGGCAACCTCAGGTGGCACCAATTCTGAAAAATCTGGCAACTCAGAAAAATCTGCAGAAGAAAAACCCGACTCATCCCCGAGTAAGAGAGACGGGAAAGCGCCCGCTGACAAGGGCGCTGTGAAAAGTAAGGGGACAGACAGCAAAAAAACGCCGTCAAAAGTCGCTTCTAGTTAGTTAATCGAACGAACGCTAGTCGACTAGACTGATCGCTACCAGATATTCCGCTTCAAAAGCGGATCAACATAAAGAAAGTATCAAACAGGAAAACGCTATGCGCAGTAACTATTGCGGTGAACTAAACGAATCATTTGTGGATCAGGAAGTCCAATTATGCGGATGGGTTCACCGTCGCCGAGATCACGGCGGGGTTATCTTCCTCGACGTCAGAGATAGAGAAGGGATCGCTCAGGTTGTCTATGACCCAGATACCGTAGAAAGCTTCGCCATTGCCGAAGGTGTGCGTAATGAGTTCGTGGTCAGGGTAACTGGAATCGTCCGCTTGCGTCCGGAAGGCACGGTTAACAATGATATGGGTACGGGCAAGATAGAAGTGCTGGGCAAGCAGCTGGAAATACTCAATGCAGCAGAAACACCGCCTATACATTTAGACGACCATTCTGAGGTTGGTGAAGACATCCGGCTGCGCTATCGCTACATTGACCTACGTCGGCCAGAAATGGCGGAAAGACTGCGATTTCGTTCGAAAGTAACCAATACTGTGCGTAATTTCTTGGATGGTAATGGCTACGTTGATGTAGAAACCCCGCTACTTACTAAGGCAACCCCCGAGGGTGCTCGTGACTATCTTGTGCCCAGCAGAACGCATCCGAATAATTTTTTCGCGCTGCCACAATCGCCGCAGCTGTTTAAGCAGATTCTAATGGCGGCGGGCATGGACCGTTACTACCAGATAGCGAAATGTTTTAGAGACGAAGACCTGCGTGCCGACCGTCAGCCCGAGTTCACGCAGATCGATGTCGAGACTTCATTCATGGATGAAGAGCAGATTATGGCCGTTATGGAGCAGCTGATCAGCGATGTATTTAAGAAGCATCTAGATGCAGATCTAGGCACTTTTCCTCGCATGACGCATGCGGAGGCTATGCACCGTTTTGGCTCTGACAAGCCAGATCTAAGGATCGATTTGGAACTCGTAGATATCGCGGATCTAATGAAAGAGGTGGAATTTAAAGTATTTAGTGGCCCGGCGAACGATGATCAGAGTCGTGTTGCTGCGCTACGTGTTCCTTCCGGAGCGAGCATTAGCCGCAAGGTAATAGATGAATATACGAAGTTTGTTGGCATCTACGGCGCTAAGGGTTTGGCCTGGGTTAAGGTGAATGACATAGATGCAGGCTTAGAGGGTCTGCAGTCACCGATCTTAAAATTCATGCCGGATGAAGTCGTACACGCATTGATGAAGAAGCTGGAAGCGCAGACTGGGGATATCATCTTTTTCGGTGCGGACAAGTCCAAAGTGGTGAACGAGGCATTGGGTGCGCTGCGAATCAAAGTGGCAGAAGACCTTGGTCAGATCAAAGAAGGCTGGGCGCCATTATGGGTTGTCGATTTCCCCATGTTCGACATCGCGAGCGATGGCAGTCTGACGTCACTGCACCACCCTTTTACGGCGCCATCTTGCGATGCGAAGCAGCTGGCAGCGGACCCTCTTGCCGCGCTCTCTAGAGCCTATGACATGGTGTTAAATGGCACCGAACTCGGTGGCGGCTCGATTCGTATCAACAAGGTGGAAATGCAGCAGTCTGTGTTCGAAGTGCTAGGCATCGGCGAGGAAGAAGCGCTGGAGAAGTTCGGCTTCTTGTTAGAAGCTCTGAGTTACGGTTGTCCTCCCCATGGTGGTATCGCCTTTGGTCTGGACAGGCTTATTATGTTGATGACTGGAGCGACGTCGATCCGTGACGTTATCGCCTTTCCGAAGACGCAGTCGGCTGCGTGCCCACTGACCCAGGCGCCTGGTAATGTATCAGCGAAGCAGCTCAAGGAACTTAATATCAGATTGCGAGAGCAAGCTGCTCCGAAACAGTTTTAGAGTTGATGAAGTAGACCCTAAAGAAAGTACCTATAAATAGTAGGTGCAAAGGAATTTAGATAAGAATCATAAGATCGGGAGTTAGGCTGTTATGGCAGGTCATAGTAAATGGGCCAACATCAAGCACCGAAAAGCAGGGCAGGATGCGAAGCGCGGTAAGGTTTTTACGAAAATAATTCGTGAGCTTACTGTTGCGGCAAAAGCAGGCGGTGGCGACGTAGCAGATAATCCAAGTCTGCGCGCTACAGTCGATAAGGCGCTCGCCGCTAATATGACTCGCGATACTATCGATCGCGCGGTCGCACGCGGCGCAGGCACGGCCGAGAGTGATAACTTAGAAGAGTTGAGTTACGAGGGTTATGGCCCAGGCGGAACTGCTGTGCTCGTCGAAACGTTGACCGACAATAAGAACCGCACCGTTGCCGAGGTGCGTCACGCCTTTACAAAATTCGGTGGCACCCTTGGAACCAACGGCTCCGTGGCCTATCTATTCGTACGGACTGGTATTATTAGCTTTCCCGCAGGGTGTAGCGAAGAGAAGATCATGGAAGTTGCTTTGGACGCGGGCGCGCATGACATCGTGACCAATGAAGATAGCAGTATCGATGTGATGACGACGCTGGAAACCTTCGGTGCCGTGCAAGATGCTCTCAATGGGGCTGGTATTAAGGCGAATTCTGCAGAGATGACCATGTTGGCATCAACAGAAGCTGATCTCGATCTGAATTCTGCCGAGACACTAGTGCATCTAATCGATCTTATGGAAGACTTAGACGATGTTCAGAATGTCTACCACAATGCCAATATCTCGGATGAGATAGCTGCCCAACTTTAGCTAGAACAAGAGTTAAACAAGCACGCCTGTCAAGCATCGAAGCAGGCATAGCATCCATTGAGCGTTGCCTGTTCTCGAGCACCCAGACTGAGGAACAAAATGGCCATAATTCTCGGCATCGATCCCGGTTCCCGTATCACGGGCTATGGCCTGATTAATTCTGTCGGTAATAAACTGGAGTACATTCACTGCGGCTGTGTCAAAACAAGCAGCGCGTCTCTGCCTGAACGCCTAAAAATCATATTCTCAGAAATCTGCCAAGTGATAGAGGAATACTCTCCGCAGCAGGCGGCCGTTGAAGACGTATTTATGGGCAAGAATGCAGCCTCCGCATTAAAGCTCGGTCAGGCAAGGGGTAGCGCTATGGTCGCCTGTCTTTCACATGATCTTCCTGTCGCGGAATACTCGGCCCGCAAAGTTAAGCAGGCCGTGGTTGGTTCTGGCGGCGCGGACAAGCTGCAAGTTCAGCACATGGTTAAAGCGCTTCTGGCGATAAGTGATAACATAGCCGAAGATGCAGCGGATGCGCTCGCAGTTGCTATCTGTCATGCCAATACCGAAGCTAGTCTGATCCGCATGGCCGGTGCAAAATCATTTAGCAGGAAGAGATTCACGTGATAGGAAGAATACGCGGCATTCTAGTCGACAAAAAACCCCCGGAAATTCAGATCGATGTGGCTGGCATTTGCTACGAAGTGCAGGTGCCCATGAGTACACTCTACCAACTGCCCGATCTAGGAAAAGAATTAACCCTGCACACGCACTTTGTCGTGCGTGAAGACGCTCAATTGCTCTATGGTTTTTTTGAAGAGAAAGACAAGTCGATGTTTCGCTCGCTAATTAAGGTCAATGGCGTGGGTCCGAAGATGGCCCTGGGCATTCTATCCAGCATGGAAGCAAACGAATTTGTGAGAGCTGTGCGTAGCAACGATATCAATGCAATGGTTAAGATGCCCGGCATCGGCAAGAAGACCGCAGAGCGATTGTTGATAGAGATGCGTGATCGTTTAAAAGACTGGGACGGTGAGGCGGATACGGTAAGTGGCGACGTCTTATCATCTGCTTCCCCTTCAATTACGAATGATGCAGAAACGGCGCTAATCTCTCTTGGGTATAAGCCTCAACAGGCAGCTCATGCTATTGCTCAAGTATTAAAGTCAAATCCAGAGATTGCAGGTTCGGAAGAACTAATTCGGCACTCACTGAAGAGTATGGCTTAATCGTTTAAGTAAACATTGATCGTTAGAACGATACGGAATCAGAATTAGAATGGAAGAAGATAGACTCATCTCGCCTCAGACGGTCCCGGTAGAAGAATCGGGTGACCGTGCCATACGACCCTTGGTCTTGACGGACTATGTCGGGCAGGTTGACGTCAAAGAGCAGATGGACATCTTCATTAGTGCCGCTCGCAATCGCGAAGAGCCGCTCGACCATACGCTGATATTCGGTCCTCCGGGTCTGGGAAAGACTACGCTCGCGAACATCATCGCGAATGAGCTTCAGGTCTCAATAAAGGCGACTTCGGGTCCCGTGCTCGAAAAGGCTGGTGATCTGGCGGCAATGTTAACCAACCTAGATGAGGGCGACGTGCTATTTATCGATGAGATTCATCGATTGAGCCCGGTAATCGAAGAGATACTCTATCCTGCGATGGAAGACTATCAGTTAGATATCATGATTGGCGAAGGCCCTGCGGCGCGTTCGATCAAGTTGGACCTTCCCCCCTTTACTCTGGTTGGCGCAACCACCCGAGCTGGTCTTCTCACTTCACCACTACGAGATCGCTTTGGCATCATTCAGCGCCTAGAGTTCTATTCGGTAGAAGAATTGACTCATATCGTGAGTCGTTCTGCAAAAATCTTAGGTACTAAGACCGACGAATTGGGCGCTGCAGAGATCGCTAAGCGCTCGCGAGGCACGCCGCGCATTGCGAATCGATTGCTGCGCAGAGTTCGAGACTATTCTGAAGTGAAGGCTAATGGCGAAGTAAACTTGGAAACGGCGGGCCTAGCTCTGGATATGCTAAGCATCGATAAGAATGGGTTCGACCACATGGATCGGCGTCTGTTGATGACCATGATCGAAAAGTTCGAAGGTGGTCCGGTTGGCATCGACAGTCTCGCGGCGGCGATCAGCGAAGAGCGCGACACGATCGAGGATGTGCTGGAGCCTTATTTGATACAGCAGGGCTTCATCATGCGCACGCCACGTGGGCGTGTAGTCACCCAGTTTGCCTATCGTCATTTCGGCCTCAAACCGTCTGAGCAGATGGCAGACATCTACAACCAAGGACAGGCTCAACCCGAGCAGGATTGACTGGGACTTTCTCTGGGGTGCTCGCGCTGGGCCATATTCTCGCTTTACCCCCTATTGCCACGATTTAGTCATGATTCATCCCCGCGATGACTCGATTTACCTCTCAGCGGTTACATTTAGTGAGTTAAATGCCTTTTCACAAAACTATTTGCCGTTTTGGCCGAATAATCCCTTAGATGACACGGATTTCCTGCGGGTTTTGATTGTCATAATCATAGTAGTTGTCATAGTAATAGGCAGCGGGAGTTCAATCCGCGCGAATTAAATACATCGACCTGCGGCGTAGGTCGATCGTGGGTTATCTGCAACAGATACCCAAATGGAGAACGATAGTGATCGCAGGGATTACACCTACTCAACTAATTTTGGAAGCAAGTCTGCCAGTGCAGTTAGTGCTGCTTACATTGCTCGGGCTTTCGATAGTTTCCTGGGTGATGATATTTCAGCGTGCGATGGTGCTGTCGTCCGCCTCTAAGGGAGTGCTTAGTTTCGAACACCGTTTCTGGTCTGGCATGGATCTGAGTCAGCTTTATAAAGAAGGGAGTCAGATGCAGAAGGAGGATATTCCAGTCGTTGGCATGGAAAGTATCTTTCGCGCTGGATTCAAAGAATTTATGCGTTTGCGCCAGCAGCCCACCATGGACAAGGAAGCGGTTATGGAAGGTGCACAGAGAGCGATGCGTGTGGCCTACTCCAGAGAAGAAGAGAAGCTAGAGAAGCACCTGCCGTTTCTCGCAACGGTCGCTTCAGTCTCAGTTTACATCGGCCTATTTGGTACTGTTATTGGTATCATGAATTCGTTTATTGGGCTCGCCAGTCAGGCTCAGGTAACGATGCAGGTTATAGCGCCTGACATTGCCGAGGCGCTTATCGCCACCGCCATGGGACTGTTCGTAGCGATTCCAGCGGTGGTTGTATACAACCGATATACCGCGAGTGTCGATAACATAACCGGCAGCTACATTACCTTTACCGACGAATTCTCAAGCATTCTGCATCGGCAGATACATAGTGAATAAGCGCAGCTACTGAATAGGTTTGCTTGATGGATACAATTGTCCGTAAGAAACGGAAACCAATGGGTGAGATTAACGTCGTGCCTTTTATTGACGTGATGCTGGTGTTGCTTGTGGTTTTCATGGTGACCGCTCCATTGCTCAATCAGGGTATCGAGGTGGAATTACCGGAGGCGAATAACGAGCCATTGGCAATCGATGAGAACCTAGAATCCCTGGTTGTTTCGCTTACTGCTGAGGGTGACTATTTCATCAGCGTCGGGGCGACGGGAGAAGATCGCCAGGCGGTAACTTTGGAAACCTTAGGGCAGCAGGTCGGCATCATCACCAATGCTAATCCGACTATACAAGTTCTGGTAGAGGGTGATACAAAAGCAGGTTGGGGTTTGATGGTAAACCTGATCACAACGTTGCAGGCAGCCGGGGTCGCGAACCCTAATTTTATTACACAGCCCCTCGGCTCTATCTAGGGCAAATGAAAGACTCTTTTCACAATATTGTGATCTACAACGGCTACCCGCTCTCGGTAGTTGTTGCCGTGACTTTTCACAGCGTAATTTTGGCGTTGTTGTTATATCTGCAGAGCAGCAGAAGCCCAGAGGCATTGGAATTAGTTCAGCCTACTGTGGTGAAGGCATTGCTGATTCAAGAGAATCCACAGGTTGCAAACGAGCGCAAGCGTTTGGAGCGGCAGCAGCAACAACAGAGGACTCGAGAACGGGAGGTCGCGCAGGAAGCTGAAGCTGCAGAGGCGCAGAGGCAGGAGCAGGCAGACGCGAGGGCACAAGAACAAAGAAAGGCGAGAGAGCTGGCTTCCTTGCGGCAACATCAGGAGCAGCAAAGGCTAGATGCTGATCAACTTGTGCGCGAGCGTGAGGAGATTGAGCGTAGTGAGGAAGAGCTGCGCAGGCAGCGTGAATTAGCAGAAGCGCAGCGTCAACAAGAGAGCCGAGATAGAGAAAGACAGAGGCAGGAAGATGCCGCGAACGCTGCTGCTGTCGAACTCGCCAGCTCAGAATTTGAAATGGTACAGAGTGGTATGGCGATAATTCAACAGGCAGTTCAGAGTGTCTGGTCAAGGCCTCCGAGTGCCAGGAATGGTATGCGGGCGATATTGCAGATTAGAATGTTGCCAACAGGTGAGCTAATTGATGCTGTTATTACCGAGTCAAGTGGTGACCCAGCCTTCGACAGATCAGCGGAGAATGCAGTTTATAGTGCAGCACCGTTCAGAGAATTACAGGCATTGCCTTCTAATGTGTTTAATGAGAATTTCAGGTCTCTTTCACTGATATTCCAACCCGAGGATCTACTGAATTGAATTTACAAAAATCGCTACATTGCTTTCTTGTGGGCAGTCTGTTCCTGTTGTCTTTTTCCGCGAATGCGGAACTAAGCATTCAGATCACGCAGGGCTCGGACAATCCAATCCCTATCGCCGTTGTGCCTTTTTCTTGGCAGGGGAATGGTGTGTTAAGTGAAAATATTTCACAGATAGTTATGAACGACTTGGAGCAGGTTGGCGAATTTAGTCCTCTGTCTCGTTCGAGCATGCTCAGCATGCCTAGTGAAGAGCAGGAAGTATTTTACCGCGATTGGCGCATCTTGGCTCAGGACTATCTATTGGTTGGGAAGATCGATAGAGCACCTGGCAGTCAACTAGTTCAAGTGCAGTACGAATTTTTTGACATCAACCGTGAGATAAAACTTGCAGGCGAAGTTCTGACAGGAAGCGTGACTCAGCTTCGTGACATAGCGCACGAGATAAGCAACGTAGTATTTGAGCAGGTAACCGGTACACGTGGCGCCTTCACCAGCGAAATATTGTATGTCGTTGCCGAATACATGAATTCTGAAAGAACAAATTTTCGCCTAGAGAAAGCAGACTACGATGGGCAGCGCGCGCAGATATTGTTGGAGTCTGTAGAGCCCATTATGTCGCCTAGCTGGTCGCCGACCGGAAGAGACGTCGCCTACGTCTCGTTCGAGACCGAGCTGCCGCGGATCTATATTCAAAATATCGCCACGGGCGATAGGCGTCAGATAACTAACTACCCGAACTTAAACAGTTCGCCAGAATGGTCGCCTGACGGCACTAAGCTTGCCATGGTGCTGTCCAAAGACGGTAGCCCGGATATCTATGTGCAAGACCTCACGACTAATCAGTTAATCAGGGTTACGGATCATCCATTAATTGATACAGAGCCTAGCTGGACTGCCGATAGTAAATCTATTGTATTCATGTCAGAACGCACCGGTCAGCCGCAAATTTACCAGATCGAGCTGGGAGCCAGCTCTTTCAATGTAGAGCGCCTAACTTATGATTGTTTTCAATGCCTTAACGCCAAGTTTCTGCCAGATGGGGTGAATCTTGTGCATGTCCGTCGCGAGACGCGCCAAGACCCGAATTATCAGATTGCGGTGCTCAATATCGAAACTTTGAGAGTCATAACATTGACGAACACTTCTTTAGACGAATCACCCAGTATTGCACCGAACGGCAGCATGATAATGTATGCCACGAAATTCAATGGAAGAGGGGTGCTAGATGCCGTATCCATTGACGGGGCGGTGAGGTTCCGTTTACCATCCACGCAGGGCGATGTGCGGGAGCCAGCCTGGTCTCCGTTCCTAAATTAAGCAGTTGAATCACTAAAAGTAGCAGATTTTTTTAGATAACGATTTAAGTCTTTGGAGGACTCAAAGAGTGATAAAGGAAAGCATACAGACAATTAAAATCGGCCTTATGGCTATCTCACTATTTGCCTTGGTGGCATGTAGTTCAACCAGCGATACTGAAGAAGAGGGTGCAATGGACGGCGAAGGCTCTTCAAGCAGCGGCTCGTCGAATAATGGCTCCGCGCGCACAAACCCAGGTTCGACCTCGGGTCAGCTGACTCAAGAAGAGATTCGAGCTGAGAATGCTCTGCGTCAGACTGTATTCTACTTTGATTTCGATATCGCAGAGTTTAAGCCAGCGGACCGTGAGACTCTTTCTTTTCACGCCCGCGATCTTGCTGAAAATTCCAGTAAAAGCATTCGTCTTGAAGGCCATGGCGATGAGCGCGGTACGCGCGAATATAACCTAGCCTTGGGCGAGCGTCGTGCAAACAGCGTCCTTAACTACTTAATTGTGAATGGCGCCTCGCGTTCGCAGATTGAAGTGGTTAGCTACGGTGAAGAACAACCTGCGCAAGCTGGCCAAAGCAACAATGCTTATAGCCGTAATCGTCGCGTAGAAGTTGTTTCTCGATAAGCACTTAACTACGTGGTAGTAACAAACTATGAATCACACTCTGAAGGCTGCAACGCGTAAGCTGCATATTGTCTTTTGTGCAAGCCTGCTTAGTTCGTCCGTTGTAGCTCAAGGGGTTGGTTCAGTAGTTGAATCACAGCCTTTCACTCCCGGGCAAGCTCGTTCAGCCCCGATAGCCGGCAACAATAATGATGCAATGTCGCTCCTGCTCGATCAGATTGGTGATCTGCAGACCGAGGTTCAGTCTCTAAGAGCGATGGTTGAGGAGCAGAGCTTTGAGCTGCGAAAAATGCAGCGCGATTCTCTCGGTCGCTATACGAATGTCGATGACAGATTGAGTGGCCTCGAATCTAGTGCATCGATTGCTGCGCCCGTCGCAGTGGATAGAACTACTCCTGGCGGCAGCACAGCGGTGGCGCCGACCAGTAATACAACACCACTAATCCAAAGATCAATCTCTAATACTCGTCCAGGTTCTGTTTCTCCATCGCAGGGGCGGGCACAGTCGCAACTGTTGTCACCTGCAACTACTCTTAACGTAGCACCGGCTACGCGAAACATAGGAAGAGGTACATTAGAACCAGCGGTACTCAGCGAACAGCAGCTTTATCAGATGGCCTATGACTCGGTAATTAAGAGTAATTTCGATCTATCGATAGCAGAATTCGATCAGTACTTGAGCATCTATCCCCAAGGCCGTTTCGTCGCCAACGCGCACTATTGGAAAGGGCAGGCCTATCTCTACTTGGATCGATACAGCGAGGCGGTAGAGTCTTATGAGGTGATCGGAAATCAACATCAAGATTCGGCGAAGCTACCAGATGCTCTCTATGGGCTGGCGCTTGCTTACGAAGGCATGGGAAACATCTCTGAAGCAAGGCGGCTATTGAGTGACATAAGAAGAAGGTTTCCTAATACCGGTGTCGCTAACTTAGCGGATACCCGGCTACTATCCCTCGACTAATTAAATAATCAGATTCCAGAAAATACTCGGAAGAAGGCTATGCGCAGCGCATTTTGCGTGGCGGGATAGTCGCAGTTATTGTTTTCAAGAGACAGCACAATGAGCCCCACAAGCACTCTACGTATCACTGAGATATTTCATTCGTTGCAAGGTGAGTCGAAAACTGTGGGTATTCCGACCGTATTCGTACGCTTAACGGGCTGTCCACTTCGCTGCCAATACTGCGATACAGCTTATGCTTTCGACGGCGGCGAGGTCATGCAGTTGGATGCCATAAAAGCAGTGTTAGAAGAATACAGTTGTGAATATGTGACGGTAACAGGAGGGGAGCCTTTGGCGCAGCCAAACTGTCTGTCGCTGCTGGAGCAGTTGTGTGATGCAGGCTATAACGTCTCGCTAGAAACTAGTGGAGCAATGCCCATCGAACAAGTCGATAAAAGAGTTTCGATTGTTATGGACCTAAAGACGCCTGCATCGCAAGAGGTTGAAAAAAACCGCTATGAGAACATCGCATTCCTGAAGCCTAGCGACCAAGTAAAGTTCGTGATCTGCGATGAGAAAGACTACCTGTGGTCTAAAGCTAAGCTTGATCAATACGACCTAAGGGCTAAGGTGGATGAAATACTCTTTTCGCCTTCGTTTGAAGAGATAGAGCCGGCGCAGTTAGCTGAATGGATCTTGAGGGACAAACTAAGAATCCGCATGCAGATGCAATTACATAAACAGATATGGGGTTCGGTTGCAGGCAAGTGAGTCTCGCCGGGTACGTATGACAGCACTAAAGAGAAACAGAGCAGTAGTTTTGGTTTCGGGTGGGTTGGATTCGGCAACCTGCCTCGCCATTGCTAAAGATCGTGGTTTCGAATGTTATGCGCTCAGTTTTGACTACGGGCAGAGGGCTAGCAGTGAACTCATAGCTGCAAGGTGCGTAGCTGAGACTGGGAACGTGTTGGAGCACAAGGTCATCGAGCTAAATATGGCTGCCATTGGCGGGTCTGCGCTTACAGATACAGGCATATCGGTTCCGGAACAAGAGTCAGTGGGGATTCCTGTGACCTATGTGCCAGCTAGAAACACAGTATTCTTATCCTACGCTTTAGCCTGGGCCGAAGTACTGAATGCGGATGCGATTTTTATCGGGGTGAACGCGCTGGACTATTCGGGGTATCCCGACTGTCGGCCTGAGTACATCGAGGCATTTCAGACACTCATTAATTTGGCGACGAAAGTAGGAGTTGAAGGCGCGGTAATCAGTTTGGAAACGCCGCTGATCGATTTAACTAAAGCGGAAATTATCAAGACAGGCGCTGGCCTGTCTGTGGACTATGGCACAACCGTATCTTGTTATCAGGCGGACTCCGAAGGCAGAGCCTGTGGTCAGTGTGATAGCTGCAGATTTCGAGCTAGTGGCTTCGAAAAAGCAGAAGTAGAGGACCCGACACGCTATCAAGAGTGAGAATAGTCAATTTGAGGTTAAAAAGTGTCCGTCATGACTTGTCTTTTTTTATTATGATAGTACTATGGCGCCCTCTCATTGGGGCGTTAGCTCAGTTGGTAGAGCAGTTGGCTTTTAACCAATTGGTCGTGCGTTCAAGTCGCACACGCCCCACCAATTTCTTCTTTGTTCGTAACTCTTTGTAATACCAATCCCTGTGGCTCCTTAGAGCGTCCATTAAAGAGTTGTTCTTCCTCTTCTTCTATTAATAACTAGTACCTTTGTAGTGTCCTAGCAGCTCTTAGGAGAAAACTAAGATTTTTTAGAAGACCTGTCTGCACGGTCGCTAGAAGAGGTATGCAAATTTAACAACTATCCACTGCTAATAGTGCAGCGATATCGGGCTCTTCAAGCGGCTCAAAATTAACAACCTTTCCCCGAATAGCTAAGGTACACATCCTGTCTGCAAGTTCATTTCCTTCAATACCGATGTGAGCTTTCACGTGGACTAAGTTGATGTGCGCAGCTATCTCGATGTAAACCTCTAACATCTGGGCTATGAGTTCTCGATTGGCTAAAACCTTGCCCTTGCCAAACAACCTGCCAGAGCGCTTCCAGCCTTCCCCCCAGAGTGTCATTGAATTCACTGAGTAGGTGGAGTCAGAAAGTATCTGAACTTTCTTACCTTGCTTTAGCTCCCTCTCAGCAAGCAGCATGGCTTGGTGGAGAGCATTCAGCTCTGCTGTGTTGTTAGTACCATTAGGGTCATAAAGGCCGTGATAGAGGTTTCTAAGGCTGCCGGATTCATACACCGCAACTCCAGATGCCGCCTCTCCCGGGTTAGGGTCGCAACCGCCATCAGAGAATATATGGACGTCGAAGAGCGGGTCCATGGCTATGGACGTCACTGTAGTGCTTGTGGAATTTTTTGACACCTTAGCGGGGCTTGATGAGGCCCTGGTTTGCTCGGGGGCTTTACTGAAAGCTGCTTCGGCCTCAGCCAGGGTAGGGAAGCTCTTGTGCTTGGCCCCTTTATAGCCAATAACGGACTTTTGTACTTCCGGCCAGTTATTGAATATACCTGTGTTTTTTCCCGCCCATACTACATAGAACTTTTGCTTCGCCATTACTTCGTCCACATCCGTTATAGAGTGTTGAATAGGAAATCTGCTAATGCCCTAAAATATCAGGAAAATTTTGCGCTGTTGCACGTATCGTACCATAGCAATAGAGCTACATAAGGGGCGGGGCCTTATGGGCAGGCTGGTCTGGTCCACATTAGGTCTTAAGCTAATTGCGATTTCGCGGCAGAGAGCATTCTGAACGAACAGCCCGCTTTCCTAGCCGATATTGTGAATGATGACGAGCTGGGATCAGTCCTACGCCGGTCATGGATTTTTTCGCTAAGAAACTAACCGAAAACAACTGATATTTATGACAGCTTCCAGTATAGCGTCTTGATTAACAATCAAGACGCTATACTTTGATTCTCAATACAATGTTCGCCGGACGATAAATGAATTCTTGGTGGCGGAGGATTTTTAGTAGACCTGTGGCAATGGAGGTGTCTTCACTGCGTCGGGAAAATGTAGATTCCGATAACTCGAATGGAGCCCTCGGGGAATGCAAGAATCAGTTTTATGGTATGTCAGCTATTCGAGGAACGATGCTGAAAAGTCCACACTAGGGCTTGTGCGAATTCTCAGAGCCTCGGGTAAATATAAGGTTTGGATAGACACGAACCTGGAGTCAGGCACCGAAAGTTGGAAGAAGGATATCGCAAAGACAATCGATCAATGCCCACTTTTCTTACTCGTTCTAAGTCACGACGTCCACGAATCTAAATACATCGGAGAAGAGATTGCTTATTCTGAAAGAGTTGAAAAGGATCGCTTGTACGTGAAATTCAAGGAGACTCATTTGCCGTTTAGTATATCCAACATGCAAGAACTTAGAGTCAATCTTACGTTCGAGGATAAATTTGGGGAGATGTTCGCTGCTGTTAAAGAAGAACTTGACAGACGAAAAACCCCACGAATATAGTCTTCCTCCAGACTTAGCTTGCTCATCTATTTCTTAGGAGTGGCTAGCTTTCACTAATGGTCTGCGGCAGTTATATACTCAAGCTTTAATCTATATGTTGCCAAAAAGGCACTATTTCAGAGTGCCCTATTTTCTCTCCTGCAAGAATTACACGCATCAGCACGGGAACAGTAGGCTGTGGTAAACTGCACCGTCGTTATTATTCGTAGTTGGCGGAAATGAATCAGATCATCTCAAGTGAAATCTCTGCGGAGCTATCCGCAGACACCGCGCTCGTGCGCAAGTATCTAGACCGTGCAGTACGTCCCGCTGTTCTGGATGAAGAAGCTCAGAAAGCTTATAAGGCCGATATCAAGCAACTGATGCAGCAGAAGAATGCGCGTCTGGTTGCTCACTACTATACCGATGCAGTGCTGCAAGACCTCGCTGAGGAAAGCGGTGGTTTCGTTGGCGATAGCTTAGAAATGGCGCGTTTTGGTAGAGACTGTGATGCCGAGATTCTTATTGTCGCTGGTGTAAAATTTATGGGCGAGTCTGCGAGGATTCTTAGCCCCGAAAAAACCGTTCTGATGCCAACTCTAGAAGCGACGTGTTCTCTGGATATTGGCTGCCCTGCTGATGAATTCTCCGCCTTCTGCGACCAGCATCCGGACCGCACTGTAGTTGTTTACGCAAATACTTCGGCCGCCGTGAAGGCGCGCGCTGATTGGGTAGTTACCTCTAGCATCGCTTTAGACGTTGTTGAACACTTGATGGACGAAGGTAAGAAGATAATATGGGCTCCCGATAAGCACCTTGGTTCCTATATTCAGAAGACTACCGGTGCAGATATGCTGTTGTGGGATGCCGCCTGTATCGTGCATGAGGAGTTTAAGGCGCGCGGCCTTGCCGATATGCGCAAGCTATATCCCAATGCAGCGATACTAGCGCATCCTGAATCGCCTAGCGCAATACTCGAGATAGCAGATGTGGTTGGCTCAACTACTCAGATCATCAATGCCGCGAAACTGTCTGAGAAATCAGAGATTATTGTGGCGACTGATCAGGGTATTTTTCACCGCTTGCAGCGGGTAGCACCCGAGAAGACATTTATTATCGCGCCAACAGCTGGTAGCGATGCGACCTGCCGCAGTTGTGCGCAATGTCCATGGATGGGAATGAATTCATTGGAGAGCTTGTACGGTTCTCTGCTAACGACTGGCAATGAGATACACATAGACTCAGCGCTGGCTGCTAAGGCGATGATACCGCTGCAGAGGATGTTAGATTTCGCTGCGAACAATCAGTTGAAAGTGCGTGGAAAAGCCTAGAGTTATGTGTACAGGTAAACGTAAGAGGTAGTGTTGGGCAGGAGCCTGATTTTAAAACCTCTAAAACTCAGCTTTAGACATTCTGCTGCAATTTTTCGATCTCTTGAATCTTCTGTCTTAAACGCGCTTCTTCAGCTGGTGCGATCCCGTTGTCACTCTCTATCTTCAAGGATGCACGCAATTGCTGTCGTGCTCTCTGGTAGTCTCCTAAAAGACGAAAATATTCCGCTCGAGCCTGGTGTACCCCGCTGATATTACCAGCTTGACCCTGAGTCTCTGCGAGCTTGTACCAGAGTTGAAAGTCGTTGGGTCGGGAAATGCTATGCCGCTCCATTGCCTCGGAGGCAGCGGTATATGCGCGTGATTCTATGAGTGCGTCAACATAGGCCATCGTTAGCGCATTATTGCCCGGATTTATAGCAAGATGACGCTGCAGGAAACTAATTGCCTGTCCTGGCTCGCTCTGTTCAGTAAGAATTTCAGCCAGAGTTACTGCATAGCTAATACGGTTCGGGTCCTTCTCTAACAATGGCGCAAGAGTTGCGTTTGCTTGCGCAAACTGCTGATTCTCATAATAGGCGATAGCGAGGGCGTAGCGATTTACATCGCGTGTAAATTCACTCGTGCTGTATTCAAGAAGGCGCTCATATTCAAGCACGAGGTCAGCCTTGTTGGCCGCGTAGTGGCCGACCACTCGGGCACGAACAATTTGGTATTCGAGATTAGCGCTGTATTGCTGTCGTGGATAGCGATCCGCTCTACCACGACTTCCTGAAACGCGCGACTCCGTCAGGGGATGCGAGAGGAGGAACTCCGGCGGCTGGCGCCCAAAACGCTTGATGGCCAGCAGCCTCTCGAATAGTGTCGACATACCATCTGGGTCGAAGCCCGCGCGATACATTACATCTTGGCCGACTCGATCAGCCTCAGTTTCATTGCTTCTGCTGAAGCGCAGTTGATTCTCAAGTGAGCGCCCTTGAACTGCAGCCACGGCAGCGCTGCCGTGGCCGACATCGGAAGTGGCCATGATAATTACGCTAGCTAACAATGCCGCCATGCCGGGAATTCTTGCAGCTTTCGCCTCATCGACTCCGCGAGCAAAATGACGCTGGCTCACATGAGCGATCTCGTGGGCCATTACCGAGGCAAATTCGGCTTCGGACTGGGCATTGAGGAATAGGCCTGTATTCACGCCGATAACGCCACCGGGAGCGGCGAAGGCATTCAGCGCCTCACTGTCAATGATTATAAAGGAGAGGCGATGGTCCTGCAGCTGGCTCCTAGATGCGAGCTTATAGGTTACGTTCTCAAGGTAGGCATTCAGCAGTGGATCGGAAATTGTTGGCGCACCACGACGAATGCCGCTGAGAAACTGTTGTCCCATAGCATATTCCTGCTCAATCGAGACGGTCCCTGAGATACGGTCTCCGAGACTGGGCAGGGCGGGCTGGGCTGACAGCAAGCTAGGGACAATCGCTGAGAGCAACAACACTAGGGATTTTTTAGGGCAACTGATGTGCATAATGTCCACTAATAATACTCTAAGTCTTAGATTAACATAATTAATTCGTCGTTTTGAGTAACTTTCGGTCGATATCCAATAGCTTTTGTTGAATTCTATGACTGCTGGCCGGGAGTCTGACGCTTGCCGCTGTAAGGATCAATCGTCGGTAATGGTCGTCGCCCCTTGCAAGCACAACAACGCGACAGTGGTGCGAGTCAGGCCCGCCTAAAGGGGCTTGCAGCCAATTCTGCTTGTGCGGCATTGCCTGTCTCGACAGGTCGGCACATGCCTTCGCTAGTGCGCCTTGATAGCAGAATTGGCGGTAAGCCACAGTAGTCATAGAATTCAGCAGAGGCTCCCGGCGATATCATTCATGGTGTTTAGCCCACATAGCTTGATAAAATGCAGCGATGGAGATAAACGCCGATATAGAGATAGATCTTAGTGGCCTACAGTGCCCAATGCCGCTGTTGAAGGCAAAACTGGCTCTGAATAGCATGGATTCCACTCAGGTTCTGAAGGTGGTCGCCACCGACCCGAGCTCGGAGAAGGATTTCCATATGTTTGTCGATCAAACTGATCACCAAATTCTGGACTTTCAGAAAGACGATAGCGCCTATTTTTACTGGATTAAGAAGGGCTAGGGAATATCTGTCCACTCTGGCTGTGCCCCTTAGCGTCCGGCCTGGCGCGTAGCGCTTGCCAATGGAACAACTATTATCTGCGCACGACGCCTAATAGCAGCGCGCGGCCCGTCTTTAATAAGAACGGCTATAAACTTAATCAGAGGCTCCCGGGCCTACTGGAGATATCAGGACATGAAGAAGTTAGTTAACGATTTTCTCGATCGTTATTTTCACGACGAAGAATCTATCATCCTTATGCTGCTGCTGACGATTGGCCTCGGGGTTCTACTGCTATTCGGTGGTGTTCTGGCGCCGCTGATTACGGCAATCATTATCGCCTACCTCATGCAGGGCCTAGTCGAGATTCTGCTGCGCCGGGGCCTCTCATCGAGGATAGCCTTTATCCTCGTCTATACTGTGTTTATTGGCGTATTCCTGTCGATGTTGCTGTTTCTTCTTCCATCTGCCTGGAATCAGCTGCGGCGATTGATGAACGAGTTACCCAGCCTAATTAGCCAGTGGCAGGCATCCCTGTTATTGCTGCCCGAAAACTACCCGAATCTGGTTTCCGAGCAGCAGATTCGTGAGTTTATCAACGGTGTACAGGGTGAACTGGGAGGCTATGGCCAATCAGTGCTGGAATATTCATTGGCGAGTATCCCCAGCATCATTTCTTGGGTCGTGTTTATTGTCTTAGTTCCTATACTTGTCTATTTCGTCATGAAAGATAAGTCAGACCTAATCAACTGGGCGGGTAATTTTCTGCCGCGTAATCGTCCCTTGATGAATCGAATCTGGCTGGAGATGGATCAGCAGATTTCAAATTATATTCGTGGCAAGGTCCTCGAAATTTTTATTGTCGGCAGTGTTAGCTATCTCATGTTCGTCATACTGGGCATTAACTATGCCTTGCTGCTTTCGGTGCTAGTTGGGCTTTCGGTTATCGTTCCATATATCGGGGCGACAGTAGTCTATATCCCAGTCGCTGCAGTTGCCTATGTGCAGTGGGGAATTGGCAGCGAATTCTATACGGCTCTCGTGGCCTATGGTTTGCTGCAGTTGGTCGATGGCAATGTGTTAGTGCCAGTCATTTTCTCCGAGGCGGTTAACCTGCATCCGGTTGCGATTATTGCTGCCGTCCTTATTTTTGGAGGGATTTGGGGGCTGGCAGGTGTGTTTTTTGCTATACCACTCGCGACTCTAGTCAAGGCGATCATCAATGCCTGGCCGAATAAGGTGCAGCCGGGAGCAGAGCCCGAAGCGAAAGAAGGCGGTGCTGCATAGCGGCGCCGTGACTCCTTTGGTTGATATCCTTTCACTGTGCTAAAATTCGCAGCTTCAATTTTCTACTGGTATTACCATGCTTGATCAAATACGCGGCAGTATTGTTGCCATAGTTACGCCGATGCAGCCCGATGGATCGCTGGATATGATTGGCCTGAATACACTACTCGAATGGCATATTGCCTCGGGTACCAATGCGGTAGTTATAGTTGGCACTACTGGCGAGTCTGCCACCCTCAGTACCGATGAACACTGCGATCTGGTCGCTCATTGCGTAACAGAGGTCAATGGAAGGATTCCTGTAATAGCTGGCACCGGATCGAATAACACGGCGGAAGCGCTCTATTTCACTGAGTCGGCAAAGAAGAATGGCGCAGATGCAGCGCTACTAGTTACGCCTTATTACAATAGGCCTTCGCAGGAAGGCTTGTATCAGCACTTTAAGCTCATAGCGCAAGGCGTGGACATTCCGCAAATTCTCTACAATGTACCGGGACGCACCGCCTGCGATTTACAGTTGGCCACGGTTAAACGACTCGCCGAACTTGAGAGCATAGTGGCTATCAAAGACGCCAGCGGTGACCTGGCGCGAGGATTGGAGTTGATCGAACACTGTGGTGAGCAGCTTTCCATCTTTAGTGGAGAAGATGCGCTTAGTCTGCCCCTGATATTGGCTGGAGCCGATGGGACTATATCCGTTACGGCGAATGTGGCGCCTCAATTGATGTCACAGATGTGTGCTGAAGCCTTGGCAGGCAATGAGTCGGCAGCGAGCGCTGCAGATAAGAAGTTAGAATTATTGCATCAGGATCTATTTTTGGAGGCGAACCCAGTCCCAGTGAAGTGGGCTCTGCAAGCAATGGGCAAGATAGGCAGCGCAATAAGATTGCCACTAGTGGAACTTGATGAGCAATATCACGTCAAAGTTCGGGAAGCTCTCGCGCAGGCAGGCATTGATGCGTAATGTGCAGGATCAGTTATAGTTATGAATACCGTAATACAGGATCAGAGTTGTATGTCTAAACCCCTATTAATCCTAATGCTCGGGATATCGCTTACCGGGTGTAATTACCTAGCTGGTGAGAACGGGCCTTTTCGTGATCGTGCGGACGATTATAGGGAGGCACCTATATTGCCGCTGATGGCGGTTCCTGATGAGCTAGATAGCTATACGCTGGATGAGCTCTATGTCATTCCGGCGCAGTTCTCCATTTCTGCTCTGCCCTTCGACGGGATTCCTCTACCCAAGCCTATTGAGACAAATCGCCGGGAAGGTGTGATCATACAAAATTTGACCGATATTAGCTGGATAGTCTTGGATGCTACGCCGGGGCAAGTATGGCCACTGGTGCGAGATTACTGGACACAATTGGAGGTGATTTTAGATTACGAGGACCCCGGCGCGGGCATCATGGAAACTTCTTGGCTGGAAGTTGATAGTAATTTGGATAAGCGGCATAAATATCGCGTAACCATAGAGCCCGGTCTACATTCCGGTTATTCGGAGATCTATGTGATTCATGTAGAAAGTCCGAGGAGTGAGCCGGCTCCGTTAGTGACAACCTGGCCGGAGGCTTCGATATCGGAAGATCGCGAGCGCCAAATTTTGGATAGCCTTTCACAATATTTAGCCGATAGGAACGATGTTTATCAGGCTTCATCGGCCAGTCTTCTTGCGGGTAGTATCGAAGCTGAAAGAAAGGCAAATATCGTCGAGGACGGGCAGGGCCAGCAGGTATTGGAGCTTCGCATCAGTTATAGACGCGCGTGGGTGTTGGTCCGCTCAGCACTAGACGAAGCAGGAGTGACTATTCTGGAGAACGACCGTGACATGGCCTTTCTCAATGTACGCTTCTCTGGCATCAGCGAGGAAGAAGGGCCCGGATTCATTGGACGGCTGTTTGGCCGCGGCGGTGGAGAGGCTGTTGCTGTAGCGCAAGACTTCAGTGTCCGACTCGTAGACGAGGACGGCGTTGTTACTGTAATAGCCGAACCATTGGAATCAGCCGACGATCTACCTGAGCTTGCCGTCGAATTATTGCTTGCCATCAATAATAATTTGAACTAAAGCGGCGATACAGATATTTTTTTTGTCGCTGCTTTTTGTCTCGCCGTAACTTTCGTTTCGCCGTGGTATACGCTGGCCACTTTAATGTGAGAATTATGAACTCCCCAGTTATTATCGTCCTCTGTGTTCTAACTGTCATATTGGTAGGCCTCCTCGTTTGGGCATTGCGTCTGTCACAGCAGCTGAAGTTGGTGGAACTGTCGTCTCGAGAAAAGCTACTTGCCAAAGAAGCTGAGTTAGGCAACGTAATACAGTCTCTGCATAATTCAGAGAATCAAAGTGCTGCTCTTAGGATCGATCTGCAGTCACTTCGCGAACACAAGGCTAAGCTCGAGACTAGTTTGGAGATGGAGAAAAGCCAGCACACCAAGGATCTCTCATTTCTAAGTGAGTCGAAAGAGCAGATGGGCGAGGCTTTTGAAAATATCGCTAACAAAATATTCGACGACAAGAGCAAGAAGCTAGTCGACAACAACAAAGAAAGCCTCTCCACTGTTTTAAATCCACTGCAGGATAAGATTCGTCAGTTCGAAAAACGTGTAGAAGACACTTACGACAAAGAATCTAAAGAGCGGTTCTCGCTTGCGAAAGAAATAAAGCAGCTACAAGAGATGAATACGCAGATCAGTGAAGACGCGGTCAATTTGACCAACGCATTGAAGGGTGACAATAAGGCACAGGGGAACTGGGGCGAGATGATCCTTGAGACCCTGCTGGAGAATTCCGGCCTAGTTAAGGGTAGGGAATACGAAGTGCAGGTGAGTTTGCAATCGACAGAGGGCGGCAAGTTTCAGCCCGACGTCGTCGTTCACCTGCCGGAGTCACGGGATATCATTATAGACTCCAAGGTGTCACTGAAGGCCTGGGATGCTTACTGCTCCGCAGACGATGCAGATGAGAAGGCTGGGTTTCTGAAGCAGCATGTGCAGTCCGTGCGCAGTCATGTTAAAGGACTGTCGGGCAAGGACTATCAGAATCTTGCGGGTATAAGTACTCTAGATTATGTGCTCTTGTTCATGCCAATTGATGCCGCTTACTCAGTCGCGATTCAGAACGACCCGGGTTTATCTCAGTATGCATTTGAGAAGAACATCGTCTTCGTTAGCCCGACAATGTTGCTAACGACATTGAAACTGGCGCAGAATCTTTGGCGCCTAGATCAGCAGAACCGGAATGCAGTAGAGATCGCTGAAAAGGCCGGTGCGTTGTATGACAAGTTCGTAAACTTTATCACTGACCTCGAAGATGTTGGTGCGAGAATCGATTCGAGCAAGAAGAGTTATGACAAGGCACACAACAAACTTCAATCCGGTACAGGAAATCTAATTCGACGTGTAGAGGATCTTAAAGCCCTTGGTGCGAAGACTTCTAAGAAGCTTGAGCATGAAGCGCTAGCAACGGACATCGAAGAAGATGCGCCTAACAAAGAATTAGAGGCGGCAGCTGATAATAGAAAGAAAGAGTTGTCGGATAAGACTCGCCACTAATATTTTGTAAATGGCCTCGCAAAGTCATACACGCCTCAATTCATATGCTCACTGAAATAACAAATTTTCTTACCCTTCCTACCCCGGATGCCTGGCTCCAAGAGGCGCTTGTACATCAGGATATCTTGCTCATTGATCACGCTAACTGCGAGAAGAAAGCGGCAGCCACAGCGATGAATCTTATGTACCGGCATACAAATAAGCCGGATCTGCTGAAGAAGATGTCGCAGTTGGCCCGCGAGGAGTTGCTGCACTTTCAGCAGGTCGTCGAAATAATGCAGGCTAGAGGCATCGAATACGTGAGGCTAAGTCCTTCGCGCTACGCGGCAGGCCTGCGCGAGCTGATCGCCAAGGAAGAAAGGCAGCAACTTATCGACACACTTATTGTAGGCGCGTTTATTGAGGCGCGCTCCTGCGAGCGTTTTGCGAAATTGGCACCGCTTCTGGAGAGCGAGCTGCAAAAGTTCTACCGCAGCCTCCTTAAATCGGAAGCGCGACATTTCAAGGATTATCTGGCTCTAGCGAGGGAGTATTCCGATAAGGATATAGGGCCAAAGCTCGAGCAAGTTGCCGCTGAAGAAAGCCGTCTAGTTTCTGAGCCGGACGCGGAATTCCGATTTCATAGTGGCCCGCCTCGCTGATCTGTTAGTTTCGACAGCGATCTGGTCGGCTGAGATTGCTTCCCAGCCTGCCTTCCAAGGCAAGAAGTTGTTGGCATGGTATGTCGTTGTTACCGACTAAATTGACTGATGCTAGGTTTGTCATGTTGAGTAGAGGCCCGATATCGGTAATCTCATTGTTCATAAGATTCAGCCCTCCGAGTAATCGTAAGTCCTGCAGGGGAGCTAAGTCCCGTATGAAGTTGTTACTCAGGTCTAGAAAGCGCAATTTAGCCAGCTGCTCGATAGCTTCCACCGTCTCTACCTCTGAGCTGCCACAGGACAATACGCGCAGCAATTCTGCATTTTGCATGTTCTGTTGCTGCATCGCGATATTCACACAGCCTTGAAGGTCAGGATCGGCGAGGTCGCCATTGAAAAGTCGCCCTGTAGGGTCGAAGACTGCCTGATTGTTTACCGAAACAGTATAATTCTGCGAGCAGGCTGAAATTAAAACCAGCAGTGCTGGCGCTACCAATTTGGATGCTCTGGGTAGTGTGTTCACACTCGGCTTGAGACAGTTTTTCATATTTGGCGAAGCTTCGGATATAGTGAGAAAATAGGGGTGGATACGGCCTGTCAGTGATTCGTTTTACCGGCGACAGGCTGGTATTTACTAGGCATCCCAGTTAGTATGCGAAAGTTTTGTCGCTGACGGGATTGAAACTCTTATCCTGGCAATTGTCCAATGAATCTAAGGAATTTAGCATGAACATAAGTACACGCAAGAGTCGGGCCCTCGTAACTATTTTCGTTGCTTTACTGAGTGCTCAGTTATTTGCCCAGAGTGATACAGATCTGGAAAGTGAAGATGCGCAGATCGCTTACTCTCTCGGCGTCAACATCGGGCAGAACCTCCAGTCCCAAGGGCTTTTGGAAAGCGTAGAACTTGATACCTTTATGGCAGGCATGCTCGATGCGATCGGCGGCGAAGTAAAAATGAGCGAAGAAGATATGTTCGCCGCCATTCAATTGTTTCAACAGCGTATGGTTGAGGAGCAGCAGGCAGCCTTGACAGAAAGTACGGCCGCCAGCGTAGAATTTCTAGCGAATAACTCGAGCCAAGAGGGTGTTGTGACACTTGAGTCGGGTTTGCAATACATGGTGCTGGACTCTGGCCCTGCCGGTAGTGCTTCACCCTCAGCTACAGATTCAGTTCTTGCCCACTACCACGGCACGCTAATTGATGGCACGGTATTCGATAGTTCGGTTGATCGCGGCGAACCAGCGCAGTTCGGTTTATCCCAAGTGATCAGCGGATGGACAGAAGGACTGCAACTGATGTCAGTGGGGGACAAGTGGCGCCTATTTATACCTGCAGCTATGGCCTATGGTGAAGCATCACCTACGCCGGCTATTCCACCGAATTCCGCGTTGATCTTCGACGTAGAAATTATAGAAATTCGTTAGACTAAGTCACCAGTAATAACTAGATAGAGTTATATTTTGGCTAGCACTGAACGTCAAAAAGGATTGCTGCAGTTCCTGCAGCAATCCCCCACACCTTTTCACGCAGTTGCTAACATGGCGATGCTGTTGGACGAAGCTGGCTTCCAGCGCCTGGACTCATCGAACAGCTGGAACCTAGATAAAAACTCGCGCTACTATGTATGTCGCAATGATTCGGCCCTCATCGCATTCAAGACCGGTGCAGCTGACCTTCCCGATAGCGGTTTTAGAATCGCTGGAGCACACACCGATAGTCCCTGCTTGAAAATAAAACCTCACGCGGATGTTTCTAATCAAGGCTATGCCCAGTTAGGCGTCGAGGTCTATGGAGGAGCATTGCTCCATCCTTGGTTCGATAGAGATTTATCAATCGCAGGCAGGGTAAATTACCAGAATGACGATGGTAGCTTGTCATCAATTCTCGTGGACCTAAAAGATCCCGTCGCATTTATTCCTAGTCTCGCGATTCATCTCGATCGTACTGCGAACAAAGGGCGAGTGATCGACAAGCAAAAAGAGTTGCCTCCTATTCTGCTGCAGCTAGATGCAGATGAGAAATTCAACTTCGAAGATTACTTACTCGAGTACCTGCATAAAGACATGGGTTGTCTTTATGCCAGCGCAATTCTTTCTCACGAATTACTACTCTACGATACGCAGGCGCCAGCATTAATTGGCCTGCGTAAACAATTTATTAGTAGCGCTCGCCTCGATAATCTCCTGAGCTGTTTTGTCGCGCTTCATTCTCTGATTGAGTGTAAGGATGATACTGCCAGCGTCTTAGTATGCAACGACCACGAAGAAGTGGGCTCGATGTCAGCCTCGGGGGCTGAGGGGCCTTTCCTGAAATCTGTATTGCAGAGGATGCTTGAGGCAGAGGGTAAAGCAGATGGATGTAGTGCCGCTAGTTTCGATAGGGCGATACAGAATTCTGTCTTGCTCTCCGTGGACAACGCACACGGTGTTCATCCTAACTTCTCGGACGTGCACGATAAGGCGCACTCGCCTAAGCTTAATGCGGGCCCAGTCATCAAGATCAATGCGAATCAACGTTACGCGAGCAATAGCGAGTCTATCGCGTTATTAAAATTGATATGTAATCGCCTAAATATAAGCTATCAATCGTTTGTTATGCGCTCCGATATGGCATGCGGCAGCACCATCGGCCCTATCACCTCTGCGCTGCTGGGCATCTCAACAGTCGATATAGGGATTGCGAGTTTCGCTATGCATTCCATTCGAGAGAGTGCTGGGGTGGCTGATGTCGAGTCTACTGGAGCGTTAATTCTGGCATTCTTTGAGCGCTAGCTATCTCTGTTTCTTTAAGTCTTTGATCAGAAAGCGTGTTGGATTGATGCTTGCCGCTATGTCGCGACTCAGCGGCAAATTTTCGTTCGATATTAGGCTCGCTAGAAATTCTGCGCTAAGAGGACAACTGGCAAGCCCATTCGATCCATGAGCCACATTCAGATAGAGGCCAACATAATACTCCCCCGCGGAAGTAAACTTCGCCTTCGCGTTCCTTGCAAGTCCCGCATAGGCCGTGCGCATCTTCTCTAGATTTGGTGCCATACCAACGAGCGGCATGCGGTCAGGCGAGTTGCAACGCAGCGATACTCGCTCAGCGACAGTCTCTTCATTTAAGATGTTGGCAACAGCAAAGTTAGTGGCAGCAACTACACTATTCTCACGAGAGTCGGCAGGAAGTGCTTGCAACTCACTGCTGTTAGCGTAGCTGGCAGAGAGGAGGTGACGGCCTTCGCTAGCAGGGAATACAGTGCGACCACCGCTGACTACACTTTTGAGCTTGCTACTACTTTCATTGGTGGATATCTCTGAGGTCTGTCCACGCAAAGATTGCAGAGGCAGATCCGCGCATTGGATAAGCTGCGTTGCACTATGGCTGTTGGCTATGACTACAACGTCCGCAATAATCGGCTGCGCCTGGCCTGCATTCACCTGCCATTTCTCGCCCGCTCTTTCTAGGTCAGTAACTCGAGCATTAAAAATGCAGCTTATGCTCGTGCGCGCAAGATAGTTCTCGCACAGAGATGTCGGTTCCATTGCCCCGCCGGATTTAAAAAACCAAGCTTCTTCACTTAGTGCTATTCCAGCCTCACTCGACGCCTGATCTTTGGATAGGAGTCGCACTATTTGGTTCGAGTAGAGATGCTTCAGTTTTTCCAATTGAAGAGGGTTTCTCTTGTTCATGGCATTCGATAATTGCAGCAATCCGCAGGGATTCCAGCTCAGGTCTGAGTGCCGCCCGATCTGTGTGAATTGCCGCAGTGCGAATAGATAGGCGTGTAGGAAGAACTGCGCCTCTGGCGAGAGTGTGTTAAATAACCGACAACGCAGGGCCATTTGAGAATTTCCCGATGCGGCACTTGCGGGCTTATCCTGGGCATCGATAACAGTTACCGCCCAGCCACGCTGCGCGAGACTATGTGCGGTGCTGCAGCCAGCGAGACCAGCGCCGATGACGACGGCGTTTTTCCCAGCGAAGTGCGGCCTTGGTAGGGTGAACCAAGGAGAGTCTGCGCTGTGCAGTAATTCTTCCTCTTTTGGCTTGCCCTCTAGTGACTCAATTCCGCTAGCAGGCATAGTGGCGTGCAGGCTGTGGCGTTTTCTCCCGAAACCTTGAATCTTGCTCACTTCGAAGCCAGCATTCTTGAGAGCGGAGCGTACCTTCCCAGCTACGCTGTAGGTGCTGAGCGTGGTGCACTCTTCGCTGCAGCTAGCAAGTAAATGCATAAGTGGTTCTTCCCACAGCTCGATATTGTTAGCAGGCGAGAATCCATCCAAAAACCAGCACTGTATAGCAGGGCAGGCGTGGGTCATTCGTTGATTCAATTGATCAAAGGCGTCGCCATAGTAAATATCTAGAATGATTCCGTTCGTAAGCGGTATACGATGGCAGCCTTCACTATGGTCTGTGTATTGCTCTACTAGCTCAGCGCTTTGGGTGATAAGACTAGGCCAGTGCTGATGTATCCTCTGCAGCTGTTCAATCGTTAGAGGATGCTTCTCGAATGCGATGTAGTTTAGGCGGGTTGGCCGCTTATCCAGCTCTTGCCAGAGCTTCATCACCTGCAGGAAGTTGAGTCCACTGCCGAACCCGAGCTCGCCAATATGGAATGTCTCAATGCTACTGTCCTGCTCCCAGCGCTGTCTGAGTTTGTTCGCTTCCAAAAAAACGTGCTGGCTTTCCGCTACTGCATCATCTCGCGAATAATAAATATCCTGAAACTGCGTAGAGTAGGGTAGGCCGGATTCGAGCCAGGTAATTTTGGCATTTTCGATTTTCATCTAGGGTGACTATTCTACTGTTGTGAGCTGGCTCGTGAACTTATGCGAATGCTATTGGAATCAGGGTAGAGCTTACACGTTTTCAAGAATTGCCAACAGCTTCGAGCAAACGGCAAGGCAAGGTGTTGTGAGCTGACATCTAGAGCAATTAATAAGGTAAAATGATGCCTTTGATCACGCCGTACAGTCAGAGCGCACTAAGGATTTAGCAAGATGTTGGAAATTAACAGTCAGCTTGGGGTTTTAAAGGAGTTAGGAAGCAGAACCGATAGTCTCAGGGGGTATCTTTGACTATGAGACCAAGAAGGAAAGGCTGACCGAGGTTGAGCTAGAGCTGGGTGAGCCTTCGGTTTGGGACAAACCTGAATATGCACAGGCTCTGGGTAAGGAGCGTTCGAGCCTAGAGGCAGTTGTTGCAACCATCGAGAAGATGGATTCTGGTATCGCCGATGTCGCAGAGTTATTAACGTTGGCGCAAGAAGAGTCTGATGAAGATCTCTTCGATGCGGCGAGCAAAGATCTTGATGCCTTGAAGGCTGGCTTAGAGGCGCTGGAATTTCGTCGTATGTTTTCTGGGGAGATGGATGAGGCCAGCGCCTATCTTGATATTCAGGCAGGTTCCGGTGGCACCGAGGCTCAAGATTGGGCGGAGATGCTGCTCAGAATGTATCTGCGCTGGGGCGAGAGCAAGGGCTTCAAGGCGGAACTTGTAGAGGTGTCCGGCGGCGATGTTGCGGGAATTAAGAGTGCAACGATTCTGATCAGCGGTGAATACGCCTTCGGTTGGCTGCGCACAGAAACGGGAGTGCATCGTCTGGTTCGTAAATCGCCATTCGACTCAGGTAGCCGGCGTCATACTTCATTTGCCTCCGTGTTTGTATCGCCGGAGATAAACGATGACATCGAAGTGAACCTCGATATGTCACAGGTACGAGTAGATACCTATAGAGCTAGTGGCGCAGGCGGACAGCATGTCAATAAAACAGACTCCGCTATTCGCCTGACGCATGAGCCTAGCGGCATAGTGGTCCAGTGTCAGAGTCAGCGATCGCAGCACAAGAACAAAGATGCGGCGATAAAGCAGTTGAAGGCAAAGTTGTATGAGCTGGAAGAATTAAAGCAAAAAGAAGAGATGCAGAATGTTGAAGAATCGAAGGCAGATATTGGCTGGGGTAGTCAGATTCGCTCTTACGTTTTAGATCAGTCGCGCATCAAGGATTTGCGTACCAATGTAGAAATGACCAATACCGGGGCCGTACTCGACGGTGATTTAGATAAGTTTATCGAAGCGAGCTTAAAGATGGGGCTGTAGTTAATAGCTCGAAATTAGGCTCGCGTCAGTGAAAATAGAACGAATAGAATTGATAGCAGGAATACAGGAATTCAAGGCAAATGACTGAAGAAAATCATGACGAAAACAAGCTAATCGCCCAGCGTAGAGAAAAGCTAACAGCCATCCGTGCGAAGCGAGTGGCGTTCCCTAATGGCTTTATCAGACAAGACACTTCGAGTGATCTGATCGAGAAATACGAAGCTAAGACAAAGGAAGAGCTGGAAGGGTTGGCTGTTACTGCGGTGATCGCAGGAAGAATAATCCGCATGCGCGGGCCGTTCGTTGTCTTACAGGACGGAAGCGGTCAGATGCAGATTTATATTAATAACAAGTCATTTCTTGAGGAGCAGGCCGAGGAGATTAAGTCATTCGATCTGGGCGACATAATCGGTGTTCATGGTGAGATGTTTAGAACTGGGAAGGGAGAGCTGACTCTTCGCGCATCTAAGTTTGAATTACTTACTAAGTCGCTGCGGCCACTGCCGGACAAACATAAGGGACTGACCGACACCGAGATGCGCTATCGTCAGCGCTATGTTGACTTGATCGTTAACGAGCAGTCTCGCAAGATATTCCAGACTCGCTCGCGCATAATGCGATTTATACGCCAATATTTTGAGTCGCTGGATTTCATGGAGGTGGAGACACCAATGATGCAGGTGATTCCGGGCGGAGCAACGGCCAGGCCTTTTATCACTCATCACAATGCATTGGATCAGGAGATGTATCTGCGTGTGGCGCCGGAATTATTTCTTAAGCGCCTGGTAGTTGGCGGTTTCGAGCGCGTCTTCGAGCTGAATCGAAATTTCAGGAATGAAGGTTTGTCTACGCGGCATAATCCTGAATTTACGATGTTGGAGTTCTATCAGGCCTATGCGCGGTATCAGGATCTCATGGACTTAACAGAAGATCTATTTCGTAAGATCGCGATTGATATTGGTGGCAGTAGCAAGGTTAGTTTCCAGGGCTCAGAATACGATTTTGCAGAACCCTTTATCCGGCTCTCTGTAACTGATTCTATAAAAAAATATTGTTCAGTTGTGGATGACTCCGTATTCGCCTCGGCAGAATCTGTGGCGGCCCTAGCGAATAGTCTGGATGTGAATTTCGATGAGAGCTGGTCGAAGGGGAAGGTGCTGATGGAGATCTTCGACCAGAAGGTAGAGGCGGAGATCGATCAGCCAACGTTTATTACTGAATATCCTATTGAGGTTTCACCACTTGCCAGGCGCAATGAGGAGAACCCTGAGATTACAGATCGGTTCGAGCTGATCATCGGCGGCAGAGAGTTAGCCAATGGCTTCTCGGAGCTCAATGATCCCGAGGATCAGGCGGAGCGCTTTAAGGAGCAGGTGGCGCAGAAAGATTCAGGCGATAGTGAGGCGATGCATTTCGATCACGACTACGTTACGGCCTTGGAATATGGAATGCCACCGACCGCCGGTGAGGGCATAGGTATCGATCGGCTAGTCATGCTGTTTACCGATTCTGCCTCCATTAAGGACGTGTTGCTGTTTCCACACATGCGTCCGCTACAAGATCCTACTCAGTAGGAATGCTGCTGGGCAAAGAGTAAAGACGCGTGCGCCAAAGCGAGCTAGAACTCAGTGAGATAGAACTCGAGACTTCCTGGAGGAAAAGGCTGCAGGCCGACTTCGATTCCGAGACTATGCTCGAGCTGCATAAATTTTTGCGTGAAGAGAAGGCGCTCGGTAAGACGATCTATCCTGCTGTAGATGAAATCTTCGCCGCACTTAATGCAACGCCATTTGATGCCGTGAAGGTTGTTATACTCGGGCAAGACCCCTATCACGGCCCCGGTCAGGCGCACGGCCTCTGCTTCTCCGTTAGGCCGGATGTACCAGTACCGCCTTCCTTGCGAAATATCTACAAAGAGCTGGCTGGCGATGTAAATTTTGTGCCGCCCAAACATGGTTGCCTCTATGAGTGGGCGCAGCAGGGAGTGCTGCTTCTCAATTCCGTGCTAACAGTTGAGGGGAGCCTAGCCGCCTCACATAAGGGAAAAGGATGGGAGAAGTTTACTGATAGCGTCGTGAATCAGTTGAACGATGAAGCGGAAAACATCGTTTTTGTTCTGTGGGGAAACTATGCCCAGAAGAAGGGCGAGATGATCGATAGACAGAGGCATCTCGTCCTTCAGTCACCGCATCCCTCGCCACTGTCTGTGAGTCGGGGGTTTTATGGTAACCACCACTTTACCAAGATCAATGAGTATTTACGTACACATGACAAGACGGTAATCGACTGGCAGCTATCAGGCTAGCGTTTACTGCGGATTCGAAATTGGGACAAAATTATGAGTGATAGCTGCATCATCGTAGGCGCTAGCCATGCAGGGGTTTCTCTTGCGCTACAACTTCGCAGGGAAGGGTGGGCCGGCCCGATCAAATTAATCGGCGAGGAGTCTGAGTTGCCATATCACCGGCCGCCTTTGTCGAAGGAATACCTCGCGGGAAAGAAGGACCTAGATGCCATGCGCCTGCGTCCCGCCAAGATATATGCAGATAACGATATCGACCTTCTGCTGTCTACACGCGTAAATAGCATCGATACTGAGAAAAGAGAAGTTCAGTTAGGCAGTGGCGAGAGCTTAGGGTATCAAAAGCTAGCATTGTGTACCGGTGCCAGCGTGCGTGAATTTATCCCGGCTAGAGGGTTGGAGAGCGTATTCTATATACGTACGGCTGCAGATATTGCCCGACTAGCGCCGTGTGTTAGAAAGAGGTGCCGGGTTATAGTAATCGGTGGTGGTTATATCGGGCTGGAGGCGGCTGCTGTACTAGCAGAGAAGGAGATCAGTGTAACTGTGCTTGAGATGTCTGAACGCATCTTGCAAAGAGTTACCAACCGAACGATGTCGGACTATATGCAACACCTGCATGAGTCACAGGGCGTAGAGATTCATACCGGAGTCGAAGTAGAATCGATTCGTGAAGAGGGGCAGGAAAAGCTAATTGGCTGTGCTGACGGTACAGAGTTTCGAGCAGACTTCCTAATAGTCGGTATAGGAGTAGAGGCAAACGCATCCCTGGCTCTGAGCGCTGGAATCGAGAGCCGGGCCGGCATACAAGTGAACGAGTATTGCCGGACGAGCGACGAGCATGTCTATGCCGCTGGTGACTGCACTGTGCACCCCAGCCTAATCTATCAGCGCCAGATCAGGTTGGAATCGGTTCAGAATGCCAATGATCAAGCGCGTGCGGCGGCAGCCAATATTTGTGGGAAACAACAGGTGTACGACGCTGTGCCCTGGTTTTGGTCGGATCAGTACTCTATTAAATTGCAAATGGTCGGCCTCAGTACTGGTTACGATCAAGTTGTAATGAGGGGCTCGGTTGAAGGTGGCATTCAGGCAAGCTTCGCCTTATTCTATTTGAAGGAGGGTGTGCTGATCGCAGCGGACTGTGTAGCCCGCCCCAAGGAATTTATGATCAGTAAGAAACTGATAAAAGCGAGAGCAAAAATTCCTGCACAACACCTGCAGAACGAAGAGATAGAGCCAATAAACTTCGCGAGCGCTTAAATCTTCTCAGTTTCCGTTGTATATGCAGCCACTGGTACAGGTTTCGCGAATTTCGATGATTGATAATTCGGCGAGCTGTGGGTGTAGTTCGTTCCATATCCAGCGCGCGAGCACTTCGCTAGTTGGATTCTCCAGCCCTGGAATCTCATTAAGATAGTAGTGATCCAGTCGTGCCAAGATCGGGTTGAATGCATCGGTAATCTTTGAGAAATCCATGACCCAACCACTATCGGCTCCAACTGGGCCTTCGACTTCTACTTTAATGAGGAAGGAGTGGCCATGAAGACGAGCACATTTGTGACCCTCCGGTACATTGGGGAGTCTGTGAGCCGCCTCGAAGCGGAATTCCTTGAATATTTTCATAGCTTGGTGCTCGTTACAGCCGCTGTTCGGCTTGAACCTGTTTAGGATTGGCGCAACATACTATCTCGTCCGTTTTATGTATAGGCCCTTTTCCATATAATCATTCCATCGAGAAGGTAGTCCCATTGAATAAGGCGTTAGATGAGTCTCTCAACATGGCTGCAGCCCATTCGCCAGGATCTCAATCACAGAGAGAATTCATTCAAGTGCGCCCTCTTAATGTTAGAGAAGCTCGATGAGCGGCTTCCCGTGTTCTTGGAGAGAGGATATCCCGATGTCGTGGGCGGCATAGGTATTAACTCGGGGTTAATGAATGTGGGCGACATGGGCTAGATCTATCGCCGTTCCTATACCGTGCTAGGCGATTCGGTAATTCTCAGTTCTAGGCTAGAGGGGCTCGCGAAACTCTATGGCATACAGCTATTGGCAGGTGATACGGCAGCACGAGCCCGATACTCTGTTGTATAAGGTGTATTTAGATCGAATTGACACCCTGAGGGAGCAAGTTCTTGCCGAGGATTGGGACGGTTCCTTTACCCATAGGAGCAAGCAGGCGAATAGTGATATTTTTTGCGCTTGTTTGTCTCTGAGAGCGCCGTCGTTGTTGACATGTCGACCTAAGTCGGTAAAATGCGCCTCTCTCTGTGCTATGGGTGATTAGCTCAGTTGGGAGAGCGTCGCCCTTACAAGGCGAATGTCGGGGGTTCAAATCCCTCATCACCCACCACATAGTTAGAAGATTGTTGCGGACCGGTAGTTCAGCTGGTTAGAATGCCGGCCTGTCACGCCGGAGGTCGCGAGTTCGAGTCTCGTCCGGTCCGCCATTTTTCTCGTAAGATTCCCCCGAATTCCTTTCTCAATTCACTACCTACTATTTCAAATATTTCAAAGCCCATGCCAGTAGAGTTTTCTATTCGCAAGCCACCGATCGAACCATTG
>JAPKAI010000169.1 GCA_028825335.1 Gammaproteobacteria bacterium | reverse complement strand
ACTCGCTGTGCAGTATCGTGAAACATTGCTGCCCGCTCGTCAGCAGAATAACCTACCGTCAATTTCTTGAATTGATTCCACAACACGGTGTACGAGCACGACAGTTTGTCGACAGGAAAATTACTCTCGAACATGCAGCGCTCTGGCCTAAACTGTTCGATTATGTAGTGATACCAGTCCTGATTGGTCTGCAGCAATTGGTCCGATGTTGGCGGTTTGTCCATCTCGTGCCAGCCGTAGCCATTAACCACCATCTGGATTCCACCAACTTTGGCTACAACGTTAGGGCATTTAGCAAGCTCGGCAACGGCAGGCTTCCAGGCTGCGAATACTTCGTCACGCCGGCCCGCATAACTACCAATTCCGATAGGGCCGCCGAGGTGGTTGAATATAATAGTTGTATCCGGGAAGGCCTTAGCTAAATCGGTAAGATCGGCAATATGCGTGTGATAGAGCCAGGCTTCGAATGTAAGTCCATGGGTACGAAGATGTGCGTAGCCCTTACGGAAATCTGTGTCCAATAGAATATGATTGGGTGCGTCGGCAGTCCGGTTCGGGGTCACGGAGAGGTCCGCCCAAGCGGCCCGATGGCGAATACCGCGGAAGCGCTGTGGGCTGGCTGCAATCTGTGCTTCCAACACCGGTGCGACTCGATCTCCCAAGCGCAGGTCGGCCGAGCCGACAATGCCTGTCGCCACGCGTGTTTCACCATAGCCACCACTGGCACTCTTAGCGGCAACGCCTTGCACGAATTCGGTTTCGCCAACAACCTTGAGCTCTTCTGGTCCTTCTGCGCGGTACATCGACGTGCATTCTACAAAAACAGTCTGCCGAACATTATGTGCGGCGGTATCAAGAAGCAGGTCTTCGAGCATGTAACGGTTGCCAGGCCTGTCCCATAGATGGTGGTGGGGATCGATTATGGGGAGGTCTGGCTCAAGCGCAGCTTCGTCTGTTAGCGAAAGCCAGTCGGGCATTGGTTGCGCGTGCGCTGCCCCTGTCATGAACCCTGACGAGCTAGCGCAGAGGGCAATGCCCCCCGCTGTGTACAAACCTGCATGATTAATGAAGTCGCGTCGTGTGATCTTGCTCATCGCAGTATCTCCGTTAGGCTGTTTCTTACTTGTAGGTCGAGTCACTAGTAAGGAATTAGAACTCAAACAAGTACTGATTATTTATCTTTTGCGGCTTACTGACAAGCTAACTCTCAATTGAGTCTCTAAGGGATAGGGCACATGCAGCTGTAGGGGCGTTACGGTAAAAATTGGGGTAAGAGTAAAAATACAGTATTCTATCTAGCCTCTCCCTCAAAAATGGATCAGGCGAACACTGATGAGAGACTATTCGCGTAGACAATTTTTGTTAGCATCCTCGGTACTTGTCCCTGCTGTGCTTGCCTCTGGCGCCGTGGTGGCCCAAGCAACTGGCGCTGGCGTAGAACTACAGCCGTATCCTGCTACATGGTTGCCTCCAGGAATTCGCTCACGTTTTGTCAACGATGTGAATGGCCTGCGAATACATGTGCTGGAAGCTGGCTATGAATCTAGCGACAGACCAGCCCTGTTGTTGCTGCATGGCTTTCCTGAACTCGCCTACAGTTGGCGGCGCATCATGTTGCCACTGGCAGAGGCTGGCTATCATGTTATCGCACCTGACGTGCGTGGTTATGGGCGTACTACCGGGTGGAGCGCCGATTACGACACAGATCTGACACCCTTCCGTCGCCTCAACAAAGTTCGTGATGCATTGGGTCTGGTTGCTGCCTTTGGCTATGAGTCGGTGGCAGCTGTTATTGGCCACGATGCAGGTGCGCCGCTCGCCGGCTGGTGTGCGCTTACCCGTCCTGACATTTTCAAATCTGTGGTCATGATGAGCGCGCCATTTGGCGGGACCTCAACTTTGCCTTTTGATACCGTTGATGACTCTCCTCGATCAGCGGCCCCTGCTGCATCCGATGTTTATGCCGATTTGGCCAACTTGCCACGGCCCCGAAAGCACTATCAGCGTTATTACAGAACTCGTGAAGCGAATGAAAACATGTGGCATGCCGAGCAAGGCATTGCTGATTTTATTCGCGGTTACTACCATTTCAAGAGTGCCGACTGGGAAGGAAACCAACCGCATAGACTCGCCGGGCGTACAGCGCAGCAATGGGCGTTGATGCCTGAGTACTACATCATGAACCTCAATGAAGGCATGGCAGAAACAGTGGCGGCGAAAATGCCTTCTACCGCAGAAATTGTCGCTAACGCCTGGTTGCCAGAAGATGCGCTTGCGGTCTATGCGCAGGAATATGGACGCACCAGCTTTCAAGGTGGCTTAAACGGCTATCGCATGGGCGGCACCACGTTTGGCCGGGCAGAAGTGGAGCTATATTCCGGTAAAACGATTGATCAGCCTTCCATGTTTATCAGTGGTGCGAGTGACTGGGGGACTTATCAAAGTCCGGGATCGTTCGAGCGCATGCAGGAGCGAGCCTGCACGGATATGCGAGCTGTGCACCTTATTGATGGTGCCGGACATTGGGTGCAGCAGGAGCAAGCCGAAGTCGTTTCTCGATTAGTTCTAAATTTTCTGGAAAACACTAACTAGCATAATTACTGTTACTTGAAATTATTGAAAATCCATTAATAATTGGAAAAATACAAATGAAGAGACTTACCGTTTTGATGATGATCATCTTGTTGCCTCTGCTGTCTGCCTGTGTAGAGCTAACACCTGAACGATCTGTATCGATCGCAGCGACTGTTGCCTTCACCGAAGGGCCAACCGTGGCAGAAGACGGTACGGTGTACTTCACTGACCTTTACAGTAGCCGAATAATGCGGCTATCAACTACTGGGACGGTCTCTGTATTTCGCCAGCCTAGTTACCGTGCGAATGGTCTCCTATTCGACAGCGAGTGGCGCTTGCTAGCCTGCGAAGGGGGTGATGGCGAT
>JAPKAI010000168.1 GCA_028825335.1 Gammaproteobacteria bacterium | reverse complement strand
ACAATTTGTCCACCAGCATTGTGTTCGAATAGAACATAAATTGTACCGTCATATCCCTGCTCAACATCCCGGACGCGGCCAATCCCCTCAAAAAGTGTTTCCCTACTTACAAAGCTATTATTCTCTATAGTGACGCGAAACAGGCTGCGTGCTTTCAGTGAGCCTACAATAAAATCGCCCTGCCATTCAGGGAACTGTTCACTGTTTGCAATAATAAAGCTGGACACAGCAGGGGAAGGCGTTAAATCCACAACAGGCTGTTCAATGTCTGATAATTCAAAGGCTATCCCCAGATCTTTCCCATATTCAACCGGGGTTCCGTCGTAATCGATTCCCAGAGAGTACAACGGCCAGCCGTAGTTTGCCCCTGGTCGCAAAAGATTTATTTCATCGCCACCGCGCGGACCGTGCTCGCTGCCCCACAACTCACCATTGGCTGCGTCGAATTCCAATCCTTGCGGGCTCCGATGACCGTATGTATAAATGCTGCGATAAGCATCGTTGCGGTGTGCAAATGGATTGTCTATCGGGATACTGCCGTCGTCATTCACGCGATGGATTTTTCCACAGGGTGTAGCCAAATCCTGAATGCCGCCTGCATTGCTACCGCATTTCATACCAATGGTGAAATAGATATGACCGAAATTATCAAACGCAGCACGTCCACCGGCACCAATGTCACCAGCGAGACCGTAATCTTCAATCGGTGCCTGCCAGATAACTTGCTCATCAATCCAGGCGCCGTCCTCTATACGGCCGCGTACTAGCCGGTTCATCGATACAGGGCGTTTCCGTTCACGACTCAAGTCGTTGCAGTTTTCGCAGCGATGGCTGTGATATAGGTAGATCCAGCCATTTTCTTCGTAGTTAGGGTGAAGCAGGATATCGAATAGCCATCCCATTCCCCGTTCAATATCGATACGCGATTCAAGTCGATAAATATCATCGTAGGCGTCAGGCGTTCCCTCTATGAGTTCCGATTTCTGGCCATCAGGGCTGATAATGCGCAGGCCTCTGGTTTTTTCCGTTACTAGTAGGCTGCCATCGGGCAGAGGCGCAATGGAAAACGGCAAGGGGTCAAGATCATCTACCAGGGTGTCTAGGCGAAAATTATGACTTTCAGTCTCGAATACATTATCTGGAATTGAGAGCGGAGCATCATAGTTAGAGGTGACGTAGCCGACGTTGGCACGTGTTTCCAACACATACAGTGCAATACCCTTGACCTCAACCGGCGAGAAAATATCGCGCCAGGCAGGCATGCCCGCCGCTTCATAGCCATTAGTTATGCTGGCAGTGATGTCCGACATGGACTCACCATGGCTCAGGTCGCCACGTAACGGCGAGCCCTGAGGCGCACCTTCCAGGTTTTCACCATGACAAACAGCGCAGTTTTCCCGGAATAAATTTCTTGATTCTGTAATGCCAGAATAGGCGGCGGACTCAACCTGGGCGAAACTTGACGCAGACACCAGAAAGCTGAATGCCAGAATAAAAGCTGAGACAAATAATTTTCGTATCATGGGCATTGGAACCTATTGGTTTTTTTATTGTGTCATGGCTATCGTACTATCTGTTGAAGCCGGTCAAAGTAAAAATGGTATAGAACACGTTTTGAATGGTCTGCTTTCGGCCAATAGCGGACCTTAACGCCTTTAATAATTGGACCATGGCACCATTTCCGGACGCTTTTGCAAATCCAGCGCCTAGAAATGCAACAGCCATTAGAATGGTTAGTGCCTATGTAACTTAGTTCTTAGTTTTGCTCATTCGCATCCCGACAAGTTTACAAATTGTTTCTATTCTACCTATCCCCTCCCTTTGATAGTAAGCCTTTAACTGCTTGATTCTGGAAACTTGAACCACTATCTTAGCCTCTAAACATAGCTAATTCTCGGAGCGCACCATGAAAACTAAGCTTTTCTTGACTCTTTCACTAGTTACAGCCTTTAGTGGCTTAGCTATGGCGCAGTCGCCTGACGACTACACAGTCGCTCGCACTGAGCACGGACAACCCGATCTGCAGGGCGTGTGGAATTTTGCGACCAGCATTCCCATGGAGCGACCATCGCGCTTCGGTACTCAGGAATTTCTCACGGCAGAACAGATAGAAGAAGAGAAAGAACGGCAAATCACCGCTGCCGCAGTAGCGGATGCTGCAGCTGCGCAACAAGTAGTAGATCCGGATGCGCCCGATGTTGGCACAGATCCCGGTGGTTATAACGATTTCTGGTTCGAGAGTGCCGGTATTGGCGACACAGTCAGAACATCACTCATTATCTATCCCGAGAATGGTCGTTTACCAGCGGCGGTTGAAGGGGTTCCGCGGCAATTCGACACTCTGGGCGAGGACACTCCAAGTACTCGACCGGTGCGAACCCTAGTGGGCGGCATTGCCAAAGATGGACCTGAAGATCGAGGTCTATCAGAGCGCTGTCTTGTAGGCTTTAATTCAGGGCCTCCGTTCACTCCTAGCCTTTACAATAACAACGTGCAAATCATCCAAAGCAAGAACGCAGCCGTTATCCTGACGGAAATGATCCACGATGCCCGCATCATTCCACTGGGTGAGAAACCAGATTTGTCAGACGAAATTCGTTTGTGGTCTGGGGATTCCAGAGGCTGGTACGAAGGTGACACATTGGTAGTGGAAACAAAAAATTTCAACGGCCTGCGCCAATCGCTTAACTACAGCTTCGTGGGAACGAATGCGCAAACAGTGCTGACCGAAAAATTTACTCGCAACAGCTTCGATTCAATCGACTATGAATTCACCATCGATGATCCTGGCACTTTCACAGATAAGGTTACCGCGATTATTCCCCTGACCAAAGTAGCAGGGCAGCTTTATGAGTATGCCTGTCATGAGGGTAATTATGGTATGCAAAATCTGTTACGCGGCAAGCGCTTTGAAGACTCTCAGTCTTCAGATGAATAAAGT
>JAPKAI010000076.1 GCA_028825335.1 Gammaproteobacteria bacterium | reverse complement strand
TTTCCGCTAAAGGTTAGCAAAGACATGCCAGAATTTTATCCATGGTGGGAAGAGCAGGAGTTTTCCTGAGTGTTTCTATCGATGGATAACACTATAAATATCCGCATTAGCCGCAATAGAAAAGCAGAGCAAAATTATTGCTGTTAGTACCTTTGGACCCTATAAAGGCGCTGCGTGATGATTAGTGGCAGCTAAGTACGACCCCGCAACCGTCTTTCATTTCCCCTAGCAATAAAGTAATGACTGGATTACTGCTCAAGTCAGCATAAGCCTCAGGAATTAGCATGTCTTTAGGCAGAGCATTAAGCAATAACACCACAGCAAATACCCACAATAGCTAGATGATTGATTTGTCTAGCTTCACTTCATGTATGACTTTCTTTTCTTCCTTCATTTTTATTCTCCGGCTTTTTTTAAGAATTTTTTTCAAATTCGACTTTAGTATATGGAGGGTGGTACAACAATAATTAATAGGCGAGAAAAGGCCTCCCGGTCCTATATATGAGGGCCACTTCAATGCGTTTGAGGAGGGGCTATTAACGTCTTGCTGGTACTGCCAGTGGTACTACACACTGACAAATAGCGCTACAGGCCAGTAAAGTAAGGGAAAATCGATTACAAACCTATCGATGCGGGCCCATTAATCTCTGCTAAGTGCAGGTCGGACAATCTTTCACTGCCGGTTAGGAACATGGCCCAGCGTAACTGCTCCTCGAGTACTGAAATTTTTTCAATAACAGCCTCGGTGGATATTAGTGCTGGTGCTAAAAATGGCTGAGCTAGCGCAGTCATTTCCGCACCCAATCGAATACAGCGAGCTATATCTAGTCCATTACGAACACCTCCGGAGCCAATCAGCCTCAAAGTTGGGCATGCGGCATGCACTGCGTGCAGTATTTCAACTGTATCCATACCCCAATCAATAAATGGGCCAGCGACTTCCCTTTCCCGCTCAGATCCATTGCGATCTAATTCAATACTCGCCCAGTTAGTGCCACCACGGCCAGCGACTTCGATCCATCTTATGCCTGCCCCCATTAATTTTTTGGCACTGGTCGGGCCTATTCCAGAACCGACTTCTTTGACTATCACTGGCACGCTAAGTTTGGCGGCACATTGCTGAATGGCTTCTAGCACTCCATTCCAATCGCGGTCCCCATTTGGCTGGATGAGTTCCTGCAAGGGGTTTAAATGGATCACGAGCGCATTGGCTTCTATGGCATCTACAGCCCGCCGAGCTAAGTCCAAACCGTGGTGTTGCAACTGAGTGGCACCTAAATTGCCAAGTAAAATAGCGGATGGGGCACAGCGCCTTGCCGCTTGCGGCATTCCACTCTCAAGGGCGGCTCTCTGAGAGCCTACAGCCATGGGAATATTGCAGGCCTGAGCAGCCTCCGCGAGATGCTTATTGATAAGCTCTCCGTTATTGCAGCCGCCGGTCATCGCCCCGATTAAAAAAGGCGCCGCAACCGGCCGCTCCAAAAAATCACTGTCGAGTTTTATATCTTGCAGCGACATCTGCGGCAAAGGATTGGGTTCAAAGCGAAGGAGATCAAAACCAGAGCCTTGAGCGGCCTGATGCTTGGCCTCCGAGGCAAGGGCAATATGGTCCGCTTTACGGCTATTGATGTCAGTCATGACAGCTCCTCTCTGAGGTGATGTTTCCTGGCGGCATAATCGACTAGCAGCATATGGGGAAGAGTCAGTGCCGCTAAACCAATGAAGGTAAGCTTAACTAACGCCGCAGTAGAGGGCGTCTGAACATAATAGAAAATAAGCCCCGCGGTGAGCCAAGACATAACTGTGTACACGGCCGCCTCTAGGCCACTCCTGCGGCGCTCAGTTAGCCCTAAGCTTTGCCACAGGCGCAGCATATGGCCACGGCTATGCCAAAAACAAAAATACAGAGCAAAGCTGACTAAGGGAGGCAGTATGATAACTAGCACCACAAAACCAAATAGGCTGACTAATGATCTACGATATTGGGAGTGCTTATAAGCATAGAAACAGTAGCCTATTAGGATTAATAGCCACGGTAAAAATAGGCTAATGAGGCCGTTCAACAATAGGTTGGCATTTTCTGCACCAACCAAAATTATAAAAATGGGCTCAACTAAGGTCGGCTGGAGGTTAGGAATAGCTATAGGCACTAAGCCGCCATGAGCTATCCATGGCAAGCTATCGGTACCAACAGAGGCAATATCACTTCTACCAAAATGCAGAGCCGATATGAGAAGGAACGCTCCGAGACCTGCGAGTGGAAATAACCACCAAAGACCTGCAGCTAAGGCCGCGAGGATGACGTAAGCGAGATGAAAGCCTAACCACGACATTAGCCCTGATGGCCAGCCAATACGCCGTGCGACTGCGCCATCCAGCCCTCCATGGGGCACCCCCAGGAGTAAAATGGCGCCAATAGAGAGCAACTCCCAGCTAGTCATCGGCGTAACACCTGTTTTAAAAACGGTACTTTAGGCATTGCTAATACGACCTTGACCCAGTCAAAAAACGTCGCCGAGCCAAGCATAAAGCGCGCAAAACCATCAGCATCTAATGCCTTGGCGGTGCGCATCATAATAGATACTCCTAATTCAGGGTGGGCCAGCAGTACGCCAGTAAATATCTTGTCCATACTGTTTAGTAAAGGCGAAATCGGTGGAGGGACCGAGTAATGGCCGCGACTAATACCCGCAGCCAATTTACTAATCTGCGACTGAATCCCCGAAAACGCATACCCTGAAGAGAGCCGCGCTGCTCCGCTCGCGGCTCCAATAGCTGCTATATTTTCGTCAAGCGGGGCTACCGATTGCATGGGTATGATTCCCATTTCCTCGCCCACTATTTCTTCTATCGCAATATTTTGCTCTTGGAGCCATTTATGAATCGCCTGCCGATACCATTTTTTATCCTCCAAACTAACAGAAATCATTGTCGACTCGACTAGTAGACGTCGATCAGAAAAGGGCAGAGCATAAATAAAATGCAGCCCACGGGATTGATCCACGCGGAAATCCATCAAGGTGACAATGTGTGGGTTACTGATCGGGGCTTTGGTACGAATGTCCCAGCCAAAGAAATGCTGTTTTAAAACTCCCTCGGCAATTTTTGGCGGCCGACTGTCATAGATTTTTGCAGACTTGTAGTCTTGCCCCGCAGCTGTGAATGACCCGCCCAAGCCATTGACACGAATGTTTTCGGCTGGAGCACGAATCAGATCAACTCCCTCCGCGAGAGCTCTCTCACACTGAGCCAAGTAGTCAGCCGATCTTAGGCTTGTGTAAAGATACTTCTCACTGCAGTGAAGAATTTCAGTCTGGTGATCAATCAGTCGCCACTGCTGCCAGCTTCCTTTAGTCGCTGCCTTAAATTTTTTTTGTTGCACGCTATCGGCCCAGAAAGCCCAACTGCAATCACGTTCGATAGGTGTACGCGGCTCTACTACTACAGCACGGACATTATTTAGATAAGCGGCGAGTGTGATACCCGCACTGCCACCACCAATAATCGCAATGTCGATCTCAGTAGTTTTATTTACATTATTTTTAAGAGACGACACCCGCTAACCCCTTAAGATCTCGATGCAAGCGTTGGTTATGGTTTAGTATTGCCGCCGGCCTTAGGTCTAAAAGGCTGCGCAAAGTCAGCAATACTTTCTCTGATGCCGGCACATAAACTCTACCGTCCCACCACCGTAGATGTCGACGCTGAAGTAAAACTCCAATCTGACGGTAGACGCGAAGGGCTACGGTAATAGAAAATCGCGATCGAAATGGCAGCAGCCTAATACCAACTAGAGCACTGCCATAATATTCCTCAGCGAGGTCGAGTACTCTTTTTATGGCGCTAGCGACCGGGGCTCGACAGGCGACATTCGACGCAGAAATTTTTGAAGCGGGTACATTGATCCAACTGGCCGGCAAGTAACGGCGCTCCATCTTGGCATCTTCCAGCACGTCTCGCGCGATATTGGTTAGCTGCATGGCAATACCGAGGTCAATGGCAAAACTGTCTGCGCGTTGATCTTTGCAGTTGAGAACTCGACACATCATGAGACCCACGGTCCCGGCTACGCCGTGACAATAACGTAGCAACTCAGCTTCACTATTAAACGCAACCGCCGTCTGATCGCTCAGCATACCGTCGAGCAATTCCCTCGCGGCGATAAGCGGAATATGGTTTTCTGATGCGAGTTGCAAGAAGGATTCGATTTCGGGGCCAGCGGCCACGCTATGTCCCTCTAGGCGAGCACGAATGTCCTCCAATGACTCTTTCCGCTCTGACAGATCGCCGTCAGCCAGATCGTCAACAAAGCGGCAAAATTGATAGAGTTGCGCAGCTCTTTCAGCTAGTTTAGGGCCGAGAAATAAGCTGGCCCAATAAAATGATTTACCGTGTCGAGCCAGTATTTTTTTAGATAACATCATGTCTGGCCGCGAGTTTTCTATCATCTATCCGCCAGAGCCTACCTCGACACCAGTAAGGAGCTCCTCTACCACTTTAGCAGAGCTAACGACCCCGGGAAGACCGGCGCCGGGATGCGTGCCCGCACCGACAAAGTACAGATTAGAGATCGCCTTATCACGGTTATGAAAGCGAAACCAAGCCGATTGAGTGAGTCGTGGCTCGATAGAAAAACCGGCTCCGTGCATAGAGCGGTAGTCTTTAGCAAAGTCCTCTGGGGTCATCCAAAACACCTCTTCAATCACTGCCGAAAGCTCCGGCAGTATCGTCTCTTCGAGAGCCTCAACAATTCTATCCCGCAATACATCGGCCTCAACGCTCCAGTCCACGTCACCCTGGAGGTTGGGCACAGGGCACAGCACATAGAACGACTCGCAGCCATCTGGCGCAAAACTCTTATCCGTAGCCGTCGGGCGATGGAGATAAAGACTAAAGTCCTCGCTCATTTGCTTAGCATCAAAAATTTCCGAGAGAAGTTCTTTGAATCGAGGACCCATCCAAATGCTGTGATGGGCCACATCTGGGTACAGTTTTCTGGTGCCAAAATACAAGACATAGAGCCCCATGCTGTAGTGCTTCTTAATGTCAGGCAAGCGAGATTTAGTATTGGGCAGCAGGTGTTGATAACAGGTCTCGGGATCACCACCAAACACCACCAATTCCGCGTCTATTTTTTGGTTATCGCCGAATCGAACTCCTGTAGCAGTTTTATTAGCAGTGATGATCTCTTCAACGTCGGCGTTAAGTACGATATTGATCCCATGCCGCTCCATGAGAGCCCCTAATTCTTGGACTAGTTTTCCGGTCCCACCCATACAGAAAAAGACTCCCCAGCGGCGCTCGAGGTAATGGATTAGCGTATAAATAGCTGTGGTTTTAAATGGATTGCCACCTACTAATAAAGGATGGATCGAGAAAGCTTGGCGAATCAGCGGATGCTTTAAATGACTATTTACCATTTGCGAAACGGTCTTATAGCATTTGAGTATTAATAGTGCTGGAACCTGTTTAACCATGTCCCAAATCCGGATAAACGGTCGATGAACAAGTTTCTTAAAACCTACGTCATAAACTTTTTTAGATTTCTCTAGCAGCTTTAAGTAGCCGTTTGCATCCTCGGGGCTAAAACGCCTAATCTCAGTTAGCGTGTCTTCTACACTAGCTCGATAATCGAACTGACGGCCGTCGGCGAAATGAAAACGATAGAAGGGATCCAGCGGAACAAATTCCAGATAGTCAGTAAGCTTTTCATCGAAGAGTTCAAATAACTCATCGAACAAGAAGGGGGCTGTTATTACTGTCGGTCCAGCATCATGACGATAGCCGCCGCGTTCAAAAACTTGAGCACGACCACCTAGACTGTTCAGGCGTTCGAGCAATGTTACCTGATACCCCAGAGCTCTGAGTCGCAAGGCCGTGGCAATACCGGCGAAGCCTGCGCCGATCACTACCGCTGCTTTATTAGTGGTCGATGTTTTGGAGGTCAAGCGATTCGCTCTTGGCGCCTATCCGTTGCTCCTACTTTATGCAAAAAGACCAGCTCATGTACCACCGGTTGAAGTTGAGCCGGCAATTTAGAAATCAACTGTTCAGCCTGCTCTAACCAGGAGTCTACGTATTGATTGGCTTGCAGGATCACATCACTAGACGCGATACGCCGTTGCCACTGCGGTAGTAACATATTGTCGTCCGACTGATACCAGGAAATAAAGTCATCTCGGCCGAGCCTTTGTTGAGCAAAGAGGCTGACGACCAAGTTGGGTTTGCGCCCACCGAGATCACTAGAGCGATGACTTGACGGAATAATATCGTCGATGTCGTTGCGACCCTGATATGCAAGGCCACACAACCCCACCGCACTCTCAAGGGATTGCAGGCCACATAGATCGTTACCGAAACCAGCTGCTATAGCCGCACCTTTAATTGGAGCAATAAGAAGAGGAGCAGTCTTGCCTTTTGCTATTCGCTGCCAGTCATCGAGCACAGCACAATGCCGCTGGCTAATATCAGACATTTGCCCGCCACATGTTTCTTGCATCGACTTAGCGAGAATCCCTACAAGCGCACCTCCATATGTGCTGTTCCTCGCGGCTAATTCAAAAGCCTTCGCGACCATCCAGTCACCCAAACAGAGAGCCATATCTGAACCAAAGTGTTCATAGATACTTTCTTGACCGCGCCTGAAAGTGCTGGCATCACTTATATCATCATGTATAAGTGATGCATTATGGAGCAGCTCACAAGAAGCTGCCCAATGTAAATTATCTTGCTCGTTTAAACCTAAAGCTTTACCACTAGATAGCGCGAGCTGCGCTCGAAAAGACTTACCTGGATTCCTAAAATGATATCTAGCGGCCTTAGCCAAGCTGCTATCTGAATGCGGCATTTCACGGTTGTATAAGGCATTGAGAGATCTCAATGGCAGTAATTTACCTATGTTTGGTGGGAACATTATCAGTACCCTTAAAAGCGCAACCTTTATAGCTGCTTTGTCGCTATTGTTTTATCTTTTAAAAAAGAGGAGCCAGCAAGCCCGGCTCCTCCTATCTTCAGTCGCAATGACTAGCTGTCACTATGCTTTAGACTCTGTATCTGCTACTGCAGCCGCCCAGATAACCACACCGAATGCAATCTTATTCCAGACGTCGGCTATGTTGTAAATAATGTTCATAGTCCCAGCATCTGCGCCGCCAGTGAAGTACCCAATGAAGTAACCTAGAGGGTAAATTGCCCAGCCTACAGTCACGAGAAGGGTCATTGTCCTATAAGCTTTCTGCACATGGTCGTTCGAAAGGCCTGCATTGATCTGGCTTGCTTCGCCTTTGAAGATTTCCCAGATAATGAAGCCCCATGCTGCCATTGCTGGCCAGAATGCCAACTTCGCGGCCATCATGCCTGTTTCACCAGCAAAACCAAAGCCGAGCATGACAACAGAGCCGACCAACAAGCGCCAGAAAACACCGCCAGGCACTTTGGCAACTGCAGACAAGATCAAGTAGAACTCAATCATTAGCAGCGGCACAGTTAGCAACCAATCGATGTATCGGAATGCTGTTGGAGATTCGCCTGTTGAGACCCAAACCTCACGCATATAAAAGTAATGAACGGCCGCAATTAGCGTAACAAGCCCTGATACGGTAAGTGATGTTTTCCACTTGCCCGCAACACGGTCACGCTCGATAAAGAAAAACGCCGTGGCGGCAACTAACGCCATTGATATAAGCCAAAAGGATATGCCAACGTAATCGTCGGCAGGTAAGATATAGTTCATATATGACCCCTACATATTTTATTATCACTGTGCCGGCATGTTTGATTAATCAAAATCGCGCGACACTCTAGGTACAGCTTATTCGCACTTCAACTTCAGTAGACAAATATAGACACCCCAACCAAATCTTTTGATTCTTAGCTACAGTTATCCTAGCTATTTGATTTTATGCAGTGATTGGCCTACTCAAGTTCAAACGTTCAAATGAACAATGTAGATCAGTCTAGCAAGACGTTATTTTGAAAAGGGTAATCCTCATCAAAACATTGACAGTTCAAAGGAAAGGGGGGCGGGGAATATTTAGTAAGAGAGTGAGATGACAAAAATATTTGACGGTATTGTCTAACTATATAAACCAACAGACTTGTTCAGTGGTTGCTAATAGAGCGCCTTTTGGGCTCTATAATTGCGCTTGCGATCCAGCAGTTGATTGTACTGCGCGCTCACCGCTAGCCTGAGTCAGCACAAAGTCATCGGCCACGTCTTCCATTTCCTCTTGTGTCGCATGGAAGTAAACGGACATGGTGATCGTTGAAGATGGGCGAGGGTCGCTGCCCCGATACCAGATATATGGTGGATAGACGTCCGCCAAGTATGCTAATTGGATAGGGTCCATAATAATTTCATTTTCGAGATTAAAAAGAGCGCTACTCTCAGCGCAGCACTCTTTTCTCGTTTGAACGCAATATTGACGACTAACGTCCTTCCAAGTCCCATCCTTCACGTTCAGCAATTCTTGCTCCACGCAGAGTATTCAGCATGCCGTAGTTTCCTTCGTGGCAGGCGTATTCATACATCTGCCCGCTAGTCTTGGTCATTGGCACCACGGCACTAATCTTGTCGGTGAACGTGACTGGGTCGTCGATAGTGAACTCATACACTACCTCATCTGAAGCGGTGCGCGTAAAACGCTCTGTCAGTACCATATTGTAATTGTTACCTGTGCTGTTGAAGGTCTGGCGCAAGCCGTTGAAATTTTTAGTTTCTACCACTAAAGTGCCGCCATCCCAGAAGCCCCTCGAATCGCCTGACCAGAGACGAATATTCTCATCCAACTCCGATCGCTCTCTCAAAGGCACGATGCGCGCGTCATGGATCATCTCGGTCATGATCACCACGTTGTTACGACCTTGGACTATCTGCACATTATTGTTATAGAGGCTGGGCACGAATGGCGGGCCGGAATTGAAGCCCACTATGCAGCGTTCAGATAGGCCACGATCTTCCGGGCCGTCCTTGGAAATGCCGCCCACCGTAAAATAGACCGGCCGTTGTTCGTTAGCCGTGTCTGTGATCTGATTACCACGTTGCTTCTTGGCGCCTTCCACCGCGGTGGGTATGCGACCGTTCAGTGGGTAGACGACATGTGAGGTACGAACATTCTCACCGAGGCCCGCAGTCTCAAACCAGAAGTCGTTATAACCGAGCACCTGAGGTCCAGTCGGTAAGTCTGCATCGATATTGACTGCCTGAGCAGCCCGTTCGTCGGCCGTCCGCGCAGCAGCCTGCTGCCGCTGAATTTCTTCTTCCAATTGCTCCGGAGTCAGAAACTCCTGATTTCCCCATTTCTCAGGGCGCTGCATAGGCGTATTTGAAGAGAAGTTCCAGACACCGCTGATGTCTGGCATGCCCCATTGATTGAGGGGGCCGTTATAGTCACTAGCAGATTGCGCCAGTACGCCGCTACAAATTAACAGCGCTGACAATAAAATGATTATTCTAATCTTCATACAGAGTCCTATTAGTTTACATTTATGATTAAAAAATAGCGCCTCATTGGGCAAGAATCAACTAAAATCACACCTAATTGCTTAGCCAGCGAGGCGAAAATCTAAAGTAAAACTATTTCCACTCTAGCATTTTACCTCTGTAGAAAGGGTATCGGTAAGTTAGCTGCCCAAATCTATAAAAATCCACTAATCACTCTTAAATTGCGGCGGCCTTTGCCCAAGATGCTAAGGCACTCAGTCTGAAAAATCTGTAATACGCTGTGACCAAATGTCGCCCTATATTGAATAAATAACACGATGGTAAGGTCAAACAGCGTATTGATTTATTTTAGGTGGGAATCGGTGGGGCGTACATATTGAATTTGATGATTTCGCCACTCAATTATCACTTAAGGTGAGTTAACTAGTCAGCTCCATGGAAGCATATAGCTTCTATGGAGCTCAGACGATTATGAAACCCAGACCACTATGAGACTAACTGTATTTTTGACTCTGTCACTTGCTAAATCAAGGATCTTAAATGGAACGAGCCATTATCGAACATCCAATTAGTATTGTACGCGGATGACTTTTTTTGCTTATTTCCCACATTCCCTTTAAGTTACGGTTTCGCCACGGTCTACTGAAAAAAATAAGCGATACGGGAAAGTCCACAATGACGAATAACAACGGAACAATTAACCAGCACTGCGATGTCATAGTCGTTGGCGCGGGCATGGCAGGTTTGTACCTTCTGCACAAACTGCGGAGCGCGGGATACTCCGCGATAGCCCTAGAAACCGGGGATGACGTTGGTGGCACTTGGTACTGGAACCGTTATCCTGGTGCTCGCTGCGACATCGAAAGCTTGGACTACTCTTACAGCTTCGATCCTGATCTAGAGAAAGAATGGCAATGGTCAGAACGCTATGCCACTCAACCGGAGATTCTACGTTATCTGCAATTCGTCGCTGATCGCTATGATTTGCGCCGCGACATTCGCTTTTCAACTCTGGTGAAACAAGCTAATTGGGACGAGGGTGCTGCACAATGGAATGTTACTACCGCTACTGGTGATACTTTTACTGGCCAGTACTACGTAATGGCCACCGGTTGCTTATCATTACCTAAAGAACCGGATGTACCAGGCGTGGATCGCTTTAGCGGTACCACTTATTTCACCAATGCCTGGCCCCATGAAGGCGTCGACTTTACTGGTAAACGTGTTGCAGTAATAGGTACTGGCTCCTCCGGCATTCAATGTATTCCGCTTATCGCTGAACAGGCCAGTCAGATTACGGTGTTTCAACGAACAGCCAACTACGCAGCTCCCGCGAACAACGGGCCGGTACGAGCAGAACATCAACAGAAATTACAGGCTGATCGCGACGCTTACCGAGAAGCTGCGCGCGGGTCGAGGGCAGGAGTTCCATTGCCTCGGGGAGAGGAGCCATTCTTCACTGTAGAACCGGAAGAACGTGAGCGCAGATTGGAAGCGGGTTTTGCTTTGGGCGATTTATTGACCATTAGCTCGTCGTTTTCCGACTTGGTCACCAATCCGGAAGCAAATAACGCTGTTCAGGAATTTTTCCGTAATAAGGTCCGCGCAAAAATTTCCGACCCCCAAACTGCCGAGGATCTCTGCGCTAAAGATTTTCCTCTTTTTACTAAGCGGTTGTGCCTGGAGACGAATTACTTCGAGACTTTTAATCTACCTCACAGCAAGTTGGTCAACTTGCGCCGCACTCCGATCAAATCAATTACTGAGACAGGAATTGATTCGACAGAAGAATCTATGGAATTCGACGCTATTGTTTTTGCCACCGGTTTCGATGCTATGACCGGCGCAATCGTTGCCGTTGATATTCGTGGATGTGATGGCGTCGAGCTGAAAGATGTTTGGGCAGAGGGGCCGAAAAGTTATCTGGGTCTCAACGTACATGGTTTTCCGAATTTCTTTACTATCACTGGGCCCGGCAGTCCCTCTGTATTATCCAACATGGCTGTCTCCATTGAACAACACGTGAACTGGATTACTACCACCCTCAATCATTTGCGCAAAGAAGGGTTGCAGACTATAGAAGCTACATACGCAGCACAAGAAGGGTGGGTGACCCATGTGAATGATTACGCTGACTTAACCTTATATCCTGTTGCAAACAGTTGGTACATGGGGGCAAACGTCCCTGGGAAGCCTCGCGTTTTTCTACCTTATATTGGCGGAGTTGATACCTACCGGCAAGTATGTAATGACGTGGTAGAGCAAGATTATCTTGGCTTCGAACTATCAGGCTCGTCGGGCTCCCATTGTAATGATGGTGTGGTTCGATTTGTAAAACCAGATGTGCAAATGGTATTGGATCTCATCGCAAGCCTTGAGCAAGCCCCATTGGAATCACTGCCACTAGAAAAAGCTCGCCAACAAATGGAAGCGAATACAGCCAATCGAGCACCGGGACCCGAGGTGGGTGAAATATCCGACGGCACCTTGCCAGGTCCTTTCTGTGATTTGGATTACCGACTCTATCGCCCGACCACGGAAGGCCCGCACTCAGTAGTGGTTTATTTCCACGGTGGTGGTTGGGTGTTAGGCCACGCCAGTTCAGATGATCCTTTTTGTCGCTATTTGTGTGTTGAATCTAATGTCCTCGTAATTTCGGTTAACTATCGGCATGCCCCAGAAGCTCCCTTTCCTGCAGCGGTCGATGATGCCTACGCGGCGGTGAACTGGATTGCGATCAATGCCGAATCACTCGGAGGTAAATCTGGCAGTCTTGCCGTTGCGGGTTGGAGTGCTGGCGGTAATCTGGCTACTGTTGTGTGTCAAATGTCACAAAAACAGGGCGGACCAAAAATCAGTGGCCAGTTATTAGTTGCGCCAGTCACTGATTGTGATTTTTCTACAACTTCTTTCAGTGATAATGCCGAAGGGTATGGCTTGACCCGCAATCTGATGCAGTGGTTCTGGAATAATTACTGTGCTGTCAGCGAGCGAAACGATCCCCGTGCTTCGCCACTACGCGCCGAAAGCTTGGCAGGTTTACCGCCGGCGATGGTGATCACTGCCGAATTGGATCCCTTGCGTGACGAAGGCAATGCTTACGCCGCTGCCATGCAAGCCGCTGGCGTTAGTGTCAAACACATTCAGGCGCCGGGGCAAATTCATACTTCATTAACCGCGGTGGACACAGTGAATTCCGCCAACGGGGTCCGAAAAGCTATGAGTGATGCAGTTAGAATTTTTTCTAACTATCATTAATTACACTTTCTCTGCCCTGAAGGTAGACTTTTCTGCTCACGTGAAACTAATGGATGAGCACAGGCTACACTCAATATGGCCCCTATCGACCCAGAGCGGAATGTCGGGAAAGACCCCCAATATGGGTAAACTCCATAAAGGGAATACCGAGGGTCCTTTATCAAGGATTCACGGACCCTCGGTATCTCAAGCGGCCCAATATTGGGTATTTAAACTTATGTTTTGTAAAGAAAGGCTTGAAAGGTACACTTAGTGCAAAGCGGAAATAAATACCGCGTGGGGCGCATATACAAATGCTATGTGTTTCGCAGCGTCAATGTCGGGCTGTAAGCCGGCATTAG
>JAPKAI010000016.1 GCA_028825335.1 Gammaproteobacteria bacterium | reverse complement strand
GTCTGCCCGGTAAGTCGATCAATATTAAAGGTGAGGCCGATGAGGTAATAACCACGGGTCGGCACGACCCCTGCGTTGGCATTCGCGCCACGCCAATCGCCGAAGCAATGCTTGCCTTGGTGTTAATGGATCATTTGCTGCGGGATCGCGGCCAGATTGGCATATCTCGCACGAAGAGTAAGACGAAAATTTAAAGTAAGACTTCCCTCTGGCTAGCTTATTTTATTCCACTTATAAATAGTTTTAGATCAGATAGTTAGGCATGTTAATTAATTTAAAATATTGAAACTGTTAAGTCAGTACTGGTGAACAAATGGGCAGTAAAACGCTATACGACAAGATCTGGGACACTCATCTGGTATCAGAAAGAGAAGATGGAACAGCCCTGATTTATATCGATCGTCATTTGATCCACGAAGTGACTTCGCCGCAAGCTTTTGAAGGCTTGCGTCTAGCTGGGCGTAAGCCATGGCGGGCAGATGCGAATTTCGCGACACCTGACCATAATATCCCAACTACCACAGAAGAGCGGAAGCTGGGCTTAGAAGGTATCAAGGACCCGGTTTCGAAAATTCAGGTTCGCACGCTAGACGATAACTGCGCCGAATTCGGAATATTCGAGCTTAAGATGACCGATGACCGGCAAGGCATCGTGCATGTTGTGGGCCCAGAACAGGGCGCCACCTTGCCTGGTATGGCCATTGTCTGTGGCGATTCACACACCTCTACTCACGGAGCTCTAGGTGCCTTAGCTCACGGTATCGGCACCTCTGAGGTGGAGCACGTTCTCGCCACTCAGTGCCTGATGCAGAAGAAGGCGAAGAGCATGCTCGTTCGTGTAGATGGTCAGTTGAAACCGGGATGCACCGCGAAAGACATCGTGCTGGCGATAATCGGTAAGATCGGCACGGCCGGTGGCACTGGTTTTACTATCGAATTCGGTGGAGAGGCGATCCAGGCGCTGTCTGTAGAGGGTCGTATGACCGTCTGTAACATGGCTATCGAGGCTGGAGCGAGAGCAGGCCTGATCGCTGTCGACGAGAAAACTCTGGACTACATCAAGGGCAGACCTTTCGCGCCAAGCGGCGAGTTGTGGGAGCAGGCAGCTAAGTCGTGGCGCGGCTTGGTGAGTGATGCTGACGCCATATTCGACGAGGTCGTCGTATTAAAGGCGGAAGACATCGAGCCGCAGGTTACTTGGGGTACTTCACCAGAGATGGTGGCTCCAATTACAGGTAACGTGCCTGATCCGGCGCAGGAGCTAGATGAGACAAAGCGTGGAAATATTCAGCAGGCCTTAGAATACATGGGCTTACAAGGTGGAACTGCGATCAAGGACATCAAGCTGGACTGTATATTCATCGGTTCATGCACGAATTCACGAATTGAAGACCTGCGCGCAGCGGCAGGTGTAGTAAAAGGTAAGAAAGTCGCTAGCAGCGTTGAGGTAGCTATGGTTGTGCCCGGCTCTGGCCTAGTTAAGAGGCAAGCAGAAGCTGAGGGCTTGGATGCGATTTTCATCGAGGCAGGGCTGGAGTGGCGTGAGCCAGGCTGTTCAATGTGTCTGGCGATGAATGCAGACCAGTTAGGGGAGGGGAAGCACTGCGCATCCACCTCGAATCGTAATTTCGAAGGGCGGCAGGGATTCGGCGGGCGCACACACCTCGTAAGCCCAGCAATGGCGGCGGCTGCTGCTATAGCAGGCCACTTCGTCGATATTAGGGAATTAAACTAAAACCTTATAAAACAGGAAGTTATGAGATAAACATGAACAAATTTATAGCAGAGAAAGGTTTGGTGCTGCCACTGGATCGTGCAAACGTAGATACGGATTTCATCATTCCTAAGCAGTTCCTGAAATCCATAAAGCGGACTGGCTTTGGTGTAAACCTATTCGATGAGCATCGCTATCTTGATAAGGGATTGCCAGACACAGACAATAGCCAGAGGCCCATAAATCCAGACTTTGTGCTCAATCAGCCGCGCTATAAGGGCGCCAAAGTTCTGCTCGCTAAGGATAACTTTGGCTGTGGTTCAAGTCGCGAACATGCCCCATGGGCGCTGGAAGACTACGGTTTTCGCGCGATCTTAGCGCCTAGCTATGCCGACATCTTTTTTAATAACTGCTTCAAGAACGGCTTGCTTCCTATCGTTCTCGATAAGGCCATTATTTCATTGCTTTTCACTGAGGTTGAGGCGAATCAGGGCTATCAGTTAGAGGTGGACCTAGAGCAACAGACCATCCTCAAGCCCGATGGCTCCAAAATTGAATTCTCCGTGGATGCCTTCCGTAAGAACTGCTTGCTGAACGGCCTGGACGATATCGGGCTTACCCTCGAAGAGTCCGAAACCATACGCAGCTTCGAGGAAAACTGGCGCAACTCTGCACCTTGGTATTTCACGACGACCAGCGCGACTACTGCCTAGGCTCCTATTCAAACAGGTAGCTTACGCAGCGGTGGTAATCGTTGGCCGTCGATGTAAGAAAATATCATTTATTTCAATAATTTAGAGAGAATCGTATGACTAACTACAATGTAGCAGTGGTAGGTGCCACTGGCGCGGTAGGGGAAACTTTGCTGAGCATCCTAGAGGAGCGCAATTTTCCAGTAGATCAAATATTCGCCCTAGCCAGTGAGCGCTCGGCGGGTAACACGGTAATGTTCAACAGTAAGCCACTCATGGTGACTAATCTGGCCGAGTTTGATTTCGGTCAGGCCCAGATAGGCTTGTTCTCCGCCGGCGGCAGTGTTTCAGCTGAGTATGCCCCTAAGGCAGGTGAGGCGGGATGTGTTGTGATTGATAACACCTCGCATTTTCGCTATGACGACGATATTCCCTTAGTAATCCCCGAGGTTAACCCTGAGGCAATAGCGCAGTACACGAACCGCAACATCATCGCGAACCCGAATTGCTCGACGATGCAGATGCTAGTGGCGCTGAAGCCGATTCATGATGCTGTTGGCATTAAGCGCATCTGTGTCTCTACCTATCAAGCCGTTTCCGGTTCAGGCAATAGCGCTGTCAAAGAGCTAGCGAAGCAGACCGGCGAGCTTTTGAATGGTCGTGAGGCAGAGTGCAAGGTATATCCGCGGCAGATAGCGTTTAACGTGCTGCCACAGATCGATGTCTTCATGGAAAATGGCTATACGAAGGAAGAGATGAAGATGGTCTGGGAGACACAGAAGATTTTCGCAGATGACAGCATTCAGGTTAGTGCGACCTGTGTACGCGTGCCAGTGTTCTACGGGCATTCAGAGGCAGTGCAGATAGAGACCCATAAGCCTATTAGCGAAGCGGACGTTCGTGATCTATTGGCGAATGCTCCCGGTGTTACTGTGATCGATGAGCGAAAAGACGGTGGATACCCTACCGCCGTGCATGATTCTGCGGGTCAGGACGCAGTTTTTGTCGGAAGGATTCGGCAGGATATCTCAATTTCTAATGGTATCAACCTTTGGGTGGTTGCGGATAACGTGCGAAAGGGGGCCGCTCTCAACTCAGTTCAGATAGCCGAAGAGTTGATAAAAAGCTATTTATAATGAATACTTGCAGGCTGTAGTGAAGAAACAATCTTAATAAACTTGCAATATCGACGGTAGTGTTCACTAACCATTTATGCTGGTTGAGAGAATCATAGAAGGAGTAGGCTTTTCTTTAGCAATGCCAGCACCTGTTGAGAGAAAAAGGGACTATGCTACGTAAAACCGTCGTCATTCTGACAATGCTGCTCTGCAGTATGGCGACACAGCTGTACGCCTTAGAACTAGGTGCTGTTACTGTCGAGTCCGCACTCAACCAGCCCCTGCGTATGCGCGTAGAATTGCTTCAGTTAGGCGATACGCAGTTGCAAGATATTAGCGTTTCTATGGCTTCAAGCGCTGATTTTGAGCGCTTGAACATTGACCGCGATAGCGTCCTTTCTAATATCCGTTTTAGCGTTGAGTCTACTTCTCAGGGCGGCGTAGTAATCCTTACTTCTTCGCAAATCGTCCGCGAGCCTTACTTAAGCCTTATTCTAGACACGCGCTGGCCGAATGGTCGATTGCTTAGCGAGCATACGATCCTCTTGGACCTTCCTGTGTTTGACGGCCAGCAATCGACTGCAGAGATCAGACAGTCGACAAGTCCAATTTTGCAGCCTCCTACAGGCGTTCAAGCGACAGATGCCCAGCTATTTGTAGAGTCATCGGCGGTGTCTGCGCCCAGCTCAGCAAGTTCTGCTGCAAGCCTGGAGCCCGAAGTCATTTCTGCTGAGCCAGAAGTTATCGAGGCGGAGGAAGAAGCTATAGAGCCTGCACTTGTCGAGCCAGAAACTATTGAGACAGGTGGCAGCGACACGCTTTCCTACATTGCCCTACAAGTTAGACCAAACACCGTGGTGTCCATGCAGCAAACCATGTTGGCGTTGCAGGGGCTGAATCCTGAAGCTTTCGCCGATGGCAACATTAATGGGCTGCGCAGCGGTCAAGTTTTACGTATTCCGACTCTAGAAGAGATACAGTCGATCGATCCTCGCGATGCTGTTGACGAAGTAGCACGACAGAATCAAGAATTCGCTGAAGTTGGCGTTCAGCCGCTGGCGGCACCGTCGGATGCAACACCTGATCAAGATGATCAGCCTCAGCCTCAGCCTCAGGGTCAGTTGAGCGTAGTGAGTTCTGATGATGAGATCGATGCGAATAGTGACGCCGCAGAATTAGCCGACGCCACGAACGAAACACTCGATCAGCGTATTGCTGAACTAGAAACACAGCTAGCACAGCGTTCCGAAGAAGCCGATCGTGCAAGAATAGCGCGCGAAGAATTAGATTCCCGCATGGGCGATCTGGAGGCTCAGATCACTGCGGCACAAGAGATTATTCGCTTGCAAGATATTCAGCTAGCGCAATTGCAAGAGTCGCTTATTGCAGCCGCCGCTGATGCGCAGCTAATAGCAGAGCAACAGACGATACTGGCTGCCGCCGAGGCAGAAGTCGCTTTGCCGGCAGACTCGCCGTCCAGTGAGGCTGATGATGTGATGCGCATACTAGCGGGCAATAGCATATTCATACTCTTCGGTATTGCTCTGGTCATCTTGCTACTAGTCGTGCTGATGCTGCGCAGAAATCGCGCAGCGAAGACAGACGACATCGATGAGATCGCGGAGCAAGATTTCCATGCTGACGCCAGCACAGAAGATTCGGAGAAAGATGAAGCTGCTATAGAACTCCAGGACTACGATCCAGCAGACTTAAATAGCGAACTTGATGACATCATCGGTGGATCAGACGAAGCCGAGAACTCAATTGAAGTTGCAGAAGAAGTGGGTCCGACTGAAGTAGGGCTGCAGCTAAACGTAATCACGGTTGTTGAGCAGCTAATAGGCGAGCAGCAATACCGTCGCGCATTGATCATGCTAAATACCTCTCTTCAAGAGCAAGGTGACAACGGAGAAGTTAGGGCAAAGATTTCTGAAGTTGAAAGTTTACTAGAAGCGGAAGAAGTTGAGCAGCACATGATCGATGAAATGGCAAAGACAGAAGAGGCGGCAAACCGCGAGTCGGAAACCAAATCTTTCCTTGATGACCTAGGCATGGATCTGGACTCCTTCGATAATGATGAGGAGGCTAATGATCCTGAAGTCGAAGAGGTTAAGGATGAGCCAGTCAGCGCTGCAGTTACTGTAGAAGTCTCTGTTGATTCTGATGATGTAGATACAATGTTCGACCTTGACGGCGATGATGGTGCTGGCGAAAGCAACGTGGAAGAGCTCGAAACAGAAGAGGCAGAACCAGCCGAAGCCGCCGAGATAGTAATCGACGACGAAATCGAGTTTGACATCGACATTGATGGTGAGCCAGAAAAGGCTGTCGCTGCAAGTAACGCATCTGATGATGATTTGACTAGCGATGACGATCTCAATTTTTTATCCGATGACGATGTTGAGATCCAGTCTGTAGACGAAGTAGAAGAAGTCAGCATTCTTTCCGATGATGATGAAACAGCGACTAAGTTAGAACTCGCCTATGCCTATCAGAAGATGGGAGATAGGGAGGGAGCTACGGAAATTCTGCAGGAAGTAATCAAGGAAGGCTCCGAGGAGCAGGCAGAAGAAGCCAGCAAGTTGCTCGGATCACTCGACGGCAAGTCAGACTAGTTGTCTTATACTTGCTTGCACAAACCTGCGTCGACCTGATTCGTGCCGACTCCCGAACAAGCCACACCGAATAGTCACCGCATAGCGCTGGGCATCGAATACGATGGTTCTACGTATTCCGGCTGGCAGAAACAAAAATCCCCGCAGCATGAAACTATTCAGCAATATCTTGAAGCCGCATTAAGTAAAGTTGCCGATAGAGACATAGTGGTGAGCTGTGCCGGTCGAACAGATGCTGGTGTTCATGCTACGTGCCAAGTAGTTCACTTTGATGCTGAAATTGACAGAGGCGCCAAAGCTTGGACGCAGGGGGTAAACAGCATGCTGCCAAGAACTATTCGGGTAGTATGGTCACGGACGCAGGAAGACGATTTCCATGCTCGTTTTAGCGCGATGTCAAGACGCTATATGTATCTTATGTACCGGCGTGATACGAAATCTGCAATGTTGCATCGCAGAGCGAGCTATTGTCGCCGTGAGTTGGATGAAGTCTCGATGAATGCGGCGGCGCAACACTTTCTTGGTGAACAGGATTTTACCTCTTTTCGCGCTGCCGGTTGTCAGTCAAAGACGGCAATGCGCAATGTTATGCATGCGAATGTATATCGTCGAGGCGGCTTTCTCATCTTCGATGTTAAGGCGAATGCATTCCTGCAGCACATGGTCCGCAATATGATGGGATCGCTGTTGCAAGTTGGCTCAGGCAACAAAGACCCAGCTTGGATAGACGAGTTACTTTCGCTGCAGGATAGGTCGCAGGCAGCCCCTACGGCTCTGCCGGACGGCCTCTATTTGGTTGGCGTTGAATATCCCCAGAGGTGCGCCTTGCCCAGCGAAATTTCGCAGCCAGACCTGCTGTTAGCAATCTGAAGTCCCAGCTAAGGCGTAAAGTAAGTTTTTGGTCTCCTTGATAGTCGGGAATCTGTTGATTTGCTAGAATACGCTTCTTTCACCAGCCTCTAGACTCACCTTGCAGAAAACTTGGACTAAAATTTGCGGTATAACGCGAGCGCAGGACGCCTTAGCAGCGGCCAACCTTGGGGTGGATGCTATCGGCCTGAATTTCTATCCCCAAAGTCCACGTGCTATATCAGTGGCTGATGTGGCAGATTTGGTAGAGGGCCTGCCGGCACGGGTGTCCGTAGTGGCATTGTTCGTCAATCCTACGTCCGAGTTGGTAAGGCAAGTGCTGAGGACAGGAACGGTCGACTTACTGCAGTTTCACGGTAGTGAGTCCGCTGAATTTTGTGAGCAGTTCGAAACGCCATATATGAAGGTTGTAGCAGTAAAGACGGGTAGCGACCTGAAAGCTGAATTTGCGAAATACGAATCCGCTCAATACATACTACTGGATAGTTTTGATCCAATAATGCTTGGTGGTACTGGTAAGACGTTCGATTGGGGCACAGTGATTGAGCTAACGCAGAAGCAGCGGTCGCGTCTAGTTCTCGCCGGTGGGCTTGGACCTGCCAATGTAAGAGAGGCGATCGAGATCGTTCAGCCCTTCGGCGTCGATGTAAGTAGTGGCGTCGAGGCGAGCAAAGGAATTAAAGATATAAAAATGATGCAATTATTTATTCAAGGAGTAAGAGCAAGTGTCTAAGCTTGAAGAGTCTGCTGCTGTAGTTGACCCAACTGTATTCGATGGGCCTGACGCGTCAGGACATTTTGGTCCCTATGGTGGTGTGTTCGTTGGGGAAACATTGATCGCGGCCGTCGAAGAGCTGGCGGCAGTGTATGAGAAATTATCGGCGGATGAAAATTTCTGGGCCGAGTATGACTCTGAGTTAAAACATTATGTGGGTAGACCTTCGCCTCTGTATTTTGCAGAGCGTCTAACTGATTCCGCTGGTGGCGCGAAGATTTATCTGAAACGTGAAGATTTAAATCACACCGGCGCGCATAAGATTAATAATACGATTGGCCAGGCACTCCTTGCTAAGTACATGGGCAAGACGCGAATCATTGCGGAGACAGGTGCAGGGCAGCACGGTGTGGCCAGCGCCACCGTTGCGGCTAAGCTGGGCTTGGAATGTCATGTCTACATGGGTGCTGAAGACATTATTAGGCAGGCGCCGAATGTCTATCGCATGAAGTTGTTGGGTGCGAACGTGATTTCTGTTGAGTCGGGTTCGCGAACTTTAAAAGATGCTATGAACGAAGCCCTGCGCGACTGGGCCACGAATGTTGATAACACTTATTATATAATAGGCACCGTTGCCGGTCCGCATCCCTATCCCAAGCTAGTACGCGATTTTCAATGCGTTATCGGACGAGAGGCGCGCGAACAATCACTTGAGCAGATTGGCAGATTACCTGATGCCTTGGTTGCATGTGTGGGTGGCGGTTCCAATGCCATAGGCTTGTTTCATCCGTTTCTTAAAGATGATTCCGTCACGATGTACGGTGTCGAAGCCGGTGGTTACGGCTTGGCTACAGGTAAACATGCGGCTCCTTTGAGTGCAGGATGTGCGCCGGGCGTACTGCATGGCAATAGAACCTATCTAATGTCGGATGGGGCAGGGCAGGTCCTTGAAACACATTCGATCTCTGCCGGTTTGGATTATCCGGGCGTAGGTCCCGAACATTCCTGGCTGAAGGATATGAAAAGAGTTAACTATGTGGATGCAACCGATGAAGAAGCCATGAAGGCGTTTCATCAGCTCACACGACTCGAAGGTATTATCCCAGCTCTGGAATCCAGTCACGCGGTTGCCTATGCAATAAAGCTTGCGGCGACTCTGCCGCGGGACAAAAATATTGTTATCAATTTGTCTGGACGCGGCGACAAGGATATAGAGACTGTTGCAAAGATTGAAGGTATCGAGCTGTAGAGTCGAATCTGGTTCCTTCGTGTGATAAGGCTTGAGAAATACAACTAACACTATCTGTAGTTAAAGAGTTTTCAGGAAAAGCATGAGTAGAATAAATGGAATAGCCCAGAAGGCGGCAGCAGCAAATAGGAAGCTGCTAATTCCCTATCTGGTTGCGGGCGATCCGAATTTGGAAACAACGAGTGCGTTAATGCACAAGCTGGTCGAGCAGGGCGCTGACATTATTGAGCTCGGCATACCGTTTAGCGATCCCTCATCGGACGGGCCGGTTATTCAGCGCGGCGTTGAGCGCGCTCTAGCAAAGGGAACCACCCTGAAGCAGGTGTTAGGTTTGGTTGCGCAGTTTAGAGAGGTCGATGCAGATACGGGCATCGTGCTTATGGGCTACCTGAACCCTATCGAGATCATGGGTTACAAAAAATTTGCCGAGGGCGCTAGTGCCTCTGGAGTTGATGGTGTGCTGACTGTCGACCTGCCGCCGATGGAGGCCGGCGAACTAAATGCGATGATGCGTTCTGTTGATGTAGACACGATATTTCTAGTGGCACCAACGACACGTGACGATCGCGTGGCGAGTATTGCCGAACACTGTAGCGGCTATCTCTACTATGTGTCATTGAAAGGCGTTACGGGTGCTGCATTGACGGACTTCGACTCAGTGACGGCGAACATAAATAAGCTGCGTGAGGGGACCCAGCTACCGATTGTTATCGGTTTTGGTATCAAGGATGCGCAGAGCGCGTCGGCCATGGGGAAATTAGCAGACGGTGTAATTATAGGTAGCGCTCTCGTTGAAAAAATTGCCCTATTGGCCGATCAAGTAGAACATGATGTTCAGGTGCTGAGCAACACCGTAAAAGTGATCTCACAAGCTAGAGAAGCCTTAGATAAACTAGTGTAACATCTTTATTTTATTGCCTAGACGGATTGAAGAATGAGCTGGATAGATAAAATTTTACCTTCGATAGCTATCGCTTCAAAGGGCGTAAAAAAGTCGGCTGTGCCCGAGGGTACCTGGAAAAAATGCCCGCGCTGCGATGCGATGCTCTACAGGAAGTCGCTCAGCGAAAACTCCGAAGTCTGTCCCAAGTGTGAGCACCATCTGCGGATCACTGCTAGGCGTCGTATCGAGCTGTTTCTGGATACCGGTGCTCAGATCGAGTTGAATGTCGATATGGAGCCAGTTGATCTGCTGAAATTCAAGGATCGGAAGAAGTATAAAGATAGGATTAGCGCGGCACAGAAGAGCACAGGCGAGAAAGATGCTCTCATCGTCGTCAAAGGCAAGGTCAATGATATTCCTGTTATAGCTGCTGCCTTCGAGTTCAGCTTTATCGGCGGTTCGATGGGTGCAGTGGTCGGTGAAAAATTCACACAGGCGGTCAACACATGCATAGAAGAGAAGTTGCCACTTGTGTGTTTCTCCACCAGTGGTGGCGCACGGATGCAGGAGGCGCTTATCTCGCTCATGCAAATGCCGAAGACGTCAGCCGCTTTGGAAAAATTGAAGCGAAATTCCTTGCCTTATATCTCGGTTCTTGTTGATCCGGTCTATGGGGGGGTATCGGCAAGTCTAGCGATGCTCGGTGATGTGAATATTGCCGAACCAAACGCGCTAGTTGGCTTTACCGGTCCCGATGTTATCAGGCAAACGGTGCGGGTAAAGTTACCCGAAGGTTTTCAGCGCAGCGAATTCTTGCTTGAGAATGGAGCTATCGACATGATTGTTCACCGCAAAGATCTGCGCGGCAAAATTTCGTCGATGCTCGAAAAATTCCTTTATTACAGAAACACTGCCTCTTAATCTATAGAGTTAAAGCAATGCCCGTCAAAGGTAGTTCTCTCGAGAGCTGGTTGCAGTATATTTCTAGCGTGCATCCACGCGAGATCGAGCTCGGCCTTGGCCGTACAAAAAGGGTCTCGGTCAATCTAGGTTTAGGCAAGCCCGCACCACTAGTCGTTACTGTCGCTGGTACAAATGGCAAAGGCTCCTGCGTGGCGACGATGGAGGCAATCCTGCAGCAGGCGGGGTTTAAGACTGGCTGCTATACCTCGCCGCATATTCATGTCTTCAACGAACGTATTCGCATCGATGCTAGCAATGTCTCCGATGAGCCCCTGATTGCCGCATTCGAGGCGATCGATGAGGCGAGAAACAACGAAACCCTGAGTTACTTCGAATTCGCGACTCTGGCGGGCCTTTACCTTATGCGTAAAAACAATGTCGATGTAGCCTTGTTAGAAGTCGGTCTGGGTGGTCGTCTCGACGCTGTGAACATTGTTGACGCGGATGTAGCTGTGATCAGCAGCATAGGTATCGATCACACGGATTGGCTGGGTAACGACATCGAATCTATAGCCGCCGAGAAGGCGGGTATTATGAGGGCCAATACTCCAACTGTATTTGGTGGCGAACACCCGCCTAACGCAATTATCCACAGAGCAAAAGAGCTCGATTCACCTTTGCTAGTAATTGGTCATGATTTTCACGCTGACCAGGACGCTGCAAATGGCACCTGGCGATGGAGAGGGCAAAATAGAGAGTCAGTGCCCGTAATTTGGCCTGATCTACCCATTCCGAGCCTCATGTTGTGTAATGTGACAACCAGCTTACAGGCGCTGATGCTATTGCCCTTAAGCTTCGGGCTTGAGCCCGTCGCCGCTGCGTTGAACGGGCTTGGACTAGTAGGTCGGTTCGATAAGCGCCTGGATTTGAGCAATGGCCGCGCGGTAATCTTCGATGTGGCACATAACCCCGCTGCCATGCAGCAACTATCCAGTCGTTTGCGCAGCTACAAGTCCGAGAATCCGGTGGCTGGTCGCATCGCTGCGGTGGTGGCGGTGATGTCAGATAAAGATGTGATAGGAATGATCACAGCCTTAGAATACTGCGTAGACATCTGGTATATTGCGCAGGTCGATGAGGCGCGAAGTATGGCCGCAGATGAAGTGGCACAAACTATGAAAAAAATGGGAATCGCATCCGATCAGGGGCATATTTTTCAATTTGACAGTGTCGAGTCGGCCTATAGGGCCGCCTGCGACCACACTGAAGCTGAGGACACTGTCCTCGTGACGGGGTCATTCTTTACCGTCGCAGCAGTTCATGGGCTTACTCAGCCGGCTTGAAGAGCTAATTTTAGCAGGAAACAATCGATCTTATTAATATTGAGGGACACGGCTTGAACCAGGGCGCCAAACAACGAATCGTCGGTACTGCCGTGCTACTCGCCCTAGCACTAATATTTCTGCCCATCATTTTTGATGGTGAAGGAAGCTACCAAGCTCCTGTTAGCAGCCGTATTCCAGAAGCTCCTATTATTTCTATTCTTCCTGAGCCGACCCAGTCGCGGCCAATTATCGTAGGTAATGTCGAGACTATTGAGCCAGATGCTTCCGCGGCGGTATCTCTCATAGAAGAAGTCGCCGAGCTTGTCGAGGAACCTAGCGTTGCCATTGCTACTCAGGAGACGGTTAACGATGTTGAAATCACAGACGCCCCCATTTTCAGTCGCGAAGTGCCGCAGCTTAGCGATGCAGGCCTGCCACAGGGCTGGGTCGTTCGCCTCGGATCTTTTTCAGATAGCGAGAACGCCAGCAATCTAGTGACAAGATTGCAGGACGCTGGCTATAAAGCCTATAGCCGCGTAATGCGTAGCTCTCAGGAGGCTCTTACTGGAGTATTTGTCGGCCCTTGGTTGGATCGGGGACAGGTAAACGAATATCAACAGAAGCTGCAAGAGGAATTTAACTTAGCAGGTCTAGTAGTTCGCTACGAACTCGAGCGCTTATAACGGGTTACTGGTTAGCAAATGGCATTCAATCAAGTCGATCTAGTCATTCTGATAATCACCGTGCTCTCATCGGCATTTGGCCTGTGGCGGGGACTGATCAAGGAAGTGCTTTCATTGTTGACTTGGATCGCAGCTTTGCTGGTGTCCAGAGTATACAGTGAGCCTCTCGCTGGATTGATGACGGGCATGATAGAAAACGACGGCATTCGTTATGTGAGCGCGTTTGCACTACTTTTTGTCATCGTGATGATGTTCGGAACGTTTCTGAATTTCCTTATGTCGAAATTGCTTAAGGTTACCGGATTGAAGCTGGCAGATCGTCTACTTGGTGCCGGCTTTGGTGTGGCTAGAGGTGTAATAATCGTGTTGGTGATTATGTTTATTACTAGCATGTTCGTTTCGGAAACTCAGTTGTGGCAGCAATCACAGTTGGTCCCTTACGGGATGGACTTAATTGAGAAGTCGCAGGTTTTCATCGGGGATATGAATAGCGTCAGTCCGACGCCTTAAATACTGTTAATCGCGGAGCGTACTATGTGTGGATTGGTAGGTGTGGTTGTTGGTAAAGGTGCAGGTGTCTGTCTGTATGACACATTAACCGTGCTGCAGCACAGAGGTCAGGATGCTGCGGGCATCATGACTAGCGATAACGGCAAGCTAAACCTACGCAAAGATAATGGATTGGTAAAGGATGTGTTCCGAACCCGACACATGCGCCGGCTGACCGGGAATATGGGCATAGGCCATGTACGCTATCCTACAGCCGGTGGCTCCAGCCCCGCACTAGCACAACCGTTCTATGTGAATTCGCCCTATGGCCTCTGCCTCGCCCACAACGGCAATCTAACCAACAGCAAAGAACTCAGTCGGGACCTTTTCAAGGAAGACCTTCGTCATATCAACACCGATTCTGATTCAGAAGTATTGCTGAATATATTCGCCCACGAATTACAGCGTCGCAATAAGATGAAGCCGCTGCCCGAAGATGTATTCGCCGCGGTTGCCGGTGTCCATAATCGTTGTCGCGGAGGCTTTGTCGCAATCGTCATGCTGTCCGGGTATGGCATAGTCGGTTTTAGAGACAGAAATGGCATACGCCCGCTAGTATTTGGTAGTCGGGAATCTGCGCAGGGTAAAAAGGAATACATGATCGCCTCTGAAAGTGTGGCGCTCGATTCTCAGGGGTTTACATTAGAGCGTGATGTTGCTCCTGGTGAGGCTGTCTACATAGACACTGACGGTGAGTTACATACTCAGTTGTGCACCGAGCCGGGCGTGCATACGCCGTGCATATTCGAACATGTCTACTTTGCAAGACCGGATTCATTAATGGATGGCATATCGGTCTATAAGGCACGCATGCGCATGGGCGATCGTCTCGCAGACAAAATCGAACGAATCAGACCTGCGCACGATATCGACGTCATAATTCCGGTGCCGGACACGGCTAGGACAGCGGCTCTGGAATTGGCGAATCGCCTTGGATTGAAGTTTCGTGAAGGCTTCGTGAAGAATCGTTATATTGGCCGTACGTTTATCATGCCAGGGCAGAGCCAGCGAAAGAAGAGTGTGCGTCAGAAGTTGAACGCCATCGATCTCGAATTCAAAGGCAAGAATGTATTGCTAGTCGATGACTCGATCGTTCGCGGCACTACTTGTAAGCAAATCATTCAGATGGCACGTGATGCGGGCGCCGCTAAAGTCTATTTCGCCTCTGCAGCACCGGCTATTCGCTATCCCAATGTCTACGGTATTGACATGCCGGCCGCGGATGAACTTATCGCCTCGGGCAAGACAGGAAAAGAAATCGAAGAGGCAATCGGGGCAGACTGGCTAATCTATCAGGACCTGGAAGATCTGATCTCTACAGCCTCGGAAGGTAATCTCGATATTAAGCAATTCGAGTGCTCGGTGTTCAATGGGGAATACGTTACCGGCGATGTGGACGAGATCTATTTAAAGCGTCTTGAAAATTTACGTAACGATGCGGCGAAGGCAAAGAAAGCGAGCAAGAAGGCCACTGCAGAAGCTAGAGACTAATTCGGTTTTCAGCTATATCAGCACGGCTGATGCTCGAAATGCAGTAGGAAAGAAAGCTGAAAACAAGATTAGAAGTGAGACGCTAATGTTATCTGTGAATGCCGAGGAAAATAGCGCGAGTCAGGTCCAGAAGGTGGACACGAAGTTGTCTGCACAGGTCCAAACGACAGTCGCTGAAGTAGGCAAAGCCTTGCTAGGGAAAGATTATTAGATTCGCTTGGCTTTGTGCTTTCTATTCTCCGGCGGCCATCTACTAATAGAAGACCTGCCAGGCATGGGCAAGACCACTTTGTCCTATGCGCTAGGGCTTAGCTACAAGCGCATGCAGGGTGCCAGCGACTTACTGCCAGCAGATATCCTCGGCATTTCAATTTTCAATCAAACTACCAGCAAGTTTTCTTTCTATCAAGCCCCTATATTCAGCTAGTTCGTACTTGCCGATGAGATAAACCGAACCTCTCCAAAGACGCAGAGTGCTCTGTTGGTGGCGATGGAAGAACGACAGGTAACGATTGAAGGCGAAACGCGGATTGCTGGAAATGAACACAGAGCGAGACAAGGTCGAAGCGATTAATCAGTGTATGTCCCTTGAAGAGGTAGTCTCATTTCGTCGTCAGTCGGCACAAGTAAAGGCCAGCGATTCCTTGTTAGGCTATGTGCAGCGATTGATTTCCTTCACTCGAGGAAAAGATGAGTTGCATTTTTGTCTGTCGCCACGCGGTAGCCTGGCCATCATACGTTCGGCCAAGACCTGGGCGTTGATGTGTGGGCGTAATCATGTGGTGCCAGAGAACCTTAGAAGATTGTTAGGCTGGTTGCACGAGACAGGAGTTAACGGTACTGAATGTGATGATGAGAGAGGATACTTACTTACAGGAAAACGTGATCTAAAAATGCTTCATTTAGATCGTAGTTATTGATTAGTAGGTAATGCCAGAGCCAATTTCCTTTCGGAATTGATTGCCATTTTTAGTTGCGCCAAGCGTCCAATCAGAAGTTCCAAGCCATCTACTACTATATTGGCTTGCTCCCGGTTATATCTAAATCGAATAACAATCTCCGTTCATACTGTGAGTGTTATTACGAATAAGGAATATATTGCAAATAGGACCGACCATAGCTTGAAGCGTCCAGGGAAAAAGATCACGGAGACCATCAATAAGATGCCCAGCGAAGGAACGGCTATCGAGGGTATAACTGCATTTTTATACATGAATATGTTGACGTATGGCCCCACCAAGAAATACAACAGCATTGATAGCGCGGAAAGGCGACCCAAGTGCTGACTCTCCTCTAGCATGTTAAGCGTGCCGTCTTCTGGGATCGATAGTGCCATCTCGGCGGCGCCGTAAATACAGGAGGACCCGAACACTAGTACAATGAAGTCCAGAAATGTCCACTGCTCTATGACGCGCAGACCCCAGCCGACCCACCAGAGTTGCAAAATGTAGAGCATGATGCTGAATGCCCAGATTGCCGAAGACCAGTGGAATAGAACCCTGCTGTAGGCACGTATTTGCATCGCTATGGTGTGCAGCAGGCGGGTGATTGCCAGGCCAAGGATAATGGAGACTGCAATGAAGATGTATTCGTGTTGAGTCATATTATTTTTTTAACAGGGCCGTCGTCGCGAGTATTGCGGTAGTAAATTCATAAGCTAATGCGCTATAGGTATAAGCGCTGACGGGATCCGTTGCCAACAGAAATGAAATCAACCGGGCCATCGCCAAGGTTCCTATGCCTAGTATGAGAAGCACTAGGCCTGCGCTGTAAAAGTCCGATTTTAGAAAAGCCAATAGGCAGAATATGCCTATTCCGATCTGCAGTCCGCCATACATTGCTCCGATTTCGGCAAATGCATCACCGTTGCTCATTTCCAAGCCGGCGAGCCCTGATGGAATAGCTGGAGATGCCAAGCTGACAAGCCCGTAGCCAATAAAGACGAGAGCGGAAATTCCTAGAAGTGTTCTACCAAGTATCATGTATCTATACCTACTTCATTCATTGATTATGTAAGATCCATTGCCAAAAGGGTCTGCACTATACGCATTAGAACTCCATAAGGCCTTTAGAGGAACTATGTGTTGTTGCGCTGTACCGTAACCCATTTGCAGATATAACATTTGTTTATGTGACCCGGCTAGTATTTATCTTCGCAGAGTTTTAACTGTGCGCCCTAAACCACTCATTTAGAAATTCCTCATTGTCGAGGGTATCCTGCCTTGAGCGAGAAAGCGTGTGTCCAGCGAATTAAACCCAGGAACGTCGGAATTTTTGCTAGAGGGGCTGATCTTCGGACTGTGTAAGAATTATAGGGGCACAGCGATGTGGCAGCTACTCAGAGTTACTCGCATGTTCTAGGGAGACACTATGCCGGGAGTAGCCCGCTAGAGTGTATGTAGTTATTCGCTGTGAGGTTCCGATTAACTATAGGCTAGGCTTCATCTAAGGTGGATCATCAGCCTCCAGATAGCTTCACATTCTTGAAATGCTTGTCCAATTCCAGTTTGATTTGATCGCGATGGTCGCCCTGAACCTCGATGGTGGCATTCTTTACGGTGCCACCGGAGCCGCATAAAGCCTTAAGTTTCTTGGCAAGGGACTTGAGATCAGCGTCGTTCATCTCTAAGCCTGAGATTAGGGTGACACCTTTGCCTTTTCGGCCTTTGGATTCCCTGCTGATTCTGATTGGCGGGTCGACGACCTGCCTGGGGTTGCCATTGTCTTGGACAAGGCGGCATTTGCATTTGCGCAGGGGCTTGTGACAGCCAGGGCAGATAGAGGACTCGGAGCTATAGACTAGGCGAGAGTTACTCATGGTAATAAGCCGCGAGTCTCTTTGTGCTAAGTCTTGTAAAGCGGTGGTAGTGAATATTGGTCTTCTTGTAGCTGTTTCTTTTGCACGCGTAGTTTGCTCTTTCTTAGCTGCGAGATGAGCTGCAGCAGGTGTTTGGCATCGAATGTGCTGCTGCTCGCTTGATTGTCATTAATTTGGAACAGAGCTGTTTGAATATTGCGTACGTGTTCGTGAAGGGCGGGGGATTCACTCTGCTGCAGAATGTCTTCCATGCTGATTACGTAGCGGCTATCGATGTGGTGATCACACCATGTTATGAGCGTTTTTCGTATTGTCGTGAGGTCATTGCTGCCGCAGGCACCCACGAGTTGCTTGTAGGCTACGCGTTCGTTGTTGTTTGGGTTGTAGTTCGCTGCTAACTGCGTCTTTAGACGTTGCAGATATTCGTTGATCTCACGCTTGTTGTCCGCGATTACGAGTTTGTAGATACTGAACATCACGATGATGAACGCGGTGGCGATTGTATAGTTAAGCCATGAGGCCTTTACTTCAATGAATTCTGCCTCTGCTTGTTCATCTATCATGTCCTGATCTACTATCGGTAGTTGAGATAGTAGCTCCTCTAGGTTTTCGGAACTGGCCACGGTCTGTTCGGCGGGTATCTCGCCGGTGATAGTCGCAATCACTAATCTAGTTGTGGGAATGATAGTAACCTCTTGCTGGTTGGTATTTATGTTCCACCAAGGGATTGATATCTCGGGAATGAGCACATTGCCGCTTGCGATAGGCACTATGGACGTGGTTTCTATTCGGGTGCCAACGATCGCTCCTTCTACAAAGGTGCGTTCGATCTCTGCTGGGTCTGGGTATAGGTTTAAGCCTTCGATCTCTTCGGGGCCAAATGGTGGCAGTACGGCTCCGTCTAGGCCGTCTGCGGTCATGGTCACTGTGCGTACGACGCTGTCGCCAACTTTCAGATTGTTGATGTCTGTGCTCCAGCTTTCCTCCAGTGCGAGGTTTGACACCGGCAGCCAGAAATCGTTGCCCTGAATAGCAACAGGTCGTTCCAAAACATCAATTGTTATGCCTTCGATGAATGCGGTAACGCGACGGGTGTTGAGGTTTCTAAATACAAAGTTACTAGACCCATCAGTGACCTCGCCGCGAAACAGTATGTCAGGCACCTCTAAGGGGCCGCTTCGCTGTGGAAAGATGACATAGCGCTTCTCGTAGACACCGTAGCGTTCTCCATCGATGAGCTTCTCATATTGATTGGGAGAGCCGATCAGCTGGATGACTGAGTCTTCCATCTCGAGTTCGGTGAATTGTGGGTTTCGAATGCCGTTGATCGTGTAGTAGAGGCGAACTGTGAACAACAGCTGTTCCTGCACGTAGACAGACTCTTTGTTTGTCTCTATTTCTAGGTATAACTCTTCGTTCGATTGGTTGGAGCGAGGGCCCTCATTCGTCACAGTGACTTGTATTGGTGCTGTCGTTGTTCCATTGATATCTAATTCAGGAATTATTAATTCGCCTTCTTCGAGAGGGAATAACGTAACTATGTAGTCAGTCCACGCTTCAACCGCGCCATTGACACTTCTTATCTGGCTAGAGGTTCTGGTGCCCAGCACATCAAACTGACTGGTTAGCGGAGTCAGGTCTAATTGCATACCTTGGCGCTGATCGTAGATTCGTATAGTGAGTGTTACGGTTTCGCCGCGCGCGATCTCGTTGCGATCGAGAGAGATCTCTACCTCCTGCGCCTGCGCCGTTGAGAATAGTGTTAGGCCGAGGCAGAGTAATATGAATGCCAGTCGTGACTTAATTCTCACCAGATCTGTCCTCCATTTTGTAGGCTATTTGCCGTGCCATTTAATTGACGCTGTCGGTATTGGTATCTGAATTTGCGGCGCAGCAGTTCGCCCGGGTCGTCTTCGATGCGCCGTAACCACTGTTCAAGAGATTGTTGCTCTTCAAATTCTTCATTGGTCGTTTCGCTAGGCGTATTCTGCTCGCTATTCGACTCGGAACCTTCTTGTTCTTCCGGTGGTTGATTCTGCTGCTCTTGATCTTGCTGACTTTGATCGCCTTCCTGGCTCTCTTGATCTTGCTGTTCACTGCTTTCGGAGTCTTGATCTGACTCGTTCTCGGAATTCTGTTCTGACTCGTTTTCTTGGTCTTCGCCTTCCTGGTTCTCGCCGTTCTCAGCTTCTTCTTGCTCTAACAGTTGCTCGACGATTGCTTTGTTCTGAAGTGAATCGACATGGCCAAGTTCTAAGCTAAGCGCCATGTCGTAGGCAGCTATAGACTCGGCGTAGTTGCCGGACAAGGCGAGGGCGTTGCCTCGGTTGTAGTGCCCATCTACAGTATCGATGGAGCTGAAGGATGCTATTGCGGCCTCGTAATTCGCCGCTTTGTAATTAGCTGCTCCGGCCCAGTCGGTCGCCTCGAATAGCAATGCAGCGGTAGAGTGTTCTTCGCTCGCGAAAGCCTCAGCGGCCTGTTGATCCCTTGTCATCCAAAGGTCTTTCCATTCGAGCGCTTGTACCTGCTGGCTTGGTAGCATCATGCCGGAGCCGGTAACTAGAACGAGGCTGAATAACCAACCGCGACGGAAACTCATGGCAGCGATCGGTAGAACCAACAGCAATAACCAAGGACCGAACTCATGCCAAACATCGAACTCCTCTTCGACATCCGACATTTGGTCTTCATCTAATAGTTCGAAGTCCGAAAGCAGGAAGGCTAGGTCAGAATCGGCAAGCTGTATATCGTGGTAGCGCCCGCTGACGCGATTGGCGAGTGACTGCAAAACGTTTTTGTTCAGAGTAGGGATGATCAATGCTCCAGCTTCATCTGTCAGGAAGTTGCCGTCATTAGTGCGAATTGGTGCGCCTTCTTCGGTGCCGATACCCATGATCAAAAGCTCATAGTCGTTCTCGGCGAATAGTTCTGTGATAAGCAGTTCTTCGTCGAAGCCACTTATGCCGTCTGTCATTAGCAGCACCTTGCCTCGGTTCGCTTCAGTTCCGTCAAGTAGCCCAATGGCGAGTTCGATCGCCTCAACTGGCTTGCTACCAAAAAGCGGCATTATATTAGGGCTTAGCGAGGGGACCAGTGCTTCAATTGTGACCACGTCATCAGTTAGCGGTGTCACCGTATGCGCATCCCCAGCGTAGACGACGAGGGCGGTCTGACCTTCTTCGCGCAGAGTGAGGATGTCCCGCAGCTTACGCTTCGCTAGATCGAGCCTATTAGGCGAATGATCCGGTGCAAACATAGACAGCGAAAGGTCAAAAACGATGACAAGAGCGTCTTCTTTTTTCTGCACCGGTTGTGGCAACTGCTCCCACACAGGGCCGGCCAGCGCAAGAATGGACAGAGCCCAGGCGGCAAATAACAAGATCAGCGGCGTTCGCTGCGATGCGTTCTTACTGCGGTCTAGAAGATAGGGCAGAAGATTCTTGTCGATGGCCTTGTCCCAGGCTGTTACGACTGAATTCACGCGCCACATTGCGACGAAAAATAGCAGCACAGGAATCAGTGCCAGTAGCCATATTGGTCTTAGGAAATGAAAATTATCGATCAAACTGACGGGTATAAGTATCTCCATCAGGCTTTACTTCCGTTGGTTGTCTCAACTTCATCATCATCGTCGCTATTGCCTAGTCTTGCTTTGCCGGCGAGTGACATCCATGGAATAGAGAATAGGGCGAGCAGGAAACTGATTATCACGGCTGCACCGAGGGGCCAATAAAATAGAACTCTAGTGGGCCTGTAGGTCTGCTCGTCCTGCTCGATGGTCTCGAGTAGGTCTAGTTCTTCATAGATATCGACAAGATCATTCACATCTCGAGCTCTGAAATAACGTCCTCCAGTTGATTCTGCTATCTGTGTGAGCACAGCTTCGTCTAATTCTGCCGACGGGTTGATCGCTCTAGCGCCGAAGAATGTGCGCTGCACGACTTGATCGGCACCGATGCCGATCGTATAGATCTTGATGTTCTCTGTCTGCGCGAGCTGACCTGCCTGTTCTGGCGAAACAGCGCCGGCATTGTTCACGCCATCGGTCAGTAATACCAGTACGCGGCTGTTCTCGGGTCTCGTACGTAGGTGGATGACACCTAGGCCGATAGCGTCGCCGATTGCTGTAGCAGATTCTTCGATGATGCCGATCTCAGCTTCGGCCAACAGCGTGCCGACGGTTTCGCGGTCGAAGGTGAGAGGTGCCTGAATATAGGCATGGGCGGCGAATAGGATTAGACCGAGGCGGTCGCCTTCGCGGCGCTCTACAAAGTCACCGACAACAGCCTTCACTACGTCGATACGTGAGGCCTGACGATTACCCACCACCATGTCCTGAGCCTCCATGCTGCCGGAGATGTCTACCGATAGCATTAGGTCGCGTCCGGTGGATGGAAGCTGGACGGGGTCGCCTAGCCACTGTGGGCGGCTGGAGGCAATCACCACGAGCAACCAAATTGCCGTGCAGCAGATTAGGTTTAATAATCTGCCGGAGGTCATGTTCTCGTTATCTGACTGCAAGCGGCTGAGAGTGCTGAAGAAAGGTACGTACAGCGCCGCATCCTGACGTGGCGCACGTGCAAAGAGCTTATAAATGATTAGCGGCAGCGGTAAGACTAGGAAAACATAGGGCCAAGTAAATTCAAGCATCTGAGCTTAGCCCCTGAGCTGCTGAGGCAGTTTCGTCACTGGGGTCATCGTTAGACTTATTATCACCTTTATAGAGGCTCTCGATCCACTGCTGACCGAAGCTCTGCATGGCGTCTACATCCACTTCGCACTTAGTCTGGAAACGGCCGTATTGCAGGGCTGTAGCGATGTCGTCGGTCATGAGGGAAGATTCCCCTTTTTGACGGATAAAATCAACCCATGAGGCTCCGTCTAGGCTGGCTGCATTGGCCTGTGGGTAGTGCACCAGCGCTACGCGGCGAACCACGGTATTGAATTGATTGACGTAGTCGAGCTTGCTTTGATCCATGTTAGCCGGGTCTGCTTGGGAATAGCTGTCATAGCAGCGCTGCAGCTCGGCCAGAGCGTATCGGCAGATCCTCTGCTGGTGCGCTCTGCTAGTTAATTTTCGAAACAAGATAACCAGCATAAATAGGACGATAGCGGCGAGAATCCACCAGCCAATAGCCGGCGGCCAGTAGCTTACCGGTTCGGGAAGGTGAATGTCGGCTAGTTGAGCTAAGAGCTCTTCGCTATCCATTGCCGTATCTGCTCCACGACCAATTGATTGGTCCGCATTTTAATGAGTTGAATCCTCAGCTTGTCTAATTCCGACTCGATGCCTTGCATACGTTGCTGAAACTGTTCTTTGTAGCGATTGCGCGCCTTGTTGCTATGGGTATTGAGCGCGCCTTTGCTGGAGCCGTCGGTGATGCTATAGATACCGGGTACTGGTAAAGATTCCTCTAAGGCGTCATACACCATGCAGCAGACCACGTTATTGTGCTGCGATAGCTGATTTAGATACTGCAATGCCTTCGCATCCAGCGTCATAAAATCGGAGATTACATACAGCGTACTGCCGGGCTTAGTGATGCGCCGTATTTGACCGAGAGCGTGAGCCAAGCCAGGCTTAAAGCCTTCTTCTGGTTCTCTGTGGGTCTCAGGATCCTTAACGTGCTGCAGCTCCTGATTATATTTATAGACTTGATTCAGCAAATGCAGCGCCGATCGACGGCTGCGCTTGGGCCGAACCAAGGACGAGCCCCAATTGGAAAACACCAGTCCGCCGACTCGATCGCCATTATCGATGGCAAGCCAGCACAGTAGTGCGGCGGCCTGAGCTGCTAGAACCGACTTGAAGGCGACCTGGCTACCAAAAAACATGTTGTGAGTCTGGTCGACCGCGATGATAACGGGTCGTTCCCGCTCTTCTCGGAAGACTTTGGTAAAGGGTTTATTTGTTCGAGCGGTGACCCGCCAGTCAATAAGCCGTATATCATCGCCTGCTTGATAGGGTCTGAACTCTTCGAAGTCGAGTCCGCGGCCACGCATCTTGGACAGATGCAGCCCCGAAATACCGGCGATGGAGCGGGAATGAGCTAAGTAATCGAGATTCTTTGCTGCATGGCGCTGAATCAACAACTCTTCCAAGCTGATGACCGCTCCAGTACTCTGGTAGCGGGCGAAATGTGGGTCGCTGTTAAGCTTCGCTGACATGATAAGCCTTGGCGTTTGCTAGGCTGAAGGTACGCGTTCGCGAATAGTCTCAAGCACTTTATCTGGAGTGATACCGCTGGCTTCTGCCTCGAAGCTCAATAGGATGCGATGGCGCAGACAGTCGAAAAGGACTTCCTGTACATCATCTGGGCTTACGAAGTCTCTACCCTGAATCCATGCATGGGCCCGTGCGCATCGGTCTAGCGAGATCGTGCCGCGAGGGCTGGCACCATATTCCAGCCAAGATGCAAGGTCCTCGCCATAATTCTCTGGTGTTCGTGTCGCCATGATCAGTTGAATTATGTATTCCTCAACCTCTGGCGCCATGTGCATGTTCAGGATTTCCAAGCGCGCTGCGAATAGGCACTCTTGAGTTACCTCTTTCGGAGATTCTGCTACGTGATTGGCAGCCTCATTGCGGACAAGGTGCAGGATTTTTCGCTCTGCTTCGATCTTCGGGTAGTCGATCGTAACGTGCATGAGGAAACGGTCTAGTTGTGCTTCAGGAAGTGGATAGGTGCCTTCCTGCTCAATTGGGTTCTGGGTCGCCATCACGAGAAACAGGGGTGGCAACTGGAAGGATTCGCGGCCAACACTGACCTGATGTTCACCCATCGCCTCTAAAAGTGCTGACTGCACCTTCGCCGGTGCGCGGTTGATTTCATCTGCCAGCACCAGATTGTGGAAAATAGGGCCTTGTTGGAAGACGAATGTACCGTCTTCCGGCCGATATACCTCTGTACCTGTAATATCGCTAGGTAGTAAGTCGGGTGTAAATTGGATGCGGTGAAAATCGCCCTCTATGGCTCGTGAAAGATCTTTGATCGCTTTGGTCTTTGCCAAGCCGGGTGCGCCCTCTACCAGTAAATGGCCATCAGCCAGCAATGCAATCAGTAAGCGATCAATTAGGCGCTCCTGGCCTATAATTTGAAGCGATAACCAATTTTTGAGTTCTGTTATTATTTCGTGATGGCTCATATTGATAATTCTCTACTGTGTGTGCGGCGCATAAAGCGAAGTCAGGGATTTTAAACGTTTTGATATGTATGTCTAGGTCGAGATTGTAGCTGAATGTAGCTACCCCTCGGTCACATCGATAAATTAATTGAAGTAACCGCCGCGGCGAGGGAAAGTTAGATTAATGATGAGGCGGCAGATGGGGATGGAAAAGCAGGTTTTTGCGATGATTCGAAGAGCATGCAGAAATAGGCAGCATTTCACGCGAGGGCCTATGCTATGAGCGCAAAATACCTATTGGGGCATGAGAAGCTCATGAAACTCAGCAAGAGGCTGGGTGAAAACTATTCGAAGACGAATGCCGTCGATCTGGATCTTTTTGTTACCCATTACTTTGCCAGCACTTCGCGTTCGGACCTGAGTGATCGCAGCAATGATTCGATGTATGACAATCTAAAGCAGGCTTGGGCCTTCTATCAACAGCGCGATACTAAGTCGCCCAAGATCGAATTCCTGCACTTCGATTCCGGCGATGAGGGAAAAGGAAAAGGGGAGATAAAGGACCGGAGCAGCGGAACGCGTATTCTTGTGCTGCAGAACGACATGCCATTCTTGGTCGATTCGATACGGCAGGCGCTTACGCGCTGCTCGGTAATTATTAAATACATCAACAACTCCGTTCTCTGCAGCGAGCGAAATGCGCGCGGCTCTAAATCCCCTGGAAAGCTATCGATCATTCCGCTCAGCGTAACTGAAGGCTCGACTAGGGAGGCGTTGATTTGCCTCGATTGTGTTCGGCTCACTGCCAATGAGAGCAAGCTTGCCGAAAAGGAGGTTCGCGAAACCTTAAAGCATGTTGCGGCAGCCGTTAAAGACTACCCAGCCATGTCCAAGCAGATGCTGAGAGTTAGAGCTGCACTCAAAAAGAGTGCGGCAATTGTCCCGGCCTCCCGGACAAGTCACAACGATTCGCTTGAGTTTATCTCTTGGATGTTGGATGACCATTTTACCTTTCTGGGCTACGAGAAATATTGCATTAATCGCAAAACGGGTAGTCCGAGCATCGAGTTACAGGGAAAATCTCCTTTGGGTGTTTCCAAGTTTAAGACAGGCATCAAGCCGAAAGTTAAGCTGTCCGACTTATCCATGGGCGCGCGCGACCTGATTCTGAAGAAGAAGATCTGTAACTTTGCGAAATCGGGAACTCGCTCCAAAGTTCATCGCCCAGCTTACTGTGACTACGTGCTGATAAAAGAATTCGATAGTAACGGCGAAGTTTCAGTAGAACATCGTTTCTTAGGCCTCTATACATCCTCTGTGTATTTCCAAGAAGTGTTGGAGATCCCTTTGCTGCGGCGCAAAGTACAAGCAGTGCTTGAATTGTCAGGCTTCGCGCAGAATGGGCATAACATCAAAGACCTATTGCAGGTCATCAACGTGTTTCCGCGGGATGAGTTGTTTCAGATTAGCAGAAGCCAGTTGTTGCACACCTCTACAGAAATTGCCCGGATCCAGGGTCTGAGGACTAGCCGGTTATTTATTCGCCGCGATCTCTATGGAAACTTCTTTTCCTGTCTTGCGTATGTCCCTAAAGACACGTTTACAACAAAGGTGCGGCTCATAATACAGAAGCTTCTGCAGCTGCGTCTGCAGGCGGAAGAGGTCGAATTTACCACGTATTCCTCGGAGTCAGCATTCACCCGAATCCATCTCATCTTCCGTGTGCCGCGAATAGAGCAGGTGATCTATGACGCGTCGGTCATCGAAACCGAGATGGTTAGTCTTATTAAGCCTTGGGAGGAACACTTTTCGAAGGCACTGACAGTTCAGCATAGCGATATTGAGGCCAGCAAATTGTTTGCGGCGTATTCAGACTGTTTCTCCGAGTCCTACAAGGAGTCCTATAAGCCTGAGACTGCCGTCACCGACATTCTAGATATTGAGCGAGTTGTAGCGACGAAAGAGCTGGTCGTAAAACTTTCGCCCTGCAGTTCCGAAGGGCAGGCCGAATTTAGTTTCATAATATTCAGTTATGACGAACAGCTGCATCTGTCTGATGTCGATCCCATCTTAGAGAATTTGGGTCTCAATATTATTAGCGAGAAGACTTTCAAATTACAGTTGAATTCTGATGACCGAGTTTGGCTGCATGACTTTTCACTATATCGTGCTAAGCAACTTGGACATTTCACTTCCCAGGCGAAAGAGATCTTCGAGGATGCGTTTCTTGCGATCTTCAATGGAGAGACTGATGACGATAGTTTCAATGAACTGGTTACTACGGCGGAGATAACATGGCGTTATGCTGCCTTGCTACGAGCGTATGCATCTTATCTAAAGCAAATTAATTTTGGCTATAGCGTGGCACATATTGCCGAGGCCTTGTCGAACAATCGAGAAACCTGCCGTCTACTCATTGAGTATTTTGCCAAGTTGTTTGATCCCTGTCTTAGCGGAAGCGAGCGAAAGAAAGTGAAAGCGGTTAGAAGAAAACTCATCACGGCAATTGACGCCGTTACTGTACTGTCTGAGGACAGCGTGCTCAGAGCCTATCTAAATTTGTTCGATGCGACCCTTCGCACTAACTACTTTCAACCGCAGGCAGATGGCGCTTCACTCAAGAGCTATTTCTCATTCAAATTTGATCCAGCTCAGATTGACGGCATGCCTAGGCCGGCGCCTCGCTATGAGATATTCATTTTCTCGCGCCAGGTTGAGGGTGTTCACTTGCGGGGCGGCAAGGTCGCCCGTGGCGGACTGCGTTGGTCGGATCGTCGTGAAGATTATCGTACCGAGATACTGGGCTTGGTTAAGGCGCAGCAGGTCAAAAACTCAGTCATCGTTCCCGTTGGTGCGAAGGGCGGTTTCGTCATCAAGCAAGACACATCTAGCTTATCTAGGAATGAGCTCAGAGAACTAGGCATTGCCTGTTATCAAATATTTATTCGGGGCTTGCTCGATATCACTGACAATCGAGTAGGAGCTAAGATTTCTTCTCCGTTGTCTGTAGTCAAGCGCGACGACGACGACCCCTATCTGGTTGTGGCCGCCGACAAGGGTACAGCTACGTTCTCCGATATCGCGAACGGTCTCAGTGCCCAGTATGGCTTCTGGTTGGGCGATGGCTTTGCCTCCGGCGGTAGCAATGGCTACGACCACAAACAGATGGGCATCACCGCGAAGGGTGCCTGGCTGTCAGTGCAGCGACATTTCCGCGAACTGGGTATAGATATCCAAAAAGAAGACTTCACCGTGGTAGGCATAGGAGATATGTCAGGTGATGTCTTTGGTAATGGCATGCTGTTATCCAAACATATCTGCTTACAGGCAGCGTTCAACCATTTACAACTATTTATCGATCCGACTCCAAACTCTGCGCGAAGTTTTACTGAGCGTTCCCGTCTCTTCAAGAAGCAGGGCTCGTCATGGAAAGACTATAACGCAAGTTTGATTTCAAAGGGCGGGGGAGTGTTTTCTCGGCAGTCGAAATCTATAGCGATTACGGCGCAGATGAAGAGTTGTTTCGACATCGAAGCGGACTCGCTGACACCTGATGAGCTTATCTCTGCATTGCTAGTTAGTCCTGTGGACATGCTTTGGAATGGCGGTATCGGCACCTACGTAAAGGCAACTTCCGAAAGCCATCAAGAGGCAGGCGACAAGGCGAATGATTCGCTGCGTGTAAATGGTAAGCAACTTCGTTGCAAGGTGATTGGTGAGGGCGGCAATCTCGGCTTTACTCAGCTCGGACGCATTGAGTATGCGATGCATGGTGGTGTATCGCTAACTGACTTTATCGATAATTCTGCTGGCGTGGACTGTTCGGACCATGAGGTTAACATAAAGATTTTATTGAACACGCTGGGCAAGAAGGCGCAGCTTAGCGAGAAGAACCGCAGTAGCTTGCTACACAGTATGACTGAGGACGTATCCCAACTCGTTCTTGCGAACAACTATTCCCAGGTGCAGGCGATTAGTCTGGCCAACTACGAGATGGAATTTCGCAACAAGGAATACGCGGGCCTTATCTCCTTTCTTGAACGGGGAGCAGGTCTTATCCGAGATTTAGAATTCCTGCCAAGTGCTGAACAGTTAGAAGAGAGAACGGCGAAGCAGCAGTATCTGACACGCCCCGAAATCTCAACTGTAACCTCCTACGTGAAGATGTATCTAAAACAGGTGCTGGTTAATGCTGATTATATCGATGATGGCTACTTAGAGAAGTACCTTCACGATGCGTTCCCAGCGAGTCTAGCAAAGAAGTATCAAATAGAAATCTCAAAGCATCCGCTGAAAAGAGAATTGATTGCTACGCAGCTTGCGAATTTTGTTGTGAACCTAGTAGGGCCGAGTTTTATCTATCGCTTGGTAGATTCGACAGGAGCGTCGGCAAACGATGTGGTCAAAGCAGCCGTGATGGCCAAGGATATTTTCGATATTGAGAAGTACTGGCTGCAGATAGAGGCGCTGGACTATAAAGTATCGGCGAATACACAGGCAGCGATGATGACGCGCTTAACGCGCCTGCTTAGGCGAGCTACGCGCTGGCTGCTGCGCCATCAAGAGGGTGTGATGGGCTTCGCTGAGGTTCAGAAACTATTCGCCGGGCAGATTAAGGCTGTTCGCATGATGTATCCACAGAAGCTGCCGCCCGACGCTCAAGAGTTGTTCGCTGAAAAGTTTGAAGGTTTAGTAGCAGATGGCGTCCCTGAAGATCTGGCGCGAGATATAGTGCGCTATGATTTTCTCTTCCCTGCTACTAGCTTTATTGACATTAGCGAGGCGTGCGGCGAAAAACTCTCGATCGTCGTGGAGGTCTACTATGCTGTTGGTGAAGAGTTGCAGCTGAATTGGTTAGGCAAGATGATAAATCAATTGCGTGTGGGTAATAATTGGCAGGCGCTCGCGCGGGAGTCCTATTTAGATGATCTTGCTTGGCATCAGCGTATCTTGACAGCGAACATAGTCGATTCGAGTGATAAATCCGGGTCTGCGGCAAGTAAGGTGCACAGATGGAGCCAAGAGAGCGCAGCATCGCTCAGTCGAGCTAAGGAGATGTTGGAGCTTCTGAAGGCAGAAATCGATCCAAACTACGCGATGTTCTCGGTGGTCTTACGAGAATTGCAGACGTTGGCACAGCAGACGGTGGTTAAAAACTAGCTGCTTAGTTTTATGATTTTGATAGTTCGTAAATACTGCGTACAATTCAAATTCATTGAACTCTTTGTTTGCGACTAATTATTTATAAAACTCTGGCGAATTATCTTTGTATAAGCTCTTACGTAATATTTTGTTCTGTCTTCCTGCCGAGGCTTCGCACAATCTCGCCCTGCACGCGATGAAAATCGGCGACGGTCTTGGAGCTTCTGCTTTGCTTGCGGCGGACACAGCAGGCAAGACTCAGTCGAAGAGGTTGATGGGAATCGATTTTCCGCATATTGTCGGTCTCGCCGCAGGTCTGGATAAGAATGCGGATTACGTGGACGCTCTAGCCGCGATGGGGTTCGGCTTTATCGAAGTGGGTACGCTAACGCCTAGGCCTCAGCCTGGAAATCCTAAGCCACGGATGTTTCGCCTCAAGGCTGAGCAGGCAATTATTAATCGCCTTGGCTTTAACAACAAAGGCATCGAGCATGCCTGCGAGAATATTTCGAAGCTAAGAGCTCGCGGCGTGTTGGGAATCAATATTGGAAAGAATTTCGATACGCCAGTGGAACACGCCAGTCAGGATTATATTCACTGCCTGAGAAGGGCCTATGTGCTTGCCGACTACATTACGGTAAACATTTCCTCGCCGAATACACCTGGTCTGCGTAATCTGCAATTTGGTGATGAGTTCAATAGCTTGTTGGATGAGTTAAAAGAAGAGCAGGCTCGCCTGCAGGCTCATCACAATATCTACACTCCAATCGCCGTGAAGCTGGCACCGGATATGACGGCAGAACAGATAGTCTCCTGTTGTGAGAGCCTGCTCAGCAGAGAGTTCGACGGCATCATTGCCACAAATACGACGATAGATAGACCTTTGGTTGCATCACATTCGTTTGCAGAAGAGGCGGGTGGGCTGAGCGGGGCGCCACTGAGTGAAAAGTCCTGCGAGGTTCTGCGGTGTATCAAGGCAGAAGTCGGCGAGCGTATGCCGATTATAGGTGTCGGTGGCATCATGTCGGCTGATCATGCGCAGCGGCGTCTAGCCGCTGGTGCTGATCTGCTGCAAATCTATACAGGCTTCATCTATCAGGGCCCGTCCCTTATTGAGGAAATTCTCGCCGGCGTCGCTACAGATTAGTTAGTCGATCAGGGATGTGCAACTGTTGTCAGTTGGGGCAATGCAAGTGCGCTCAAAGCAAGTGAAAATGAAATTTTTACGCCAGCTTTTAACGCATGCAACATTAGAAAAATCACGGATGGTTTTTTCAATATCAACTAGATAGGAAAACTAGATTGATTACACTGATCTTCTATACAACAGTTGGCTGCCACCTCTGCGAGCATGCGGCGGTGTTACTCGAAGAATTTTCTGGGCAGGCAGACTCTCCGCAATTCGATCTTGAGGAAGTGGATATAAGTACGGATGACTATCTTGTGGAGCTGTACGGGATTCGAATTCCGGTAGTGAAGAATTCAGCAAACGAGAAGGAGATCGGTTGGCCGTTCGGTCTCAAAGATATTGCGACGCTATTTTGATGTGCCAAGGTTCGAAGCGCAGGCCGAATAAATTGTTCGTAGGACAACGGATGTCGGCATAGCCTAATCGTACAATCTTTTGGTATTCAGCCGTTGTTGAAAAGTCAGCCATGAAATTCTTCTCGCCATAGCCAATCTGCGAAAAGTCGCGACCGTGTTGCCGCATCTCATCGAAGCTCATCACATTGAAGTGGCCATGGCCTATGTGTCTCTCTGCTCGGGTCATGTGTTGCGTCGTGCGAAGAAGCAGCTACTCGTAGCGTGGACCGAGGCAGATGTCGCTGGCAAATATCGCCTCAAAGTTTCTAATCTTGCGCAGATCACTCCCTGCCTGCACTTCTTTTAGCTCGGCGAGCTCGAAGGGGATGTTGGGGTTCTTCTCGGGCGTGATTGCGGTGCAGGAATCGGAATACCTTGCGCCGGTTGCACAGACTTTAATTCGATGGGAGTGAATTGGAAAGAGGCGATGTTCTCGCAGCCTCGAAGGTGGTATTACGTGGGTTAACAATTGGCGTGCTGATCAGTAGCGGCTCTGTTGATTTATCCACTGCTACATAAAATGGTCGCCGAACGGCACAGTGCTCATGGTAAAGAAGCCCTCTAGAAATGCTCTCTTATTCGATACCTGACCCGTGTCTTTCTGCTTTATATAGCCCAATTTTGTATCAGGACTTAATACCTTGTTGATCATATAGTTAAGCGCGGACAATTTTACTGTGAAAATGCTGCTAAATCAGTCGAAATCGCATATAGGTAACTGAATCCATTGGTGATTATGGGGGGTCGCATTTAAGCTTGGATTTCAGCCTGGCCCGACGCCAAATAGCCGCTTTGAATTCTCACTAGTCTCAAGGGCTAGCTGTTCAGCAGGCCGACCGCAGCAACGTGAAATTGTATACAGCACCTCTATTAAGTGTTTCGGTTCATTGCGACGGTTCTTAGGTTTGGGTCGAATTGTTCTAGGCAGAAGATATGGCGAGTCGGTTTCAATTAGTAGTCGATCGCTGGGTATGAGCCCCACTAGTGACTGTAGGTCAGTACCGCGTCTCTCATCGCAGACCCAACCGGTGATGCCGATATACATATCCAGTCCTAGGTAGTCTTCGAGTGCTTGTTGGTTATCGGTGAAACAATGCACCACGCCGCCCACAATCTGTTCGCGATAACGGCGTAGTAGGGCGACAAACTCCGGATGGGCGTCTCGTTGGTGCAAAAATAGAGGTTTGCCGAGTTCTGCAGCGAGCTTGAGGTGTTCTTCAAAGACTTCGAGTTGTATTTGGGGGTCCGAGAGGTTGCGATTGAAATCCAGGCCGGTCTCGCCGATGGCGACGCATTTGTCTGCACTGGCGAACGCGCGAACACAGAGCAGGGCATTTTCGTCGAAGCTCTCCGCAACATGGGGGTGAAAGCCTGCTGTGCAGCTGAAGATCTCTGGGCGAGCCTGACTTAGACTCAATGCCGCCTCATTCGATTTCTGGTCGGTACCGGTAACGATAATATGTGATATGCCAGCAGCTTGTGCTGAGGTTACGACCTCATCGAGATCATCGCTGAAGGATTCGTGACTGAGGTTGGCGCCAATATCTACTAGATTCATTATCTGACTCAAAAAAGGGGCTGGTTAAAAGCGCTGAGAGTCTATCCCAAGCAAGGGATGAGAGCTAGGGGCTGCGCTATGTACAGAGCAGTAGCAGCGTAGATATTTACTTACTTTTCCTCGATAATAGCGCGATAGGAATCCTAAGATTAATTGTAGGTCTTCACAGTGGACGCAAAAGTTAACATGCAGACGGAAAAGAAAGCACTTGATTGGGCAAACCTCGGTTTTCAATACCTGAGAACCGATTCTCGCTTCAGCGCGAATTGGAAAGGTGGCAGCTGGAACGAAGGCGAGCTGGTTAGCAGCGAATTGATTGCAGTACACGAAGGTGCTCCATCTCTGCACTATGCTCAGCAGTGCTTTGAGGGTATGAAGGCGCAGACCGCGGCGGATGGCCGTGTTCTCCTTTTCCGCCCGGATCTAAATACTGAACGAATGGACCTCGCCGCGGCGAGATTGCTCATGCCTGCTGTACCGCGCGAGTTATTCATGCGCGGAGTTGAGGAGGTAGTCAGGGCGAATTATGCCTGGATACCGCCTTTCGGTTCAGGTGCCTCCCTGTATATTCGACCCATGCTGATCGGCGTCGGTGAGAATCTCGGCCTGAAGCCAGCGCAAGAATTCGAGTTTCGTGTCTTTGTCTCGCCGGTAGGCCCTTATTACAAGCAGGCGGGTCTGTCGGTGATCAGCCTCGCCGTTTCCGATGTTGATCGCGCCGCGCCTCGAGGCACTGGCAGTTACAAGGTTGGAGCTAACTATGCTGGTGGATTACTTGCGACCAAGTTAGCGCAGGAGGTCGGTGCCAACGAAGCCTTGTATCTAGATTCCAAGGAGGCACGCTATATCGACGAGGCCGGTTCGGCTAATATTCTTGTCGTAACGAAAGACGGTGCGCTACTGACACCTAAGTCTGATGCCATATTGCCTAGCATTACGCGTCGATCGATTATGACACTAGCCCAGGAGCAGTTAGGCATGACTACGCAGGAGCGACCTATCGATCTGCGCGCAGAGTTCTCTACGTTTCAAGAGGCAGCTGCCTGCGGCACTGCCGCGGTGCTTTCACCCATTGGCAAGATTTGGTTCGACGGGCAATGGCACGAAGTAGGTGATTCTGGATCGAACGCTGGGCCGATGATGCAGAAAGTCTACGACTTGCTAGTAGGCATCCAAAGGGGCGAGCTCGAAGACAAGCATGGCTGGTGTCATGAGGTTGGTATCTAACGGTTCTGCTATAGAATTGCGGCATCGTTAAATAGTGTCATGACTAACTATTAATCCCTTATGCATTCAGAAAAGCTTCTTAAATAGCCCGCTTCGTGAGCTTTTCTATTGCCCCAGTGCCGGTCGCGAGAATCAATTCCTGTGGTTGCTTGTTTCTTGGTCAATTTGCCATCTAGTGCTGAAAAATCAATTTTACCTGAACAAATATTCTCTTCTGTGATTCTGGGTTCAATCTCAATAATTCCCTTATAAATTGCCCACTTGCTTATCGAATGTCATGGTTTGTGACTGTGCTTGGAAAATATTTTTTTAAGAGAAAACTTGACCCACCTCCAACTTATCCTTATATATGTGCGCTGTTTGAGTAGCCGCAATCGCCAGAATTAGAGAGTTTTTATAGCCGATGTCTAAATCGTTAGTAATAATTGAGTCCGCCGCAAAGGCGAAAACAATCAATAAGTACTTGGGTAACGAGTACATTGTGAAGTCTAGTATCGGGCACATACGGGACCTGCCAACCAGTGGCAGCGGCAAGGCAATCGATACAAAGGCGCGCGCCGCGGCAGCGGCCCTGACGCGAAAGATGCCTCCCGAAGAAAAGGCAATATACAAGAAAAAGAAGGCCAAACAACAACTTGTGAAGCGAATGGGCATCGACCCTGAGCAAGATTGGGCGGCAAACTACGAGATTCTGCCGGGTAAAGAGAAAGTCGTTGCTGAGCTTCAGAAGCTCGCAAAGAATGCCGATCACATCTATCTCGCGACTGACCTTGATAGAGAGGGGGAAGCTATTGCCTGGCACTTGCAGGAAGCTCTTGGTGGTGATCCTAGTCGCTATAAGCGCGTGGTATTTAACGAAATTACCAAGAAAGCCATCACTGATGCCTTCAAGAAGCCGGGCGAAGTTGATATGCGTTATGTGGAGGCGCAGCAGGCGCGGCGCTTTCTAGATAGAGTTGTGGGCTTCATGGTTTCGCCATTGCTCTGGGCAAAAGTTGCCAGAGGACTGTCAGCGGGCCGAGTGCAATCTGTTGCGGTTCGTCTCGTTGTAGAGCGAGAACAACAAATCCGCGCGTTTATTCCAGACGAATTCTGGGAAGTGTTTGCGAAACTAAACACGAAGAAGAAGGAAAAGCTTCGCTGTCAATTAGTTAGGCAAGATGGCGGCAATTTCCGACCGGATAATAAGGCTGATACCGACGCCGCTCTGGCGACTCTGCAAGGCGCTGACTATACGGTTTTGAAGCGGGAGGATCGAGCTACCTCATCCAAGCCGAAGCCACCATTGATCACCTCGACGCTGCAGCAGGCCGCAAGCACAAGACTCGGTTTCGGGGTAAAGAAGACCATGATGATGGCGCAGCGCCTCTACGAGGCCGGCTATATAACCTATATGCGTACTGACTCGACTCATCTGAGCAGTGATGCCCTTGCCATGTGTCGCAACTATGTTGACAAGAGTTTCGGCGCGAAGTACCTCACTGAGAAGCCGATGCTCTATAGCTCTAAAGAAGGTGCGCAGGAAGCCCACGAGGCTATACGGCCTGCTGAGGTGAAGACTGTGTCCGAGAAGCTAATGGGCATGGAGCCGGATGCAGTGCGTCTGTACGCGTTGATTTGGCAGTACTTCGTTGCCTGTCAGATGCAGCCTGCTAGATATCTAAGCTCATCTATCACTGTAGCTGCCGCAGAGTTCGAGCTGAGAACGAAGGGGCGCATCATGCAGTTCGACGGTTACCTGAAGGTAATGCCGTCCAAAGATGAAGACATCGTGCTGCCTGCAGTTGAAGAGGGCGACACACTGAACTTAGAAGTGCTCGAGCCGTTTCAGAATTTCACCAAGCCCCCCGCGCGCTTCACTGAAGCGAGCCTTGTCAAAGAATTAGAGAAGCGAGGCATTGGCCGTCCTTCTACCTACGCCTCGATTATCTCGACGATTCAGGATCGTGGCTATGTGCGAACTGAGAACAAGCGTTTCTTCGCGCTGAAGATTGGCGATATCGTCGCCGAGCGATTGCAGGAGAGCTTCGCCGAGCTGATGGATTATGACTTCACCGCAAAGATGGAAGAGTCTCTCGATGAGGTTGCCGATGGTGAGAAGAATTGGAAAGTGCTACTGAACGAGTTCTATGAGGGTTTCACCAGCCAGCTAGCAAAGGCCGAGAGCGAAGATAGTGGCATGCGGACTAACGATCCGACAGAAACCGATATCGAGTGCCCGAAGTGTGGCCGTTATATGCAAATTCGAACTGCATCAACAGGTGTTTTCCTAGGCTGTTCGGGCTACGGGTTACCACCGAAGGAGCGCTGTAAGTCGACTATTAACCTGACCCCGGGCGACGACGCAATTCGCACCGATACAGCGGAAGAGGCAGAGGCGCAGGAGAATATCCTGTTAAGAAACAAGCATCGCTGCTCGATTTGTAATACGGCAATGGAGCCCTATCTCATCGATGAGAAGCGTAAACTGCATGTCTGCGGTAACAATCCAGATTGTCTAGGATTCGAAATTGAGAACGGCGAGTTCAAGATTCGCGGTTACGATGGACCAATTATCGAATGTGATAAATGCGGCCAAGATATGCAGTTGAAGACCGGCCGCTTTGGTAAGTATTTTGGTTGTAGCAGTGAAGACTGTAAGAACACTCGCAAGCTTCTAAGAAGCGGCGAAGCTGCACCGCCTAAGATGGACCCAGTGCAGATGCCGGAACTAATATGCGAGACGGTGGAAGACCACTATGTGCTACGTGATGGTGCGGCGGGTATGTTCTTAGCTGCTAGTAAGTTTCCTAAAAATCGCGAGACAAGAGCGCCATATATAGAAGAATTGCTCCCGTACAAGTCCGAGATTGATCCAAAGTATAATTTCCTTCTGGAGGCTCCATTAGAAGACGATGCCGGCAATAAGACGCTTGTTCGCTTCTCTCGCAAGACGAAAGAGCAATACGTGCAGACTGAGATCGACAAAAAAGCCACTGGTTGGAAGGCATACCATGAAGGCGGGAAATGGGTAATTACCAAGCCTGAGAAGAAATCTAAAGCAGCAAAGAAGAAGCCGGTAAAGAAAAAAGCAGCGAAGAAGAAGGCCGTTAAAAAGGCTGTGAAGAAGGGCTAGCGGGCCTTAGTTCACTCTGTGTAGACGGTGCGTGCTGTCACACAGAGCTTTCTGCAAAGTTTGACTAGATACGGTGCTAAATGTTGCGTCGTATTACCCCAACACTGATCCCCTCAATAGCGAAATCGCAACTTCTCAGGTCTACTTCGATAGGCTCAAAATCAGGGTTTTCCGGCAGCAGGGTGAGTTTGTATTTGCTGCGCCCCTTTTCTAATCGCTTAACCGTCACCTCGTCGTCAATTCTGGCTACTACGATGTCTCCGTTCTTGGCTTGATCGGTTTTGTGTACAGCGAGTAAGTCATCCTCATAGATACCGACATCGATCATGCTAGTACCTTTCACGGTGAGAAGGTAGTGAGCTTTGGGTGAAAACATGTCCGGAGGTATGTTGCAGTAGTCGGCGATGGATTCCTGCGCGAGGATTGGGCTGCCGGCTGCTACCTGGCCGATGATGGGCAGGCCTAGCTGTTCGTTAATGGGTAGTTTAATGCCTCTGGAGGTTCCAGGTAAAACCTCGATCGCGCCTTTTCGAGCTAGTGCCCGTAGGTGTTCTTCGGCGGCATTCGGCGATTTGAACCCCATCTTGCTAGCTATTTCAGAGCGAGTGGGTGGGTAGCCGGTCTCCTGCATATACTCTTTAACGTAGGCGAGGATTTCTTCTTGCCGGGTCGTGAGCTTAAGCATGTTATTGTCCTTTGCTGGTAAGAATACTGTAATTATATACAGTTATCTGGCAATGACAATAAAACTTTAGGACCATGGTTTATAAGTTTTATCGTGACTCGGACTCAGGAAATCTGAAAATCATCACCTAGATCCAATGAATCCGGCTCAATATCCAAAAGTGCGCCAGAGAAGTTCTCTGGGACAAACACTTGATCTGAGTAGATTTGATCTTCGCGGTTAAGCTCGAAAGGGGTGCGCCAGTCCTCGGGCGCTTCGGCTTCGCTGATAAAAAGCTGACTCCAGGTACTGAGGTCGTACTCGCCGACCTCGCCATCGAGTAGTTGGTATTCTATGGTGCTATTAAGCTCATCGATTGCGACAACTTCGAAGAGGGCTCCGCTGATCAGTTCTTGATACCAGACAGAAACTTCGGGCAGAATTTTATTCATCGCCTTGTCTCCAGGGTCCTACAGATTTAAATGAACGAACTCCTTGTAGTGTTTTAGTGCTAAAGATTGAACTATTGCTTCCGTTAAAGCTCAACTATAGTGAGTTTTAAGCAGGCAATGGAAGCGAAATCGGACGATTGTTTACGCGCGCTTTACGCATCAAATTAATAGCGATTGCTAAGCGATTGACTCTATTGAAGAACCGATTTTTGCTAGCTTCGAACATATTTGTGATAATCGCTTCTCACTAGTCGAGTAAACCTAATGCAGCATACGAATACTGATACTGGCGTGGTCATGCTCGATCTAAAGGGCCTGATTGTGGAGATCCAGGAGAGAGAGCTACTAACCCATCCGCAGGTTGGTGGTGTGATCCTCTTCAGTCGAAATTACGCATCTGTCGCGCAACTCGAAGACCTAATAGCCTCAATAAAGCAGTGTAACGACCACCTTCTTGTTGCGGTAGATCAGGAGGGAGGTCGGGTTCAGCGTTTTCGAGATCAATTCTTAACTCTGCCTGAGCTACGAGCAATCGGGATCGAATACGAGAAGGATCCAGAGCAGGGAATAGCGGCTGCTAAGTTGTGTGCTTGGGCGATGGCCGCCGAGTTGATGCAATACGGAGTCGATATTAGCTTTGCTCCTGTACTGGATCTATTCGACGTAAATAGCCCAGTAATAAAAGAGAGAGCTTTTTCGGGCGACCCAGCCGCGGTGGGGGATATCGGCCTTGCTTATATCGAAGGTATGCAGGACGCTGGCATGGCCGCAACTGGCAAGCATTTCCCAGGTCACGGCAAGGTGTTGGCAGATTCCCATACAGAATTGCCAACCGATACGCGTAGCTTGGAAGAGATCAGAGAGAATGACTTAATACCCTTCGCTAAATGTATTCAGAGTTTGGATGCAATAATGCCTGCGCACATTGTCTATCCCGAGATCGACGAGCATTGCGCGGGCTTCTCCAAGGTCTGGGTCGAGGATTTACTGCGCAAGGAGCTCGGATTCGATGGGGTGGTCTTCAGTGACGATCTCACTATGAATGCGGCGCACAGTGCTGGCTCGGTCACCGAACGTGCCGACATGGCATTAGCTGCAGGATGCGATATGGTGCTGGTCTGCAATCAGCCGGAACAGGCGGCAGAACTGGTGAGCTATCTCGATGAGAAGCAGCAGCCGGGCAATAATAGAATTGGCTGCATGCTAGCGAAGAATGCGAGTAAGCATGCTGGACTGTATCAGAGTGATAGATGGCTGGAAGCTAAGGAATTAATTGGCAAATTGTCTGTTTGAAGCTTGCCTAGCTAGTCGAGTTAGAGAAAACCTAATTAATTGGAGATTTTAGAACGTGGCCGAGAATATTTTTTCGTTAGTATTATTGAGTGACTTAGGTTGGCCTGTGGAGGTATTCGCAGTCGTGACCATCACATTAATTGGTCGCTTCGTTGCTATGCGTTTTCTCAAGGTAATGGCCAAACATTTCGAAAAGACGAAAAACGCCTGGGACGACGCTGTATTCGATGCGGCGTGTGTCCCATTAAGTTGGTTTATTTTGGTCATGGGGCTGCTGTGGGCTGTTGAGGTAAGTGATGGCTACGTAGAGACTGAGCTGTTTTCTATACAGAATCTTGCTGTATTCAGGCAGCTGGCCTTCGTAGTGTTAATTTCATTATTCCTAGTACGCTTCATTAGTCGCGCTGAGCAGCGTCTAATTGAAAATCAGCAGCAAGAGATAGGCTCGTCAGGCGCGACTCTCGATCCTACAACAGTGAATGCGCTCGCAAAGCTGCTCCGGCTTTCTACCGTTATCTCTGCAATACTCATAGCGATGCCCACAGTTGGTATAGAAATCACCGCGCTATTGGCATTCGGTGGTGTAGGTGGCATCGCTATAGGTTTCGCGGCAAAGGATTTGCTAGCTAACTTCTTCGGTGGTCTCATGATCTATCTGGATCGGCCTTTCGCCATTGGGGATTGGATACGCTCGCCAGACAGAGAAATAGAGGGAACAGTGGAGGCGATCGGCTGGCGCCTGACAGTAGTGCGCACCTTCGATAAGCGGCCATTGTATATACCGAATTCCGTATTCAACACGCTCTCACTGGAAAACCCTTCGCGCATGTCGAACCGGCGCATAAAGGAGACTATTGGTATTCGCTGCTCAGACTCTGGGAAGATGGAAGCCATTGTTAAAGATGTTAAGGAGATGCTGCAGTCACATGAGGAGATCGATCAGAAGCAAACCTTGATCGTGAATCTGCTGAGTTACGGTGCCTCCTCGCTAGACTTCTTTATCTACACATTCACGAAGACTACGAACTGGATTCATTTTCATGAAATCAAGCAAGATGTACTGCTTAAAATAATCGCGATCATCCATTCTCACGAGGCCGACCTCGCTTTTCCAACGACTACGCTCGATGGCATAGATGGATTGCTTGCAAAGGATGTAATCAAGGAAGAACCCTAGTCTGATGACACCCGAACAAATCGTAGAAGTTCAGGCGCGCTCCACTCGCCTGCATTGTGAGTCGGAGGTCGAAGCCGCCTTAGATTCGATGGCGGCTTCCATCAATGCTGAGTTGTCGGATAAGAACCCGTTAGTGATTTGCATCATGCATGGCGGGTTAATCACGAGCGGCAAGCTAGCGACTCGTTTGAATTTCCCGCTACAGTTAGATTATCTACACGCAACGCGCTATCGCGGAGAAACCATCGGTACAGATTTAGTGTGGAAGGTTTTCCCCAGTGAGCCCCTTAATGGCCGCGCAGTGCTTTTGGTTGACGATATTTTTGATGTTGGCACAACGCTGAAGCTGATAGTCGAATACTGCAAGCAACAGGGCTGTGCGTCGGTTCGGACTGCGGTGTTGTTAGACAAGCAGCACGACCGTAAAGAGGCGGGCATCGAAGTGGACTTCGTTGGTTTGAAGGTTGTAGATCAATATTTGTTCGGTTATGGGATGGACTATAAAGACTATCTGCGTAACGTTCCGGGGATATACGCCATTGCCGAACAGGATATGTGAACTCTGACAGTTGTTGTTAGATTCTCGGCGCCTCTAATCGCACTCGACTAACCTTGGCACGCTGGTAAATAACAGCGCTGTCTTTACGCCTTTATTCTCTTCGTTTTCAAACAGGCTTCTATATCTGCTCAACTGGCCCGAGTAGAGTGCTACTTGCTCGGCGAGAAAACTCTCCAATGATTGCTTGCTGGATGGCTGCGAAGACTTGTAGTCGATGATCCACCGCACGCCATTGTTATCGATAAATGTGCGGTCGATTACGTGAGTATGCACGAAGCCGCTCGCATAGCTTTGTAGTGGCAGTTCGGCGGCGCTCTGTTCTTGCTCGTGATCAAATACCCAGCGCAGTTCAGAATCCTGCAAGGTGCTGTGCAGAGACTGTTCGATCTTCGCCATTGCATTATCAATCTCGCCGCTAGCGAATGCGAATGCACTCAATCGCCTTCTCCAATAGTTCTTCAAGCCTGCAAGGTTGGCTGGATCCAAAAGTCGGTTATTGCTTAGATAGTTCTGCAGTGCCTCATGGACAAGATTACCAACTTCTATCTGTAGCTGATTGTCTGCTGTCAACTCGATCTGCGCGGGGTCATCAAATTGGTCTATAGAAGGCTCTTCAGTAACTTCTTCTGCTGTCTCTACTGAATCGCTGACGGTGAATGCGTTTATCGGTAGTCGTAGAAGTGAAGGGCGTGTCTGCAATGGATCTTGCTGCTTAAAAGGGATGCTCATGGAGTGTATAGGTAGGTAGTCGACCGATGCTTCAGTGAGATTTTCCCATATTCTAGCGAGCAGTGTGTCGGAGCCTGGCGTGGCCGCCTCGCCGTCTTTGTCTGCTAATGTGGCAGACAGGTACACCGACTTCATAGCGCGAGTAACGCCAATATACAGCAGCCGAGTGCTTTCTAATCGTGATTTTTCTGCCTTCTCGAAGCGCAGCAGGTTATAGA
>JAPKAI010000167.1 GCA_028825335.1 Gammaproteobacteria bacterium | reverse complement strand
AACGTTCAGGCCATGGTATTCGGCAATGCTGGCGACGACAGCGCGACAGGGGTTGCCTTCACTCGCGACCCAGCCAACGGCGAGAAGCTGTTCTATGGCGAATACCTAATTAATGCGCAGGGCGAAGACGTAGTTGCAGGTCTGCGTACCCCGAATCCCATCAGTAAGCTTGCCAAGGAAATGCCTAAGAGCTTTAAAGATCTGGAGAAGGTTCGGTCTAAGCTAGAAAAACACTTCAAAGACATGCAGGACTTCGAATTCACCATAGAGAAGAACAAGCTTTTCATTCTGCAAACGCGTAATGGCAAGCGTACCGGTCTTGCTGCGGTGAGAATCGCCGTGGAGATGCAGAAAGAGCGCCTGATGAATGTTGAGACGGCGTTATTGAAGATCCCAGCCGAATCTATCGATTCGCTGCTGGTACCCGTTTTCGATCCAAAGGCATTGAATGCTGCAACAGTTATCGCATCTGGCCTGCCGGCCGGCCCTGGTGGAGCAACCGGCCGCATCGCTTTCACAGCAGCCCAGGCCGAGATGGAAACACGCAAGGGAAATAGGGTCGTGCTATGCCGCACAGAAACATCCCCTGATGACTTAAAAGGAATGTTGCACTCACAGGGCATCTTGACCTCCCGTGGTGGTGTGTCCTCCCACGCAGCGCTCGTTGCCCGTCAACTCGGCAAGGTATGCGTCTGTGGAGCCAGCGGCATCAGTATCAACTACGAGAAGAAAACCCTAACCGCAGGCAAAGTAGTCCTCCGTGAAGGCGACTATATATCTATAGATGGCAGCACCGGCGCCATCTACAAGGGTATGATCGCGAGCACCGATTCCGAAGTGAAGCGCGTGCTAGACGGCGGCCTGAAGCCTACCAAGAGCTACACCTACGGGCTGTTCCAAACAGTCATGAAGTGGTCAGACAAGCACCGCACCATGAATATTCGCACCAATGCCGATACGCCAACTATGGCTAAACAAGCCGTGGCCTTCGGTGCCGAAGGCATTGGACTATGTCGTACAGAGCATATGTTCTTCGAAGGAGATCGCATCGACTATATGCGGCAGATGATTCTCGCCTCCGACGAGGTGCAGCGCCGCACAGCATTGAAGAAGCTGCTGCCTTTTCAGAAAAAAGACTTCGTTGGAATCTTCAAAGCCATGAATGGTCGTCCGGTGACGATTCGTCTTCTGGATCCGCCACTGCATGAATTTCTGCCTCACGACGACGTGGTTAGACGCCAACTAGCTGAGAAGCTAGGCGTGCCATTCGATTACGTCATCGATCGCATCAAATCATTGCACGAAGAGAACCCAATGCTCGGCTGCCGTGGCTGCCGTCTGGGCATCATCTATCCTGAAATTACCGAGATGCAGAGCCGCGCGATTTTCGAGGCAACTGCACAGGTTCTAAAGGGCAAGAAGAAGATCAAAGTGAAGCCAGAGATCATGATTCCTCTGGTGGGCTTCCGTGAAGAACTCGCGGACCAACTCGCTATTGTACATCGGGTCGCCAAAGAGGTGATGAAGAAGCACAAGATTCGCATCAACTACATCGTCGGCACTATGATCGAGGTACCACGTGCGGCAATAACAGCCGACGAGATAGCGAAAGAAGCAGACTTCTTCAGCTTCGGTACCAATGACCTAACTCAGACAGCACTCGGCTTAAGCCGCGACGACATGGGCCTGTTCTATGACCAGTATCAGAGCAAAGAAATCTACAACAAGAATCCCTTCGCCAGCCTTGATCAACACGGAGTAGGCAAGCTCATCGACTTCGCGGTAGATCGCGGTCGCTCCACAAAGCCTGATCTTAAGCTAGGCATCTGCGGCGAACACGCCGGCGACCCTGCCTCGATCGACTTCTGCCACCGTGCAGGATTGGACTACGTGAGTTGTTCACCACCGCGCGTCCCGATTGCCAGATTAGCGGCGGCGCAGGCGAAGCTACGTAATAGCTAATCTGATTGTCCTCTACGCACAATTCACGTTGCGCAGAGGACTTAATATTCTTCGCGGCACCTTGATTGACTACGCCAGTAGTTTGAAACAAAGCGCCAGCGCAGAGCCGGCAACGGATAAACAGGCCAGATTCTTCCGCCCCTGAGCACCATCTCCTTATATAGTATATTGAACAGAGCCACTATCCAGATCAGGTTTTCAAGCTCAGCTCCGACGGTGAGGTTTTGCTGAAACTCGGGCTACAAGCGCGAGGCGCTTCAATGCCGGAGCTACTCTTCAACCCGAATGACGTTGTTATTGATCCTGCAGATGGGGACACCTTCGTTGCTGAAAGCCATCGGGGCGGCATGAATAATCGAATTGTGCATTATTCATCTGAGGGAAGATTCATTAACCAATGGAGAAGCAAAGGATCAGGGCAATGAGAACTCAGCGAACCCCATAGCATAGCCATGGATTCTCAAGGACGTTTTTTTGTTGGCGATAGAGAAAATAATCACATTTAAATTTTTAGTCAGGAAGGCGCTTTTATCAACGAATGGACAGTTCGGTCGCCCTCTTATTCGATGAAAGAATCCTTCCCTCTGCACCGCTCCCCAAACTTTTACGTCCTTATCCGCCTTTTAAAAAATGGCTTCAGAGTAAAAGTGCAGTAGCTTTACTCTGAAGCCTTCTAAAAAGCACATTCGATTCCTGCATTACTACCCTGCCCACAATAAGTACACTTTGTTATATCGAGTCTCAATTCATCGTTGACAGAAACCATTACCTTTATAAGGTAGAAGCGGCACCAAATTGGTGCAAGTGTCTATGCCGCTAAAATCGGATGCCTTATCACCTGAGATACAATTTTTAATGAAAAGAGTTGGCAAAGAACTCGAGTAATTAGGTAACATATTTTTAGCTACTGAAAGAACTCAGTCAAAAACAAACCGCCGCCAAGAATCATGAATTTGAGGTCCTTATTTTTGAACTATTCTTGCTGCGAATTTGGAG
>JAPKAI010000166.1 GCA_028825335.1 Gammaproteobacteria bacterium | reverse complement strand
CTTGTCTCCGATCACCTTGCGATGCGCAATAATGCATTCCCGCTATTTCCTGAGGACTATCAGCGACGACTGTATTTCTCAGCGACGACTGTATTTCAATGTGCTGAATTCAAGCGTTTCTGCTGAGCAAGAAATATTTTCTACACCGCTGGACATCTCGCCTACTGTATTGCATCTGTTAGGAGTGCAACATGATGTTACATTTCTTGCCGGCCTGAATTTGCTGAACACTCCTTTGAAAGATGCCGCGAGAGATATCCACGATCCGAACCGGCTTGATGCCATACGCTATATCAACAGCAATCATCTTTCTACGGTCGAAGAGAATATTGTGTTCTCGCTAAGTCGAAAAACTCTAGGCGAAATGGACTTTTCTGAAGGTATATCGAACGTAAGACTCAGCGGTGGGCAATTGCAGTTTGATGCGGCTACAGGAGACCCTTACTTCATGTTACCTGCCTTAGCTGATACACAGTTCAACGATGCATTGCTTTATCTAACAATTGAAACCGATGAACAACTCAATGTGGTAATTTACTTCGAGACTGAATCTGGGCAGGGTTACTCAGAGGAAAACACCGTACAGCGCTACACTGAAGTCGGTCGCAATCGGATAGTTTTCGATTTGAAAGGAGTTGCTACTGGGAGCCGAATCCGTATCGACCCCGGGCATCTACCTGTTCGCTATAGCATTCAAGAATTGGAGATCAGAGCACAATAGCAGATGACTATTACCATGCTGGATTCACGAGTTGCCGAATGTATGGCATGAGATCTGTCGCCGCCATGCCACGCTGGCCGTCTGCCTGCATGGAGAGATCTGCCGCTTCACCGTGAACGCAGACGCCAGCACAGAGGCTGTTCTCTAGCGAGTTGCCCTGCACTACAAGACTGCCGACGATTCCGCTCAACACATCACCCATCCCGCCAGTTGCCATACCTGCATTGCCTTCGCTACAGAGAAAGACTTTTTGCCGCGAGTTTTCGGCGGTACAGATCAGACTGCCGCTTCCCTTGAGGAGACAAGCACCGCCCCATATATCATTCAGTTGACGAACGGCGGCATAGCGATCGCCTTGTATCTCACCGATCGACTTATTCAAGAGCGCAGCAGCCTCGCCCGGATGTGGAGTGAGTATCCAGTTATCTCTTTTAATTCCGGTACCTTTCTCGGCTGTGCCCTGTTCTCTCTTCTCGGCGAGTAGATGCAAGGCGTCGGCATCAATAACTAGGGGCTTGTCCGTTGATATCTGTGTGAACAACGCCTTCTGCATTAGGCCGCGCGCCCAGCTTCCGCGACCTAGGCCAGGCCCAATCACGATAGCTGTTGCTCTGGAAATGAGAGCGTCGATACTAGCGTTGTCATCTTCGGTGCCAAGCACCATGACTTCCGGTGTTCTTGCTAGCAAAGCAGGTCGGTGAGCGGAACGAGTGATGACACTTACTAGACCTGCACCACTTCGCAGAGCCGCTTCGGCTGCCATTATTACAGCGCCACCGAAACTCGAATCGCCGCCGATGACTAATACGTGACCATGGCTGCCCTTGTGCGAAGAGATTGCGCGAGGCGTTAGCATCGCTCTTGTCGAATTGATGTCTATGCGTTGCGCCGTCGGCTTCGGTGAAGACTCGCTAGTGAATACTTGATCGGGCACAGCGAGATGGTGATAGATCAGCTCGCCAACATAGTCGCCAGCTTGATTCGTGAGTAGGCCCTGCTTTAAGCCGATAAATGTAACTGTTACATCCGCAGTGACCGCCACGCCGAGACACGCGCCTGTGTCCGCACTAAGACCAGACGGGATATCGATCGCAAGCACCGGTCGATCTGCGCTGTTGATAAATTCGATGGCCTTTGCGTAATCGCCAGTCACTTCTCTGTCTAGTCCAATACCTAGCAGCGCATCAACGATAACGGGATGGGCGTGGTCTTTCTCATGCTCAACGTCGAAATAAGAGAAGGGCGTTATCAAAACTTGCTGCTTGTCCGCCCATTCGGCAGCGAGCCTTGCATCGCCCTGCAGTTTTTCTGGATCCCAAAGAGTGATGACCTCAGTGCTTAGTCCCTGCTCTTTCGCCAGGCTGGCGAGAAGATAGCCATCGCCTGCATTGTTACCCGAGCCTACAAACACTTGCACGTGGCGCGTCTGCGGCCATTTCTCTATTAGCTTGTTAAAGGCGATCGATGCTGCCGTTTGCATTAAGGTGAAGCTAGGAATGCCGAACTGTTCGATCGCGATCTTATCGAGCAGACTAACCTCGGTTGCAGTATAGAGATCCCGAGGCAGTCTTGTCATATGGTCTGTCATGGTTATTTGTCGAATTTCTGAATAAGGCGACGCACTAGCCGTAGGCCTGCATCCAATTCGTCGATGGGAATGTCTTCAGTGTTCTCTATCGCCCAGGGGTCCTGAACGTCGCGCAGATCCTTATAGGCGGTCTTACCTTCTTCGGTGAGCACGACTAATACCGAGCGCTTGTGTTTGGGGTTGGACTGATAGGAGAGTAGCCCGTCGGTGACCATAACATCTGTTATGCGCTGCACTGCTTGCCGCGACTGGCCTAGGACCCTAGCGATACCCGGCACTGTCAGTCCCGAATTGGAAAGTGCAATGACGCCGATGACCTTCCATCTAGCGCTGGTTAGGCCCAGCGCCTCGGTCATATCGTCTCCCTCCGCTATTAAGAGTCCATTCAACCTGAATAAGGACAATACAAGGTCAAGAAATAGCATACGCTTGGGGGAATGCATTGGTTTTCCTTTAACTCTTTCCCCATTACGCCGTAAATCCGAATTTGGATGGCTACTACATTGGGAATGGAACGACTTATGTCAGCATGTTGTCATTTGACACCGAATCTCCTGTACAGTCAATTGTTGTTTAAGCCTACAGAATCGAATCCACGCTCTTCACCGGCCTGCTAGAACTGTAGTGACAAGATTTGCGACTTGAATAGCAGAGCACAATTTTTCAA
>JAPKAI010000015.1 GCA_028825335.1 Gammaproteobacteria bacterium | reverse complement strand
CTCGATAATCTCTATAGGATTATTGCTGGGATTAGTCAGTCTATGCTTACTTCCGACTGGAATATACGTTGATTCATTGGGTCGCAGCTCGAACTCTTTATTGTCGCAGGTTACCAAAGCCACTCCCTTGAGCACTATCCAGTGTTCTGCCCTCTTATGGTGAAGCTGCAGCGAGAGCGATGCGCCAGCATTGACCACTATATGCTTTACTTGGCAGCCCGGCCGACTGCTAAGAGACTCATAAGAGCCCCACGGACGGTAGACCAATCGGTGCAATGCACTCTCTTCCCGCTGTTGGTCTTGCAGCTGTTGCACCAATATTTTAACGGACTGCGCTTGAGAGCGGTCAGTCACTAGCACTGCATCCGCGGTCTCAACCACTACGACATCTCGTATCCCCGCAACAGCAACAAGTCGAGACTGAGATTGAATATAACTATTTTTAACATCGAAGGTGACTACATCGCCAGATAATGCGTTGCCCTGCTCATCCTTGTCCCGCACTTCCCACAACGCATCCCAGGCACCAAGGTCATTCCAACCCGCCTCAAGTGGCACAACCACAGCTGAGGCAGTCTTCTCCATCACAGCATAATCGATAGAATCACTGCGACAGCTCGCGAAGATTGACTCTGGGATTAGATGAAAGTCCTCTCCCCGCTCCAGACTTGTGTGGGCTTGATGACAGCTATCGAAAATATCTGAAGCATGCCGCTTAAGCTCCGCTAAGTAAGCTGAGGCAGAAAACAAAAACATGCCACTATTCCAAAAATAGTTACCGCTATCCAGATAGGCCTGTGCGGTTTCCTGATCCGGCTTTTCTACAAACTGCTCTACACAATATCCATTTTCGCCGCCTAGCTGTGCACCCTTCTGTATATAGCCGTAGCCAGTTTCTGGGACACTTGGCACTAGTCCAAATGTAACCAACTTTCCTTGCTTGGCGGACAGCAATGCCTGAGCTATCGCTTGCAGAAATGCTGTTTCATCCTGAATCAAGTGATCGGCTGGCAATACTAGGAGAAGTGGGTCCACGTTATCTTGCAGCGCACACAATGCAGCAAGAGCTGCCGCAGGCGCCGTATTTCTGCCGACCGGCTCTAGTAATATATTGCAATGCTCTTTGCCTAGTTGTCGCAGTTGCTCTGCCACCAGAAAGCGATGGTCGGTGTTACAAACGACTATCGGATCTTCGAGGTCAGACACGCCCTCTAGACGAGACAATGTGCTCTGAAATAGCGAGCCCTGCATGTCAGGGAATTCAATAAATTGCTTTGGTAGCAATGATCGGGAGACTGGCCAGAGGCGGGAACCCACACCACCAGCGAGAATAACGGGAATTAACATAGAGCCTGCTGCCTTGGACTGCCAAAACGGAATGACGAAAAGGAACGACATAGTAGCAAAATATTGCCTATTTTAATAAATTGAACTGATTCACCAGCCTGTAGAACCATCATAGTCAATTTATGATCGATTATTTGGTCCCGGCGCGATAACATCGCAGCCTTTAAGAACCCACCCCTTGGAGGGGTATAACCAGCTTATGACACAAGTCGAACACAACTTTGTTCCTAAGAATTCTTATACATTGGAAGAACTGGTAGATTGCGGCCAAGGTCGCCTATTCGGTCCGGGCAACGCAGCGTTACCCGTGGACAACATGCTCATGCTCGACCGGATTGTAGAGATCAATGCAGATGGTGGCGAGCACGGTCGCGGTCAGATTATCGCGGAGCTCGACATAACGCCTGAGCTTTGGTTTTTCGACTGTCACTTTCCCGGCGACCCAGTCATGCCGGGATGCCTAGGATTAGATGCCTTGTGGCAACTATTGGGATTCTACCTCGGCTGGAGTGGTCACCCTGGCAGGGGCCGGGCACTTGGAGCTGGCGAGGTGAAATTTACTGGCGAAATACTGCCGACTTCAAAGAAGGTAGTTTACGAGTTATCGATAAGTCGACTTATTAATAGAAGCCTAGTTATGGGCATCGCCGACGGAACAGTATCTGTAGATGGCAAGACAATCTATACCACCAAAACATTGAAAGTTGGTTTGTTCAAATCAGGAAGCTCATTCTAATGCAGGATGCATGCGTGATTGTTTAATGATTGGGGAAATTGTATGAAGCGCGTTGTTGTTACTGGTATCGGAATTGTGTCCTGTTTGGGCAATGACAAAGAGTCGGTGCTGGATTCTCTCAAGGCGGGCCGCAGTGGTATCCGGCACAATCCCACCTATGAAGAAATTGGCATGCGCAGCCATGTCAGCGGATCCGTGCAGATCGACACAGCGGAACTGATAGACCGCAAGATACTCCGTTTTATGGGCGACGCCTCTGCTTATGCGTACCTAGCCATGGAGCAGGCGATATCTGACGCCAACCTCACGGAAGAAGAAGTATCCAATTTCCGCTCTGGATTGGTAGTGGGCTCCGGCGGCGGCTCCTCCGAAGAACAGCTTGAATCCACAGATATCATGCGCGAAAAAGGTTTGCGCAGAGTCGGGCCTTACCGTGTTACACGCACGATGAGCAGCACCACCTCCGCTTGTCTGGCCACTCCATTCAAAATCAAAGGCGTCAACTACACGATCTCATCGGCCTGTGCGACCAGCGCACACTGCATTGGCCATGGAGCCGAGCTAATTCAGCTAGGCAAGCAGGATATAGTATTCGCAGGAGGCGGTGAGGCAGAACATTGGACAATGAGCCATATGTTCGATGCTATGGGCGCGCTTTCAACTAAATACAACGACACTCCCGACAAAGCCTCACGTGCTTTCGATGCTGACCGCGACGGCTTCGTGATCGCTGGCGGTGGTGCAATTCTTGTCATGGAGTCTCTCGATCACGCCCTAGCACGAGGCGCAAAGATCTATGCCGAGCTGACCGGATATGCGGCGACCTCCGATGGCCATGACATGGTTGCACCTGCAGGCGAAGGCGGCGCACGCGCGATGCAGATAGCGACCGATGGTCTGGAAGGGTCGGTAGACTACATCAACACACACGGCACTAGCACACCGGCCGGTGACGTCTCGGAACTACGCGCTATTAAAAGCGTGTTTGGTGAGAACGTACCAACACTAAATTCAACCAAGTCGCTGACGGGTCATTCACTTGGCGCGGCAGGCGCACAGGAAGCCATCTACACGCTATTGATGATGGAGAATGATTTTATTGCTGCTTCGGCCAATATCGAAAATCTAGACGAAGAAGCACAAGGAATGCCAATCGCAATCGAGCGGCACGATGACATTACCCTGAACCGTGTCATGTCGAATAGCTTCGGTTTCGGTGGCACCAATGCCTGCTTGGTCTTTGATCGTTATCAAAACTAGGGACGCCTTGGGTAGGAAACTTATTCTTAGTTTAACTGGTCCAACCTAGTATGAAGATAAGTTCCGCGTTTCGAATCAGTCTGACTCTGCTACTTGGCACTCTCCTGCTCGCAGGCAACGTGGCTCAAGCGCAGCTCACACCGCGCACGATCTCAGGCCTAGAAGTGCAATCCATTTCTCCGCAGCCTCTCCCTGTGGCACAAGCTTTCCCTTTCTATGTCAGTGCCGCTAGTCCAGGGCGATACAAGATTGTATGGAGCCTACCGGATGGCCACTACCTGTATAGGCACGCATTCCAATTCACACTGAGCCAGCAAGCCGATTCGGCAGAGCTACCCATAGAAGTCACGATGCCCGATGGCCTGAAGAAAAATGACCAGTTCTTCGGAGATATAGAAGCCTATTACGGCCAGCTAGATATCGACCTCAGTCTTAGTACCATGCCGGAGTCGAACGCAAGAATTTTCATCGACTATCAAGGCTGTGCCGATTGGGGATTCTGTTACCCCCCCCAGCGCTTCGAATTTCTGCTAAATCCATAAACTCAGACCTTCCTTTCGCAAAAAAGCGTGAAATGCATGATATTTCCTGAGAAAATGCCGACAAAATAGCTAACTAGGCTTCTCGGGAGAAAATTCACCCAGCCGCCACATTAGGGGAAAAAACATGGCATCAATACTGGCCCTGCATGGACCTAACTTAAATCTACTCGGTAGTCGTGAACCTCACATCTATGGGTCTGACACCTTGGACAACATTAATCAGCGCCTCGCAACAAAATGCACGGAGTCGGGTCATCAATTCGACAGCCTGCAGGCTAACTCTGAGGGCGAGATAATCGATCGATTGCACGTTGCGCGAAAAGACGGCACGGCATTCATGATCGTGAACTTTGGTGGATTCACCCACACTAGCATTGCTATTCGTGACGCGATCCTGGCCTGTGAGATCCCCTTCATCGAGGTGCATCTTTCAAACCTATTCAGCCGCGAAGCGTATCGACATCATTCCTATTTTTCCGACATCGCTGTCGGGTGTGTGATCGGCTTGGGAGCCCAAGGTTACGAGCTGGCGCTTCAAGCTGCTTGCAAAAAACTAGCTAACTAAGACTCTAAGCGAGATATTCCTATGGACATTAGAAAAGTAAAAAAACTGATTGAGCTGTTGGAATCTTCCGACATCGCAGAAATCGAAATCAAGGAAGGCGAAGAGTCGGTTAGAATTAGCCGCGGTGCCATCTCAATGCCTGCGCCGATTGCCTATAACGCGCCGGCGGCTCATGCTGCAGCTCCGGCCCCTAGTGCATCGGCACCTGCCGCTGCTCCCGCCGCAGAAGGAAATGTGATCAAGTCCCCTATGGTTGGAACTTTCTATCGCTCTCCCTCTCCCTCCTCTCCTGCGTACGCAGAGGTTGGCAAACATGTAAAGGCAGGAGACGTGGTGTGTATTGTTGAAGCGATGAAGATGATGAATCAAATCGAGGCCGATCAATCAGGCGTGATCGAAGCCTTTTTGGTTGAAGATGGCGAGCCGATAGAGTTCGACCAGCCATTAATCAGAATCGGTTAGAACGCTTTTTGTGTGCCCAGCTTAATCCAAGGATAGCTTCATGCTAGAAAAAGTTTTAATAGCCAATCGCGGTGAAATCGCACTGCGTGTACTTCGCTCTTGTAAAGAACTTGGAATCAAAACTGTCGCTGTCCATTCGACGGCGGACCGGGATCTAATGCATGTTCGGCTCTCCGATGAGTCGGTCTGTATAGGACCGCCCAGCCCAACAGACAGCTACCTCAATACACCCGCTATAATCTCTGCGATGGAAGTGACTGATGCCGATGCAGTGCATCCCGGCTACGGGTTTTTATCGGAGAACGCCGACTTCGCCGAGCAGGTCGAGAACAGTGGCTTCACGTTTATCGGCCCAACTGCCGAGACGATTCGGCTGATGGGCGACAAGGTTTCAGCCATCGAAGTAATGCGCGCGGCCGGCGTACCTACCGTACCCGGCTCTAATGGCCCCATAGACGACAACAACGAGCGCACACTGTCTCTGGCCAAAGAGATTGGCTACCCAATTATCATCAAGGCAACAGCGGGCGGCGGTGGCCGCGGCATGCGTGTTGTGCACAATGAGGCGGCCCTACTCAAAGCAATATTCGTCACACAGACTGAGGCCAAATCTTTTTTCGGCAACGCCGTAGTCTATCTAGAGAAGTTCTTAGAGAATCCGCGCCATGTGGAAATCCAAGTTATCGGCGATGGCAAGGGCAACGCACTCTACCTTGGCGACCGTGACTGCTCTCTGCAGCGACGCCATCAGAAAGTATTAGAGGAGGCGCCAGCCCCGGGCATTCCTGACAAAGTACGCGCTAAGGTCGCACAGACTTGCATCCAAGCTTGTAAGAACATGAATTACAGAGGCGCTGGAACCCTAGAGTTTTTATATGAAGATGAAGCGTTCTACTTCATTGAAATGAATACGCGCGTACAGGTAGAACATCCCGTTACAGAAATGATTACCGGTGTAGATATCGTCAAAGAACAACTTCTAATAGCCGGCGGCGCGCCCCTGTCTTATGAGCAAGAGGATATCCATTTCCGTGGACACGCCTTCGAGTGCCGAATCAACGCCGAAGACCCTGTCACGTTTATGCCCAGCCCAGGCAAGATAAAGATGTTTCACGCACCGGGCGGCAATGGAGTGCGTGTCGATTCACACCTCTATAGCGGCTATAGCGTTCCGCCCCACTACGACTCATTGATAGCCAAGCTTATCTGCCACGCAAACACTCGCGAAGCAGCACTAAAACGCACGCAGATCGCTCTTGATGAGATGCTGATCGATGGTATCCGTTGCAATATCCCACTGCATCAAGACCTGGTGCGCGATGCCGAGTTTCATAAGGGTTGTGTCAACATCCACTATCTAGAAAAAAAACTTGGATCCTAGAACTTCCCGAGTCTTCTCACTATGGCATGGCAACAGCTCAGGGTTCAGGTACGATCCGATCAGATTGAACCTCTAGAACAACTGCTTCTGGATTATGGCGGTCTTTCAATAAGCTATCTGGATGCAGAGGATCAACCGGTATTTCAAAAGGAGCCAGGTAGCACTCCATTATGGGATCTTGTTGATCTAGTCTGCCTATTCGAGAAAAAAACAAATCTCGATGGTTTGCTTTTCCTACTGCAACAACACCCTGCAATTGAAGACAAGAGGCCTCTGACTCTCGAAACCCTAGAAGATCAGGCTTGGGAGAGATCTTGGATGTCGGATTTTAAGGCCATGCAGTTTGGCGAGCGCCTTTGGGTGTGTCCGAGCTGGCAGGAGCCGCCCGAACCAAATGCCGTCAATATTATGCTCGATCCCGGCCTCGCCTTCGGCAGTGGCAGTCACGCGACCACCAGCATGTGCCTACAATGGCTGGAGAAGAACATTCACGATGACAGCACTGTTATCGACTATGGGTGCGGCTCCGGGATTCTCGCTATAGCAGCAGCCCTGCTAGGAGCAGCTCGCGTCATCGCTGTAGACAATGATCCTCAGGCTATTACAGCCACCATCGAGAACGCGAAACGCAACAACATCCGAAAGGGTGTTATCGAGACCTATCTGCCCGAACAATTACCTGAAGACAGGGCAGCGCTTCGGTCAGACATACTCGTCGCAAATATACTCGCTGAGCCACTCATGCGCCTTGCCGAAGACCTCTCTCATCTCATAAAACCCAAGGGGCGTATCGCCCTGTCTGGCTTATTAGTGGAGCAGGCGGACGAATTACTTGAGCATTACGGCTCCTGGTTTGAGATGGACGAGGCTGTACTGAGCGAGGAATGGGCACGATTAAGCGGCATCCGCCTGAATTAGCGAGGGAGTTGAGCTTACTGTAGGCAAGACAAAGGGATTGACCTACAATCCCTAGCTAACTTGTCGCCCGAAGTACTGTCGCATGTCGTTCAATGTAACTCAATGCCCCGCCTGTGAATCCACCTTCAACACAAACTCTCGTGTGTTAGCTGCTGCTGCCGGCAAGGTGCGCTGCGGAGCCTGCCTCAATGTATTTGAGGCCATCGATAATTTCCTGATTACCGACGAAGCTGACGCGGCACCAGATCAAGACGAGTCAGTTTTCGTAGGCAATGACCCCCAAGAGTTTTTCGACCCCTCTTCGTTTCTTACTCGCAGCGCCTTGCGCGAAACCCATGACGACGAACCTATTGATGAACCTATCGATGAACAAAACCTGCATCAGAAATTGGAAAAATCGGAACCTGTGAGCGAAGACTTCTTCGCCACTGCAGCCAGTGAGCTTCAAGAAAGAACAGAAGCCCCTGCTGTAGAGAATAGACATGAAGACGAAGACCCGCCCATTGATCAACCTGAACCCCTGAAGGCAAGCATTGCTAATGAAAACATCGATGAGGAATTCGAAGATGAGATTCTAGACTCCTTTCTAGCAGAGGAAGCAGATACGCATGAGCTCATTGAAGACGACCCGGCCGACTCCTCATCAGAGGAACGCATTGAACCGGAGATAGAGCTCGCTGATACTGAAGACAAGCAGATTGAGAGTAAAGAGCAATTTGTTGGCATAGAGCTATCCGCATCATTCACGTTTGATCCCCGCCGTCCTCCAGAAATGCGCATCCGCGAACCTAAGGTAGGTAGCACCCCAGACCAAGAGACGGCGAGCAAGCAGCCAGGCTATCCGGGTGTCGCAGGTGATGCCGAACCCGTTGAGACCCCGTTGCTAGCGACTCAGGAGGAAGTGGCGGAACCAGACGTACAAGCTGCCGACGATACTGTCTGGCCGCAGATAAATGAAGAAGTGGCGGCCTCGCCAACGAATGAAGAAGCTACTCAATCTTTCGCTGCAGACGAAGAGGAAGAAACAACCAGAGAATCACTCCCAACTGCAGAATCGAACGCTCTGCCGGAACTAATCGCAGACCCTGCGACGGACAACGAGAACCTAGGTGTCGACAGTGAATCGCCAAGCGATGAAACAGACGATATCCACAGCCTAGCTGAGCAAGAAGAACTTGCTAGTGAAAGTATTCCTGAAGGTGAAGAGCCAACCATTGAAGCGACACAGACAACCGCTCAAGAAGTTAATGAAGATTCAACACAAGCGATACGAGCTAGAGCGCTGGAAGCAGAACTAAGCGACGGGGAAGCGCTAGAAGCGATTCCTCGAGAGAATCTTGCTGCCTTGGGGAGTATGTCTGCACCTGTCGAGCTCTTAGCCAGGAAAGAGAGTCACCTATTACGTAGCACCCTACTCTTTCTATCCATCCTGCTGCTCGGCGGCCTGCTTAGCTCTCAATATTTGTGGCAGCGCATGGAACTGTATAGCCAGCTTCCTCAATTACGCCCTAAGTATGAAGTTGCCTGCACCTACTTAAAATGCGCACTGCCGCAATACACAGATATCGATTCTATTCGCAGCGAGAATCTCACCGTACAAACGCATCCGACTTTAGCGAACGGCTTGATGGTTAATACCATCATTCGAAACGCCGCAGAATTCGAGCAACCATTTCCAATTCTTATACTCAGTTTCAATAGTGTAGAAAACAGCGTCATCGCGCTGCGTGAATTTACGTCAGCTGAATATCTGGATCCAGAGCTTCGCTCCATCCAAGCCATTCCTGCCAAGACACCGGTGCAAATCGGCCTAGCTATAATGGACCCGGGCCCAGAAGCCGTAAACTACACTCTGGCATTCCGCTGGCCCTAGCCACGAAATTGTTGCCTGAACTAGATGCGCAAAAAGCTAGGTGCGCAAAAAACAAACAAATCGCTTTAACTGGAAATGCGTCCCCGCTATCATAACCGCCCCTAGCAAAGTCAGCACAACTGCAATAACAAGAATGATTGACGTCGGCCCCTACAAACTAAAAAACTCGCTATTCCTTGCGCCAATGGTGGGCGTCAGTGACACACCGTTCCGGGAAATCTGCACAGAAGCTGGCGCCGGACTAACTGTTGCAGAAATGCTGACGAGCAATGCAGAATTGTGGCAGAACGAACGCAACAGACTAAAGCGCGTAAAACCTAAAAGCAATGAACCTCATGTCGTGCAAATTGCGGGATCCGATCCGGAGTTGATGGCTCAAGCTGCAGCACTGAATGCAGAGCTAGGTGCCGATGGCATCGATATCAACATGGGCTGCCCCGCGAAGAAAGTACTTAAAAAAGCAGCAGGGTCCGCACTACTTAAAGATGCCAAGTTGGTAGAGAGAATATTAAAAGCAGTAGTCTCTCGCATCGATATTCCCGTAACGTTGAAGATACGCACTGGCTGGAGCCCCGAAACAAGAAATGGTGTTGAGATCGCGAAGATTGCTGAGGGTAGCGGTATAAGCTTGCTCACAGTGCATGGTCGGACGCGTGAATGCCGCTTCAAGGGTTACGCAGAGTACGACACCATTGCAGAAATTAAGAACGCTATCTCGATCCCTGTAATTGCTAACGGTGATATAGATTCACCACGAAAGGCCGCAGCGGTCCTTAAGCACACTCAAGTAGACGGGTTAATGATCGGTCGTTCCGCGCAAGGCAGGCCATGGATATTCAGAGAGATCGAACACTATCTTACTACCGGGAAGGCTCTTCCCGAAATCGATCTAAAAACTCGTCTCGATATAATCTTTTCGCACCTTATGAAACTTCATAGTTTCTATGGCGACGTGAAAGGAGTATGGTATGCACGTAAGCATGTTGCCGCGTATGTTAAAGAATTATTAGAATCGCGTGAATTTATGAAAAACTTCAATACTATTGATTCCCCTGCCGCGCAACTCGACTGCGTCAATACGTACTTCTCTCGCTTGGACGAAGGTCTACTAATCGATCAGGGAGCTGAAGCCGCGTGAATAAGTTCGATAGTATTGCAAACCACCATGAGCCAATTCAAACTCAAGACAACACCCCCACTGCGCAACAAGAAAATACACTTCGAGCTGAAGTCGAACGTTCACTAAACCGCTATTTTGAAAATATCGAAGATGAGGCAGTTACCGATCTTCACCACATGGTTATTTCAGAAGTAGAGGCTCCCCTGATTGAGGCTGCAATGGGTTATTGCGGCAACAATCAAAGCAAGGCATCTATCATGCTTGGCTTGAACCGTGGTACGCTACGCACCAAATTAAAGCTATACGGTTTACTGTAAATTCCATCGATCGGCCCTCTAAATTTAGTCTCATCGAGTTCATCTAAGTAATTCGACTTAGTGAGATTGGCGAAAATCTAGATAGCCGGTTTTGCATCAACCCCAACTACGCCCAAAAGCAAAAGATAGCCCTATGACAACAGAAAAATCTGCTGCCATTCGTCGTGCATTGATTAGCGTCTCCGACAAGACTGGCATTGTTCCCTTCGCAAAAGCTCTCCATAAACTTAACATCGAGATACTCTCCACTGGGGGCACTTATAAGCTGCTCACTGCCCAGGGCGTTCCAGCGATAGAAATATCGGAGTACACCGGTTTTCCAGAAATGATGGACGGCAGGGTTAAGACTCTGCATCCGAAGGTCCATGGCGGTATCCTAGCCCGCCGCGATAAGGATAAGGCGGTAATGGAGGAGCATGACATACCTCCGATCGATCTCGTGATAGTCAATCTCTATCCTTTCGAAGCCACCATAGCGAACCCAGACTGCGATTTGCCAACGGCTATCGAGAACATCGATATTGGCGGTCCTACTATGCTTCGTGCAGCTGCAAAGAATAATCACTTCGTCGCTGTAGTGGTAAATCCATCAGACTACGACAGCATCGTTGATCTGTTACAAGCAAATGAAGGCAGCCTCGACCATGGGACTCGTTTTGACCTCGCGGTAAAGACGTTTGAACACACAGCAGCCTATGATGGCGCCATCGCCAACTATCTCGGCGCGAAGATCGACCCTGAATCGAACTTTCCTAGGACATTTAATACGCAATTTATAAAGACCCAAGAGATGCGCTACGGAGAGAACCCACACCAGAATGCGGCCTTTTACGTAGAAAGAAACCCTAGTGAGACGAGCATTAGCACGGCAGAGCAGCTGCAGGGCAAGGCACTGTCTTATAACAATATCGCCGATACCGACGCGGCTTTAGAATGTGTTAAATCATTCAGCGAGCCGGCCTGTGTCATTGTGAAACATGCGAATCCTTGCGGAGTTGCCATAGCTCAGTCGCCGCTAAAGGCCTATGAACTCGCCTTTCAGACCGACCCAACTTCGGCTTTCGGCGGTATCATCGCGTTCAATCGCGAACTAGATGCCCAGACAGCGCAGCGCATCGTCGACCAGCAATTTACCGAAGTGATCATAGCTCCTTCTATTTCCGATGCTGCGCTGGAAATTACAGCAGCAAAAAAGAATGTGAGAGTACTGCGCTGCGGCCAATGGCAGGACCACAGAGAAGCAGCATTCGACTACAAGCGCGTCAATGGCGGGCTGCTAGTACAGGATCGCGACATTCATCAGATTTCTCGCGATGATCTAAAAGTCGTTAGCGCTCGCGCTCCTAGCAAGGAAGAGATTCGCGACCTATTGTTCGCCTGGTCTGTTGCGCAGTATGTAAAATCGAATGCCATCGTCTACTGCAAAAATAATCAAACCATTGGCATCGGTGCTGGACAAATGAGTCGCGTCTACAGTGCGAAGGTTGCGGGCATCAAGGCGGCCGATGAAAATCTGGTAGTAAAAGGCTCTGTGATGGCATCAGACGCCTTCTTTCCTTTCCGCGACGGCATAGACGCCGCCGCTGAAGCAGGCATTGCCGCAGTCATACAGCCTGGCGGATCGATGCGTGATGACGAGGTTATCGCCGCTGCCGATGAGGCAAATATAGCGATGGTATTCACCTCCATCCGGCACTTCCGTCATTAGTCGCGCACTCAACACGAGATCGAAACCATGAAGGTATTAGTTATAGGCAGCGGCGGCCGCGAACACTCCCTAGCTTGGAAGGCCGCTCAATCCGACACTGTTGATAAAGTATTTGTAGCACCAGGTAATGCCGGCACCAATAGAGAAGCAAAGCTGGAGAATGTCGCAATAGATCCTCTCAACTTTCCCGCGCTGGCCGCCTTCGCGGCACAGGAAAAAATCGGGCTTACAATAGTGGGACCTGAGGCACCTTTAGTCGACGGTATTGTCGACTATTTTCAAGAGCGCAACCTGCCCTGCTTCGGTCCGTCGAAGAATGCAGCGCAGCTAGAAGGTTCTAAAGCCTTCACCAAAGATTTTCTAAGTCGGCACAATATACCCACCGCGTTCTATCAAACCTTTACCGATGTCGCTGCAGCAAAAACCTACATACAAGCGAACGGAGTACCTATCGTCATCAAGGCCGACGGCCTCGCCGCTGGCAAGGGCGTGATCGTCGCGTTGACAGAGGCAGAGGCGATAACTGCTGTCGAAGACATGCTATCGGGAAACAAATTTGGAGATGCCGGGCACCGGGTCGTAGTAGAGGGCTTCCTCGAAGGCGAAGAAGCCAGCTTCATTGCCATGGTAGATGGGCGCAATGTGTTGCCAATGGCAACCTCGCAGGACCACAAGGCCAGAGACGATGGCGACAAGGGACCAAATACTGGCGGCATGGGCGCTTACTCCCCTGCCCCGGTGGTCGACGATGTAATTTATCAGCGCATCATGGATCAGGTGATTCTACCCACCGTTGCAGGCATGGCAGCCGATGGTAATGATTACACAGGCTTCCTCTACGCCGGACTAATGATCACCGAAACCGGCGAGATAAACGTAGTCGAGTTTAATTGCCGCTTCGGCGACCCTGAAGCACAGCCGGTAATGATGAGACTTCAATCAGACCTAGTTCAACATTGCCTAGCTGCACTCAACCAGAACTTGGACGGGGAAAAGGCGCAGTGGGATGATCGGTCCGCCGTAGGCGTTGTGCTCGCTGCAGGGGGCTACCCAGCCTCTTATGGCAAGGGCTTCCCGATCAGCGGGCTAGATCAGGTCCTAGAGGCGCATCAGAAAATATTCCATGCCGGTACAGCAGAGAAAGATGGCGCGGCAGTTACCAATGGCGGGCGAGTGCTCTGCGCTACCGCGCTGGGCGGAACAGTCTCAGAGGCCCAAGCTGAAGCCTATAGAGTCCTGCACAATATTCACTGGGATAACGTCTATTTTCGAAATGATATTGCCTATCGCGCCATTGCCAGAGAGAATAGGTAGATGGCTAACCACACCAATTTGAATTTCTTCGATCGCTGCCTCGTTCAATTCGACCAGGCTCTACGCAGCTGTGTGCCTGGCTCTAGCAATGCACGTCGACTCTCGCCTGCCGCAGCCACGAAAGAGTCAGAATTGGACGAGACCGATAAGCAGCATGCAGCCGGACTAATGCGTATTAATCACACCGGCGAAGTCTGCGCACAGGCCCTGTATCAGGGGCAGGCAGCAACCGCCAAATTGGATGATGTACGTCAGTCTATGGAAGAAGCTGCTGCCGAAGAAGTTGATCACCTGGCTTGGTGTGAAGAGCGCCTGCAACAACTAGACAGCCGACCAAGCGCGCTGAACCCTCTGTGGTATACGCTCTCCTACGGTATGGGCGCAGCAGCAGGACTAGCCGGCGACAAATGGAGTCTCGGATTCGTAGCTGAGACAGAAGATCAGGTTTGCGAACACCTAGAAGAACATCTGGATCAGTTGCCGGAGAACGACAACAAGAGCCGAGCGATTCTAGAGACAATGATCGCTGATGAAAAACATCATGGGCAATCGGCACGCAATGCCGGTGGCGCAGAGCTACCCGCTCCTATCAGGCAAGCCATGGCGGTCATGTCGGAAGTAATGAAGAAGACTACCTACCACATCTGAGACCGCCCGGTCCTGATCACGCCTGCACCATCTCGTTCCTCCAGCTAACCCTACTAGTTAACTGCTATTTTTCAGCCTCGTGAACCTCAAAGTCGTGAGTAACTTTTACGCCGGCATTTTTCATCATGATCGATGCAGAACAATACTTATCCGCCGAAAGCTCGATTGCACGCCGCACATGCTTCTCACTGAGATCAATACCGGTAACCTTGAAATGCAGATGAATGGACTCGAAGGTCGCTGGCGTTCCTTCAACTCGTTCCGCAGTAACCTCAGCCTCGCAAGCCGTTACCCGTTGTTTCGCCTTCTTCAAGATTGTCACAACATCGTAGGATGAACAACTGCCAACACTAAGAGCCATCAGCTCCATTGGTCGCATTCCCATATTTCGCCCGCCACCTGCCGCCGCACCATCAATTACAATCGCGTGCCCGCTGTCCGACTCCGCCACAAACATCACGTTCTCAACCCAATTCACTCTCGCTTTCATTTTCTAATCCTATGCAGGTCTTTCTTTGCAAAACTTGGCATCAAGGCTCCAGTATCGAAAAAAAACTGGCAATACGGCTAGACAAGAATCAAGAAAGCCAGAGCAGTAACCGATACTAGTCAGTAAATGGAATGGCGAGTAAGGTTAACATAGTAACATTCGCCAAGAGCGCCTCAATACCACTGCTCGCAGCACATCCATAGCAAGACTTGGCGCGATCGCGGTTCATTTATTCGAGTAAGCAGCACATTCGTAGCCTTTTGGCGTCAACCATTATTGTGATGAGGATCTCACAATTGCGACTAAAATGTGATATGCATTTAACTCGCTAGAAAAAGCAGGAGTTTTACCAATCGCACTCATGGACATTACCCCACATACCGAAGACTTGGATAATTTTTTATCCCACTGCCATCGCAAGAGTTACCTGAATCGATCCACCATTATTTATGAGGGCGACAAAAGCGATGTCCTGCATTGCATGCATCAAGGGTTCGATTTCCATTGTCCTCGAAGATGATGAATGCAAGGAAGTTGTCATCACCTACTTGAATCCCGGAGACTCCTTCGGCGAGATGGGCCTGTTTAAGAAGACCGAAGAGCGCATCGCCTGCGCAACACGACCCGTAAAGTAGGCGATCTTGCATTCTATGATGTGACTGGCCGTATCGCTCGAACACTAATCGATCTGGGTAAAGAGCCAGATGCTATGACTCACCCCGATGGTATGCAGATAAAAATTATCCGCCAAGAGATTGGCAGGTTGGTGAACTGTTCAAGAGAGATGGCTGGACGAGTTTTGAAGACTCTTGAGGAACAAGAGCTAGCAAGTGTTAGCGGCAAGACAATAGTTTTTTTCGGTACGCGCTAGACGCTCGACTGCTCGGGGTTAGGCCTCGGCAGCACAGAACCCTATTCATAGAACCTTATTTACCGAACATTAGCTCCTTCAACTTCGCTCCCGGGCTGGGCGCGCGCATGAAAGATTCCCCTACCAGAAACCCATAGATCCCTGCTTCTGTCATGGTATTCACATCGTCCCGCATATGAATACCACTTTCTGTAATGAGCACCTTGTCTGCTGGCACCTGCGCTGCTAAATCTAGCGTAGTCTGCAGGCTGGTCTCAAAACTGTGCAGGTTTCGATTATTAACGCCGATCAAATCAGTATTAAGCTGCAGAGCCTGCTCCAACTCACTCTGATTATGAACCTCGACCAAAATATCAATGTCGATCTCGTTGGCGTAGTCTGCTAACTCAACTAGCTGCATGGGCTGCAGAGCAGCGACAATGAGCAGGATGCAATCGGCACCTAGCGCCTTCGATTCCGTGATCTGATAAGTATCGATCATGAAATCCTTGCGGATAACCGGCAACCCGCACGCCGCTCTAGCCTGCAGCAGATACTCGTTACACCCTTTAAAAAACATCTCATCGGTCAACACCGAGAGACAAGTCGCACCATTCGCATCAAAGTCAGCAGCGTGCTGCGCAGGCTGAAAGTCTTCACGAATCAAGCCCTTCGATGGTGAGGCCTTCTTTATCTCCGCGATCACGGCAACCTGCTGGGACTGCACGCGCTCACGCATTGCCTCGGAGAAAGACCGCGCCTGATCAACCGAGGGAAATCGTGCCTCTAATTCGGCATAAGACACAGCCGCTTTTGCCGATGCTACTTCTAGCTGCTTATTCGCGATGATCTGTTCAAGAATTGTAGCTTTAGACAAAATGTGTACCCGCTCTACTGTGAAAGTCTTCTAAGATGTTTTTCTATTATTGTCTTCAACCATGCTCTTCTAAGAAAGAGCCGATCTATTTCTTCAGCGATTGCGTGAACTTGGCCAGTTGCTCTAACTTGGCTAAAGCCTCACCCGAGCGCAGAATACTCTGCGCCCTGACAACGCCAGCGGCTAGATCATCTGTCAAATTCGCCGCATAGATGGCAGCACCTGCATTAAGGGCCACGATATCAGCAGCAGCCTGATTTCGACTGCCAAGTGCATCCTTCAACATAGCCAGACTTTCTTCAGCGCTATCGATCTGCAGCATGGAATAATCTGCGTAACGCTCAATTCCGAAGTCGTTAGGCTCGACGGTATACAGTGAGATCTCGCCATCACGCAGCTCGCCTACTGTCGTTTTTCCTGCAATGCTAATCTCATCCAACCCATCTTCTGCCGCCACTATCAATACGTGGCTGCTGCCTAGCTCCTTCAACACTTCTAACAGCGAAGGTATCCAAGCGGCATCAAACACGCCGATAATTTGATTCGGCGCGCCTGCCGGATTTGTCAGAGGGCCCAATAGGTTGAATACAGTTCTAACTCCGATTTCCTTTCTCGCCGTAATTACATGCTTCATGGCGCTGTGATGAGCAGGTGCAAACATGAACCCGATTCCCACCTGTTCAATGGTCGCGGCAACATCCTCGGCACTCAATGTTAGATTGATGCCAGCCGCCTCCAACACATCGGCGCTGCCACTCTTGCTCGTCGCACCGCGATTGCCATGTTTTGCCACCTTTGCTCCCGCGCAAGCAGCAACTATGGCCGAGGCCGTAGACACGTTGAACTTATTAGAGCCACTGCCACCGGTTCCGCAGGTGTCAACCATGTGTGGGTGATCCGATAGCTGCACCTTCGTGGCCAATTCGCGCATCACCGTTGCACCACCTAATATCTCAGACGACTTCACTCCCTTCATCTGCAAACCGACAAGGAAGGCAGCATTCTGTGCGTCGGTAGATTTGCCCGACATGAGCTCGCGCATAACGGTTATCATCTGATCCCTGTCTAGATCTACATTTGACGTGACTGCTTTTATGGCTGCTCTTATATCCATTAGTTATTACCGTTGAACTTGAAAGTTGAAGTCATAATTTTTTGTGAAAAATGGCGACTTAGTTCTGGTCTAAAAAGTTCTTCAACAAAGCATGGCCGTACTCGCTAAGAATAGACTCGGGGTGAAATTGCACCCCCTCTACTGCGAGCTCTTTATGTCTCACACCCATTATCTCCTCACGCTCGCCATTCTCATTCTCGGTCCATGCCGTCACTTCCAAGCAATCCGGAAGCTGCTGCGCATCGACCACCAATGAGTGATAACGCGTCGCAGTGAAGGGCTCCACCAAATCCTTAAATACGCCCTTCCCGCTATGATGAATTGGGGAGAGTTTGCCATGCATCACTTTCTTAGCGCGCACGATCTCGCCACCGTAAACCTGACCGATGCTCTGATGACCGAGGCAGATACCTAGGAGCGGGATCTTGCCGGCGAAATGACTAATAACCTGCATGGAAATACCGGCCTGGGTAGGCGTGCAAGGTCCAGGAGAAATGACAAGTTGCGCAGGATTCAAAGACTCTATCGCTTCGATCGAGATGGCATCGTTGCGATACACTTGCACATCGGCACCTAGCTCGCCAAGATACTGCACCACGTTATAGGTGAAGGAATCGTAGTTATCGATCATTAACAGCACTGAGAAAACCCTCATTACGCCCAAAAATTGAGAGCGCCATTCTAGCAGTCCAAGTGAATTCTGTCTTGAGTCGCCAAAATGATCCCAAGAGCAGAATTCAACGTATCACAAGCACTGCAACCTAATATCTAGTACTCGAGAAACTATGCCCGCAAATACCGTCATCATGTGGTTCCGCCAGGACCTGCGCCTTAGCGATAACCCCGCTCTTCTTAAGGCCATTCAACAAGGCCGAGTACTTCCCCTCTTCATTCTGGACGAGGGCAATGATTGGCCCCTCGGTGGAGCGTCTCGCTGGTGGCTGCACCACTCACTCAGCGCCTTGAATGTATCTCTACAGGGAAACCTGTGGATTCTGCAGGGCGACGCCGCCAAGTTACTGCCTCAATTTACTAATCAACATGGCGCAAGTCATGTCTTCTGGAACCGCTGCTATGAGCCTTCGATAATACGCCGAGACAGCCTTATCAAGGAGCAACTCACGGCACACGGAGTAACGGCCTCCAGTCAAAACGGCAGCTTAATCTGGGAACCCTGGGAGAATCTCAAGAAAGATGGCACTCCCTACAAAGTTTTCACACCTTTCTATAAGTACGCGATTACTAACAACCCCCCTGCTGCGCCTAACCAATCAGCCAATACCAATTTTGATACCGTGAGATGTCTGCAGGATAAAAATCGACTAGATAGCCTGAACCTTCTTCCCGAGATTAATTGGCACGAACAGTTCGCATCACACTGGCAGCCTGGAGAGAAGGGCGCGAGACAGCGATTGCAGGATTTCACAGAGATCGGTTTAACTGACTACCGCGATGGCCGAGACTATCCGGCCAAGCGCAGCGTCTCAATGTTGTCGCCGCACCTTCACTTCGGAGAAGTTTCTCCCAGAGAGGCCGCGAACGTGGTTAAGCAAGCCGGAGACATAGATTCGAACGAAGAGCAGGCGGCGCACTTTGTTCGCGAGCTGGCATGGAGGGAGTTTTCTTATTACTCGCTCTATCACTTCCCTCATATTTGCCAACAGAACATGAAAACTCAGTTCGATCGCTTCCCCTGGATCAATGATCATAAGAATCTGCGCCTGTGGCAGCAAGGTCAGACGGGATTCCCACTAGTTGACGCAGGCATGAGAGAGCTATGGCAGACAGGCACTATGCACAACCGAGTGCGCATGATCGTGGGCTCATTTCTGGTGAAGAACCTAATGATTCACTGGTTAGAAGGCGCGCGCTGGTTCTGGGATTGTCTGCTAGATGCCGATCTTGCCAACAATAGCTGCAGCTGGCAGTGGGTTGCTGGAAGCGGTGCCGATGCCGCTCCTTACTTCCGCATATTCAATCCGGTGACGCAATCGACTAAGTTCGATTCCGAAGGGAGTTATATTCGAAAGTATGTGCCTGAATTGAACGGACTGAGCAACAAGGCGATTCATGATCCCAGCTCCGCTGCTGCTTCAGAATTAGAAAAGGCCGGTGTGATTTTAGGAGAACATTACCCGAGGGCGATCGTAGACTTGAAACAGAGCAGAGCGAGAGCACTGGATGCCTATAAGGCTCTAAGGGATCAGGCATAGATTTACTACTAGCGCTACTCGACAGATAACTCATTGTTCGCCATCTGTACGGCGCGCACGATGGCTCTGGCCTTATTCTGGGTTTCTTCCCATTCCATCTCAGACTGTGAATCGGCAACGATTCCAGCACCAGCCTGCACATATAGCTTCTCGTTCTTGATTACCGCGGTGCGTATAGCGATAGCCATGTCCATATTGTCATTCCAACCCAGATAGCCCATCGCTCCCCCATAGATACCGCGTTTCTCAGGCTCCAGCTCATCAATGATTTCCATGGCCCGCACCTTCGGTGCGCCACTCAGGGTTCCGACCGGCAGCGTCGCCTGCAACACGTCTAGTGCAGATTTGTCATCACGTATCTCACTCTCTACTATCGATGCAATATGCATGACATGCGAATAGCGCTCCACAAACATCTGCTTTGGCACCGTGACAGAACCTGTCTTGGAGACTCTACCCGAATCGTTGCGGCTGAGGTCTATCAGCATTAAATGCTCCGCAATTTCCTTAGCATCGGCGAGCAAATCCTCCTCCAAAGCCGCATCTTCCGCTTCGTTTTTGCCGCGCTTGCGAGTGCCAGCCAATGGACGCACGGTGATCTTACCGTCCTCTACACGCGCCAAAATCTCCGGCGATGCACTGACCACGTGATGATCGCCGAGGTCGAAGTAGACCATGTATGGAGAAGGGTTTAGAAATCGTAATGCACGATAGAGATTTAGCGGCTCCCCTGAAAAAGGCACAGACATACGCTGCGCGAGCACGACCTGCATGACATCGCCAGCAACTATATACTCCTTAATCTTCTCAACGGCCTGCTGATAATCGGCCTGCGAAAAATGATGAGTGAAGTCTGTGTCTAGAACCGACTTCGGCCTCTGAAGGGCTGGCAGCGGAACCGGCTTATGCAGCTGCTCCTGCAAGACATCCAAGCGCTGCTGAGCCTGTGCGTAGGCTTCTTCCTGATCTGGATCGACATTTATCACAAAACAGATTGTTCCACTGAGGTTATCGAAGACCACGACTTCCTCGGATAGCATTAGCAAGATGTCGGGCGTGCCGATCTCATCAAGCGCCGTCGAAGGACCAATGCTCGTTTCAACAAACCTCACCGTATCGTAGGAAAAATAGCCGACAAGACCACCATTGAAGCGCTGACCATCGGTAAGCTCAGCAACGTTAAAACGATTCTTAAAATCAGTAATGAATTCGAAGGGATCTTTTGTAATAACCTCTTCAACAATCTTTCCGTTTTCTTCGACGGTTACAGTTTCGCCCACAACACGCAGCACAGTGGAGCATGGCAATCCGATAATGGAATAACGACCCCATTTCTCGCCGCCCTGAACAGACTCGAAGAAATAGCTATTCTCGCCAGTACTTGCTCCATTCCCTGTGCCCTTACCTAGTTTCAGATAGATACTAAGAGGCGTTTCGGTGTCGGCTAGAATTTCGCGCACTATGGGAATGCGGTTATAGCCAGATTCAGCGAGTTTCTGAAATTGTTCTTCAGTCATTGGATAGCTCAGGGCTCTGTATTCTAAACATCGGGAAAGTTAAATAGGATCGAGTTTTAGTGATGCTTGTCGGGCTCCTGTCCCAACTGCGATCGCATCTCGGCGATAGTCTTGGCGTAGTCATCGCTGTTAAAGATGGCTGAGCCGGCCACGAACATATCCGCACCAGCGTCCGCGATCTCGCGAATATTCGAAACGCCAACACCACCATCCACTTCTAAACGAATAGAGTAGTCGCTGGCGTCGATGAGCTGACGTACTTGTTGCAGCTTCTTGAGCGTCGAAGGGATGAACTTCTGTCCACCGAACCCTGGGTTAACCGACATTAAGAGGATGACATCGACCTTGTCCATCAAATATTCGAGGCAGTCGATTGGCGTGCCAGGGTTGAAGACCAGTCCAGACTTGCAGCCCAGCTCTCGGATAAGCTGCAAAGAGCGATCTACATGCCCAGTGGCCTCCGGATGAAAACTGATATAAGAAGCGCCAGCCTTCGCAAAGTCATTGATGAGTTGGTCGACGGGGCTAACCATCAGGTGCACGTCGATAGGCGCGGTTATTTTGTGGTTTCGCAGCGCCTCACAGATCATTGGCCCGATAGTAAGGTTAGGCACATAGTGATTGTCCATGACATCGAAATGAACGACATCCGCGCCCGCGCCCAAAACTGCGTTGACTTCTTCACCGAGTCTAGCGAAATCGGCGGACAAGATGGAGGGAGCGATCAAATAATCTTTCATTTCCTAGGCCTGTATTGCGAAGTGTTAGAAAGCAGCATTTTACAGACAATGTCAGGGCTTGTCCTGATGGGATACCGATATGATTGAGAGCGTCTCAAAAGGCACTAGGTGGCCCTAGATGCGGAGCTTGCGGAACCCACAAAGCACTTCGTAGGCGCTGCGAATCGCCATCGTATTCTCCTGCGCCTGCTTTAGCGCGGCCTCGGAGGCGTTCGTACTGGCAAGCTTGTCAGGGTGGTAGCGCGACATCATGCGCAAGTAAGCACGGCGGATCTCTCCGTCTTCAACACCCGGCTCCAATTGCAGCACTCGGTAGGCATTCTGCAGAAACGACCTTGCCTGGGGCTTTATGAATTCGCCACGAGGGTTCGCATCGAAGCGTTGGTAGTGCTCGGATTGGGTGGACGAGGCGATGGCTAGAAATTCTGACTTGGAATAGCCAAATTGCTCAGCCACATCCCTTAACAACATCTTATCTTTCAGGCGGAGGTTGCCCTTCAGATAGGCAGCCTCGCATTGAATCTGCAGGAATAATTTTGCCAAGGCGCTGCGCCGCCCCATAACTTTCACCGCCAAGGCTACTGACTCCGACAGATCTGCATCTGGATACTTGCCCTGATCATAGGCAACGATTGCCTCGCGTCGTTTCTCACCAATCAAAGCCATGCGCTGCATAATTTGGCCTGCGTAGTCGATCTCTTCCTGAGTCACCCTGCCATCCATCTTCGCAAGTCGACCTAGCACCATAAACATGGCACGCGATAACCGTTGTTCAGCACGGCCTCCTGTGGGCAGTGCAGCAGCGGCACTAAAACCACTAAGCCTCTTAAAAAGGGCTTTCCTATAGGCTTTGCTTATAAGCGCCGTCAACATATCCTACTCACTCGCCTCAGGATTGGCTCTAATGCTTGTATCATACAGAGCGTTAATTTCTTTCAGTCGTTCTGGCGTACCGATGTCCATCCATAGGCCTTCGTACACCGCGCCACTTACTTGATCTACCAGCATAGCTTCCTGCAGAAGAGGTACCGTTGATCTCGGCTGAATGGGATAGTCACGGAATAGATTCTTGTGCATCACACTGATGCCACTAAAAGTAAGCCGCTGATCACGAGCGGAATGATCTTCGTGAACTCGACCATTGTCATCAATATAGAAATCACCGTGTGGATTGTGATCCGCATTCTCGACCAGCACGAGGTGAGCCAACCTATCGATTCCGTCGACTGGCTCTAAGCTGGCAAAATTAAAGTCTGTCCAGATGTCCGCATTCACTACCACAAAGCAATCGTCTTTCAGCTTGGGTAGTGCCTTGATGATGCCGCCCGCCGTCTCTAACCTGATTGGTTCTTTAGAATAGCTGATCGAAGTGCCGTACTGCGCTCCATTCCCAAGCAACTCCTCTATCATGCCTCCCAAATAAAAATGATTGATCACGATGCCTGTTACACCCCCAGCAACAAGCCTCTCAATCTGATGTTCGATAAGAGTCTTGTCTCCTACTTTCAGCAGAGGTTTGGGTAGGTCGGCGGTGAGAGGCTGCATTCGCTTGCCAAGCCCGGCAGCCAAAATCATTGCACGCATTAGAATTCCAGATTGAGTTTCGCTTTCGCTACAATAAGCACTTTTGCCTCAAACCAGTCTAGGAAGGGAGCCATTTCCTCGTACCTTTCGGCTACTTCCAGAAAATACTGGATAACCAGAAGGATATCGGCCAAGTACTGCGGTTTGTTATCTCTTATGCACAGCCGAGAGAAGATTCCCATGACCTTAAAATTTCGCTGCAGGCCCATGAGATCGAAGTCGCGGAGGAATTGAGACGCTGAAACGCCTTCTACTAATCCAGCTGCACTCGCCAATCCCAAGTAATGTAGCGCCAGTGATTCGACCAAATCCGGGCTCCAGCGGATATAACAATCCCGAAGTAGCGAGACCAGATCGTAGCTATAAGCTCCTGCCATCGCATCTTGAAAATCTATGATGCCCGGCCCAGAGCCTTCTGGAAATTTCGCATCATCGAGAATCAGCAGATTCCGCGAATGGTAGTCGCGGTGCACCGCTACCTGAGCCTGTCCTAGAGCGGCCTCTTCTAGGAAAGCAAAAGTGTTGGAAATTAAGTCACGCTCGGTTGCGCTCAAGTCGAGGCCAAGATAATTCTCACAAAACCAGCCTTCGAAAAGCTGCATCTCTGCGCGCAGCTTTTTGCGACTATAGGGGGCAAGTCTCTTTTTATCTACACTCGACTGTATCTTGATTAGCGCGCAAATCGCGTCTTTGTACAGACTCTCAACCTGATACTCGGAGATGGCATCCAAGCCGCCGTCTTGCAGTGTTAACAATCGCGGCAAGTATAAGCGGTCGCCGAAATCCTCAATTAATAGAAATCCATCGGGATAATTTTTCGCGAACACCTTAGGTGATTTGACCCCCGCTTCTCGTAAGTAGTCTGCGATCTCTACAAACAATTCACTGTTCTCATTATCCGGCGGGGCGTCTACCGCAATGAAGCTTTGCTCAAGTAGCTGGGCGCGGTAGTAACGGCGAAAGCTCGCGTCTCCACTCACGGTAGTGAGCTCAACATCGACCGAGCCCAATCCCAAAAGCTGACTCAATTGTCCATTTACCCAATCGTTTAACTGCGCCTTACGACTATCACTCATTATGACTCATTTTCTCTTTTTTTCTCGCGTTGCGGGCAAGCTTGGGCACCGTAAATCTAAGGCCCCGCTTTGCATTCAATCCGCGATGAATTATTATGCCCTGCTTAATCTATGGTCAAAGTATCTCTTATCACCTAGTTAGTCGGTTTCAATCCAAATTTGTTTAAGGGCTGACGCCTGTCATAGTGATTTACGCAATAGAATCGGGAACTGCGAATTAAGTATGCCGTTCAAAAAACGCCATCTCTGCGCTGAAATAGCCCTAATCTTGTCTTCGGGATTACTGCTTACTGCAATAACTAGCACTGCACAGGCACAGCTTCCGCAAGTCAGCTGCCGCGCAAACGATGCTGGCGATGGCTGGACCTGTGAGCAGAACTCAACTTCTGGCACCAGCAATACAATTCGCACGGCCACTAGTCCCCTAGACAATACAGGCAGCAGAACTAGCAGCAACAATTCAGCAAGTCAGGATCGCCCTGACACCCCTTTAGAAGCTCTACAAGCTCCCAATAGACCAACACAAGCTTCCCAACAAGCAGACGAACCCCTAGCAGGTAGCCAGGCACCAGACGATGACGAGCCGACTGCGCTCACAGCCATCAATACCACCCAACGCTATGACCTAGATTGGGTTCCACTAGAATCTTTAAGCGCAGAGCAACTCACCTTACTAGATGGAAACTGCTGCGGCGCGTTTGTAGACCCTACCGGACTCAAGAAGGACAACGAGAACCGACCCGCCGATTCCGATACCCGTTTCGATACTGAGCAGGGCATAAGGGGAATCTCACAAAACCTTATTAGTATCGACGGCGATATCATCGTGCAACAAGGCTATCGCACTATCGAGAATGATGAATCTACTACTATCGATAGCGAAGAGAACACCGTGCTAATGCAGGGCGACGTTATCTTCCGCGAGCCAGGCGTCATGCTGCGAGGCAGTTCAGCCTTTATTGACAATGATGCCGGCGACAATCGAGTCGAAGATGCGCAGTATGTGTTGCATGACTTAGGTGCCCACGGTAGCGCCGAGAGCATCACCTACAGCAGCAACACAGGCAGCGTAACCATCGAGAATGGCGAATTTAGCCGCTGCGAACCCGAATCGAGGTTCTGGTTATTCCGCGCAGAAAGCATCGTGCTCAACCAAGCTGAGGGCCGCGGCTATGCAACCGCGGCAAGCCTACGTATAAAAGATGTGCCGATTTTCTACTATCCAGGCACCCTACCTTTCCCACTCGGCGACGGGCGCATGTCTGGTTTCTTGGCACCCAGCACCGGATCGACGCGCAGCGGTGGGTTCGATTTCGAACTGCCCTACTACCTCAACCTTGCGCCGCAATACGACGCCACTCTCTCACCTAGACTCATATCAGACCGCGGCGTGCTGACAGGACTAGAACTTCGCTATCTTGCCGAAACTTCGCTAAACACCTTGAACATGTCCTACCTAGGCAATGACAAACTGTTCGATGAAGCAACTGCGAACGTGCTCGGCTCTGATTCGCCGCCAACAGATAACCGCTGGTTTATCGGCTACGAGCATTACGGTGCCTATGGCCGCAACTGGTCCAGCTTTGTTGACTACAATGCCGTGAGCGATGAAGATTATTTCTACGATCTGGGCAGCAATGGCCTGAATACGACCAGCCGCACACACCTAAATAGGCAGGCGCGACTAAACTTCAATACCGAATATTTGCGCGCAGGGCTCAATGTGCAGCGCATCCAGATAATCGACCCATTTATTTCTTCGATAAACCTGAACCGACCCTATGATCGTCTGCCGCAATTTTATTTTGATACCGACGCCTATTTAGGCGCAGGTTTTCGAGTAGAACTAGGTGGCCAGGTTACTTCTTTCGACAGGACACTGAATGAGTCACTCTTATCGACGGCCCAACTAGACAATGGCGCGCTAGTCAATGGCGAACGTTTGAATCTAGAGCCTGCAATCAGTTGGTCGATCGAGCAGCCGGGCTGGTTCCTGCGCGCCAATGCAAAGTTCAAGCACGCGTCCTACAAACTGCAGAATCAAGCCACAACATCGATGGATGATCCAGACATTGGCATCAGCGTCTACAATTTCGATAGTGGGCTCATCTTCGAGCGCCCCATGTCAGGCGGCTTCACCCAGACACTAGAACCTAGGGCGTACTATCTATTTAGCGAGTTTGAAGACCAAAGCATGCTCCCGCTATTCGATACCTCGGAACTCAACTTCAGCTTCAGCCAACTTTTTCGCGAAGACCGATTCAGCGGCGGTGACCGCATCGGCGATGCAGATCAGGCGAGCATAGCTATCACGAGTCGCATACTCGATCCGAAAGGCAAAGAGCGCGCCCGAATGAGCCTAGGCCAGATTCGCTACTTCAATGATAGACAGGTGGATCTGAGCAATCCAATTCAATCCTTGATACCGCGCTATTCTCCGCTGAATCAGAAATCCTCGCTGGCTGGCGAATTTGCTCTATCTTTCGGAGAAAGCTGGCGCCTGAATACTGACGCACAATACAACGAAGAAACCGAAGAACTGGATGAAGGCAGCTTTCAACTTCGCTACCATAGGGACAGCGATCATCTATTCAATCTCGCCTATCGCTACCGAAATCTGGTGGATTCACCTCACTTTATACTGCCGTCGGGAATCGACCCTCGTATCAAGCAGACCGATCTCTCAGCCGCCTGGCCGATAAATCAAACTTGGAAGCTACTGGCCAGATGGAACTATGACCACAGTAATTCTCGGAACTTAGAGACCTTTGCTGGAGTCGAATACAGTAATTGTTGTGCGACAATACGGGTTATTGCACGGGAATGGGTTGACGAGGACGAATTGTTTGTCCCTAATATCGAACCGAACCAAGGAATTTTTGTCCAATTCACCCTGAATGGACTAGGAAACATCACGGGCGGCGGTATTAGCAGCCTATTAAGTGACGGCATACGTGGGTTTAGAGAGAATGATGATGAGTAGATCGAGCACTAAAGAAACAGCACCAATGCAGCAAGGCCCTCTTACCCTCGGCCGCTTTCTGTCGGTAATCGGCTTGGCACTGGCATTAACCACTGGCGCAGGGTCGGCCTCGGCACAACGCGTGTTACTCGACAGAATCGTCGCCCTAGTCGACCAAGGTGTGGTCCTGCAGAGCGAGTTTAATGCACGTGCTATTGAAATTCGAGGGAATGCGGCTCGCGCCAATCGCCCTCTTCCAGAAGGCGAGCAGTTCAGGACTGAAATACTGGATGCGCTGATAATTGAAAATTTACAGATGCAGTTGGCGGAGAAAGTGAGTATCCGTTTTAACGATGACGAAATTAACCGAATTCTTGGCAGTATGGCCGACAATAACAGTATGACTTTCGATGAATATTTGGAGCTATTGAACGAAGCCGGTGTCTACCTACAAACGCGAGAGCAGGTTCGCAAACAGATGACCCTGCAGGAATTGCAGCGCGGCATGGTGAATCGTCGAATTCAAATTACTGAACAGGAAATTGATAATTTTCTGAATTCGGAGACTGGCCGTGAAGTCTTGGCTCCGGATTATCTCGTTGAACATATGCTTATTCCCACCGGCAGCGAAGATCCAGCAAAGCAAAGTAAATTACGCTATGCCGCCGACTTAATCGCACGCATCAAGGAAGGCGAGGGCTTCGCTGCGGTTAGAGCGGCGGCGGCTCAGGCCCGCTTGTTTGAAGTTGAAGCAACGCAGTTTGGATGGCTTAAAGCTGAAGCTCTCCCAAACCTGTTTAGAGAGATTATTGAGGGTATGGAAGTCGGCGATGTAGAAGGGCCTATAGAAGCTGGAAATGGCTATCATCTAATTCAACTAACGAACAAGGCCGGCGGCACTGAGCAGATGGTGAAGCAGACAAATTTCCGCCACATCATGCTGTCACCGAATGAGATTCGCGACGAGCAACAGACAGAAGATGCTATTCGCGAATTTCGACAGAAGATTATAGACGGCGAAGACTTTGCGACACTGGCGCGACAGAATTCTGACGATGCCAGTTCCGTCGTTGCAGGCGGCGACATGGACTGGATCAATGAGGGACAACTGCCACCGGATTTCGCCTTTGTAATAGATTCTCTCGAAGTCGAAGATCTGAGTGAGCCCTTTCGCACGGAAAATGGCTGGCATATTGCGGAAGTTATAGAACGTCGCGTAACCGACCTTAGCTCAATCTACTCACGCAACCAGGCCGAAGGCTCTTTGCGTAATCGCAAGTTTGATTTGGAATTGGAGAATTGGCTAATTGAGATTCGCGAAGATGCCTTCGTAGAATTTATCGACTAACATTAGCTTCGACTTCATTCAACAGATCTTACTTAGAAGACCTCACTATCTAAGACCACCCCGATAGCTTCGCAGGAAGGCCGTTGTGACAAACCGAATAGCTATCACTCCAGGAGAGCCAGCTGGCATAGGTCCCGACCTATGCATAGCCGTAGCGCAAAATCCTCCAAGCGATGTCGAATTGGTAATCGTCGCCGACCCTAAGCTACTTGCGAATCGAGCTGCGCAGTTAGGGCATCCACTTAGACTCAAAATCTTCGAGGCAGCTACTGAGCCCGAAGAAACAAAAGCGGGAGAACTAACGGTGCTTCCCGTTCAATTACGATCGAAAGTAGCGCCAGGAGTGCTGGATAAGGTTAATGCCGAATACGTACTGGAAACACTGCAAGTAGCCGCGAAGACAGTTAGTGATGGCAATTGCGATGCAATGGTCACCGGCCCGGTTCACAAGGGCATTATCAATGACGCAGGAATTCCATTCTCAGGACATACCGAGTACCTCGCCGATTTTTGCAAACAAGAGCTGACCGTTATGATGCTGGCGACCGAAGGCCTTCGCGTAGCTTTGGCGACGACGCATCTACCGCTGAGCGCAGTGCCCGCCGCGATCACAAAAGAGTTACTGAGCGCTATCATCAAAATTTTGAACACCGATCTACAATCAAAATTTGGAATTATTACACCCAAGATTCTAGTGTGCGGACTCAACCCTCATGCGGGCGAAGGCGGACACCTAGGTAGCGAGGAGATCGAGACTATTGAACCTGTTCTAGAGGAGATGCGAGGTCAGGGAATAGACCTGATTGGCCCGCTGCCTGCCGACACTCTTTTTACGGCAAAATACCTCGCCAATGCCGATGCCGTTCTTGCGATGTACCACGACCAGGGACTGCCCGTACTGAAATTCAAGGGCTTCGGAGCGGCGAGTAATATCACCCTAGGACTGCCTATCATAAGAACATCTGTCGATCATGGAACCGCACTGGATCTAGCTGCAACTGGCAAGGCTGAAGCAGGAAGCCTCATTAATGCGATCACTACAGCGCTGGAAATGAGCAAACACTGGAGACAGCCCTAGTGGCGCAACCTAAAGCGGTAACTCTGAGTACTGGCATGGCACACCAGGCCCGCAAGCGCTTTGGTCAGAATTTCCTTCACGACCAGCAAGTCATCGATCGTATTATTAGCCAGATCGCACCCACAAGTGACGACCATCTTCTAGAGATAGGCCCTGGACAAGGCGCCCTTACTAAGCAACTCGCAGGATCCGGCGCAAGATTGGACTGTGTCGAATTAGATCGTGACCTAGCCGAGCACCTTATACATCAGTACCGCGACTACGACAATGTGCACATCCACCAGCACGATATTCTCAAGTTCGACCTGAACGATCTCGAGCTTAGTAATAAACGGATTCGTATCATCGGCAATCTTCCCTACAATATTTCGACACCTGTTCTTTTCCACTTACTAAAGTACTACGAGAAAATTCAAGACATGAGTTTCATGTTGCAACTAGAGGTGGTGGAACGCATGTCAGCCAACGTAGGCGATAAGAACTACGGACGACTTAGTTTGATGCTGCAGTATTATTGTCAGGCAGAGAAGTTGTTCGACGTGTCTCCTCAGGCTTTCACTCCTCAACCGAAAGTAAATTCGGCGATAGTACGGTTAACGCCTCACAAGGAACTACCAATTACCGCAAAAGATCCGGGCTGCCTTAAAGTAGTCGTGCGCACCGCATTCAATCAACGGCGCAAGACTTTAAAAAACAGCCTGAAAACGCTTATATCTGATAGCGAGCTTGACGATCTCGAGATAGACATGAGACTAAGACCTGAAAAACTGAGTCTTACTGACTACGTAAAGATAAGCGATGCAATAAGTGAGTCAATATGAATAATCAACCCGATATCCAAATCGAAGTTAGAACACACTATTTACTAGAACAATCCGATCCCAAGGAAGACCGTTATGCTTTCGCCTACACGGTGAAAATCTGTAATCGCAGCGACGAGATGGTTAAGCTGTTGAATCGTTACTGGCACATTACAGACGACAACGAGAAGGTTGAGGAAGTCCGTGGTGCCGGTGTAATTGGTCAGCAACCAGAAATTCTACCGGGTCAGTCGTTTCACTATACCAGCGGCGCTATCATCGAAACCCAATTCGGCAGTATGCAAGGCGATTATGAGATGCAGAATGCCAGCGGTGAAAAATTTACGGCGCAGATACCGCCCTTCCTCTTAGCTCTCCCACTCGCCGTACACTAGGGCACGCAGCCAGAATTGTCTAAAACAAGTTGCCATGCAGTGGTGCTATACTCCTAGGCATGCATTTATTACCCACATTAGCTTCCTATCTCGCATGAGTACCTACGTGGTCGGCGATCTTCAGGGCTGTTACAAGCCACTGAAGAAACTTCTAAAAAAAGTTAAGTTCTCGGAATCCAAAGACAAGCTCTGGTGCGTTGGCGATCTTGTTAATCGCGGGCCTGATTCGCTGGAAACATTGCGTTTCTTGCACGATATGGCCGACTCAATAGAACTCGTATTGGGAAACCACGACCTACATCTCATAGCAATACATGCAGGTTGTGCACCGGCCAAAAGCAAAGACACCCTAGACTATCTGCTGAACGCTATGGACTGCCAGCACCTCTGCGATTGGCTGCGAACGCAGCCGCTTGCCCACTATGAAAGCCTAGACACTAAGGCCGGCGTTACAGACTTCCTGATGGTACATGCGGGTGTGGCACCACACTGGACCTTGCAGAAGACATTAGATCTTTCGGCGGAGGTTCAGTACGCACTGCTCGATACCGAGTACAAGGCATTCCTGCGTCATATGTATGGCAACACCCCTGATCGCTGGCATGACCAATTGGAAGGTCTGGACCGCTTACGCGTGATTACCAATTACCTTACGCGAGTTCGCTTCTGTGACGAGATTGGAACTATGCAACTCACTGTGAAAGAAGGCCTAGGCGCAGCTCCACAGGGGTTTAAACCCTGGTTCGAATACGAGACGATGACGCCGGAAACGACCATTCTTTTTGGACATTGGGCGGCACTCGAAGGCTATACTGGCAAGAAACATGTTCATGCTCTGGATACTGGGTATGTCTGGGGTCGCGAACTGACATTAATGCGACTCGAAGATCAGCAGCTATACTCCATCTCCAGTTAGACCAAAGTTAAATACAAGCTAGATCCAAAACAGAAATTCAAGATAACTATGGAAATATATCTAGTCGGCGGCGCAGTCCGCGACAACCTCTTAGACCTTCCCGTTCGGGACAAGGACTGGGTCGTCGTCGGTAGCAATGCTAGGTTGATGAAAGAACAAGGCTATTTGCAAGTCGGCAAAGGCTTTCCCGTGTTTCTTCATCCCCAAACCAAGCAGGAATATGCGCTAGCTCGAACGGAAAGGAAAGTTGGCGTGGGATATCTAGGCTTCGAATTCGATGCGTCTGAATTTGTCACGCTAGAGCAAGACCTACTGCGCAGAGATCTCACCATCAATGCCATCGCCGAATCTAGCGATGGTCAAATTATCGACCCCTACGACGGTCGTCAGGACATTAAAGACAAAGTACTACGCCATGTCTCCCCTGCATTCGCCGAAGACCCGTTGCGGGTACTGAGAGTCGCCAAATTCGCAGCGCGTTTCGCGAAGCTCGGCTTTAGCGTCGCTCCGGAAACTCAAAAGCTAATGAACGAAATCGTTCGCAGCGGCGAGATCGACGCCCTCGTTCGCGAGAGAGTCTGGCAGGAAATTGAACAAGCCATGGGCGGCCCGGCACCGGATGTGTTCATTCGAGTTCTGCGGGACTGTGGTGCACTCAAGTTGATCCTACCAGAAGTAGATCGACTCTTCGGCGTACCGCAGCCAGTCAAGTATCACCCAGAAGTGGACACAGGCTTGCACATCCTTCTTTGCTTGCAGCAGGCGGCTAAGCTTACCGACGACCCTGTGGTTCGCTATGCAGTCCTAGTGCACGACGTAGGTAAAGGAGTCACAGACAAGGATAATTGGCCCAGCCACTACGCGCATGAAACTCTCGGCCTGCCACTGCAAGCGGATATCAGTATGCGTCTACATGTACCGAATGAATTTTCGAAACTCGCCGCCCTCGTTTGCGAGCATCACACCAAATTACATCGCATTAAAGAACTGCGCCCAGCTGCGCTTCTGAAGCTGATAGAGGCGCTCGATGGTTTCCGTCGTCCTGAGCGCGTACAGAAATTCCTGCTCGCCTGCGAGGCGGATGCCAAAGGCAGAACAGGACTCGAAGATCGCGACTATTCACAAAATAAGTATCTAACAACGATACTGAATGAGCTATCACAGCTGGACTTGGGAGCGCTGCTCAAAGAGGCCAAACCAGAAAACACGCAAGAGTTTGTGCAGCAAAGCCGGCTCAGCTTATTGAGTGACATCCTGACCCGGCTCAATATCTCTGAAGCAGCGAATTAGAACTGACAGCAAATTGCTATGACGATACCTACAAATCAGAGCCATGACACTAGAGTCTGCTTTCTCACCGGAGCAAGTAAGCGACTAGGGGAGTGTACCGCCAAGAAGTTTCATGCCGAAGGCTTCAATGTCATCATCCACTACAATAGATCAAAAAGTGAGGCGGATGCCTTAGTCGCCCAGCTTAATACCAGTCGGACAGGTTCGGCATTCTGCCTGCAGGCCGACCTAACCGATCATAAACAGGCGCAGTCCCTTGCTCGACTGGCATTGGATTGCTATCAGCGCGTGGATGTTCTGGTAAACAATGCCTCCGCATTCTATCCAACCCCCTTAGCCGAGTGTGACCACAAAATCTGGGATGATTTGTTCGACAGCAACCTAAGAGCGGGCTTCTTCTTAGCCCAACGACTCGCTCCGGAACTTGAGCAACGAGCAGGCTCGGTGGTAAACATGACAGACACGCACGCGGACAATCCTCTCAAAGGCTTTCCCATCTACAGTATGGCGAAGGCCGGGGTGAAGGCGATGACTAAGTCGTTAGCTAAGGAACTCGCCCCGCGAGTGAGAGTGAATGGTGTTTCTCCAGGCGCCATACTCTGGCCTCCTTCTTTGGAAGACGAATCTGATCCCGCGGTCTTGGAAGCGCGAGAAAAAATGCTAGAGAAGATTCCCCTACGTGCCCTAGGCGAGCCTCAAAATATCGCGGACACTGTTTTCTTTTTGGCAAATGATGCTTGTTATGTCACTGGGCAGACTGTCCGAGTTGACGGCGGCCGCTATCTCGTCTAATTAGTTAGCGGCTCTTGGTACTGCGCTTTTCACAATCTACCATCTGGAAATACGCTTATATACAGAGTCTGTGGTGATATTTAATCGGAAAATTGCTACAAGATTAAATTGCTGATGAGCTTTCTCGAGATTGAGTACGAATGGCTGCACGTCGACATTATCAAAGGAGAAACACACAGCGATGAATTCAAAAAGATGAATCCCAACACCCGGATACTCGTCCTTGTGCTAAACGATGGCCGCACACTCACAGAGTCTAATGCGATCCCTAATTTCCTCGCTGATGGAAGCGAACTAATTCCTGCCGACATCAGCCTCTATGCCTATACCCATGTGGCACATGAAGGCAGCTTTGACCTAGGCAGTCATGCCTCAATAAGGAAGTGGGTAGAGAGAATTGAGCAGCACTCGAATTAATTTGCCATGAATAGCTAATGGGGTCGCAATGACTGCCAATTGAAACCTGAGCTAACCGGCAGGCCAATCAGCTTCAATAGCCCAGAGCTGCTGCTTAGATTTGTCATAGTCTTGCCAGAGATTTAGATATGACATGCCCGTTCCAGGATGCACCAGGTCGGGCAATAGCTCCGAGAGGGGCAGCAACACATAGGCGTTTTCCGTGACCTCCGGACGCGGCAACTCAATACCGCAGCACATTCCCGACTCGTCGCCATACAGGAGAATGTCGATATCCATAGTACGACCGGAAAACCTAACCTGCGCTCGATCTCGCCCTAGCTGATCTTCCAATCGCTTTAGAATGGCCGTAACATCGTCTAGCCCCTTGTCCGTGTCCGCAAGAATCACGAGATTGAGAAAATTATCGCCATCGAAGCCGATCGCTTGACTCTCGTAGGTTGTAGAATTGCGAATGTTTTCGAATTCTAAATCCAGCGCACCCAGCGCCGCCCGAATGTTCGACTCGGCGTCGATGTTACTGCCTATGCTTAGAGCCAGTGTCTTCACTTAAAACTCACTTGCAGAACATTATCGTGCAGGAAAAAGTTAGACCTACTTAGCCGTTCGTTCAATTATTATACCCACATCTTTAGAACCTGTGACGGCTCCAGGCTTACCCAAGCGCAGCTTGAGCCAAGGCACGGAAAATTCCCGCAATACAATCTGCGCAATCTTCTCAGCCATAGTCTCTACTAAGAAAAATTCCGAGCCTTCGACGAATTCTATAAGGCGCTTCGCAACCGCCTTATAGTCTAAAGTGTTTTCAATGTCTTCACTGCTCGCTGCCAGAGAAATGTCTGTTCCCATTTCGAGATCCAAACTCACTGTCTGCTTCTGTTCTCTCTCCCAATCGTAGATACCTATGATGGTTTCTATCTCGAGCTCACGAATATAAACGATATCCATTCCTAATCCCTCATTCAAAATTCTAAGAGAAGCGCTGCTAGATAGCAGGCAGAGCCTCTAGTGACCAACGCGGTTGTGCACGTATTTCCAAGTCGTCTTCCTGGCCTGCCAACAATCTTTGGCAACCAGCATAAGCAATCATGGCACCATTGTCGGTGCAGAAACGTGGCTTCGCGTAAAACAGTTTCGCGTCAAACTTAGCAACTGTTTTTTCCAACACCTCTCGCAGCTGCAAGTTTGCCGAAACACCACCAGCAATGATCAGAGTGTGCATTCCTGTATGCGCTAATGCTCGGCCGCATTTTATCGCGAGTGTCGCGACTACGGCGTCTTCGAATCCTCTTGCGATATCTGCTCGCTGCCTGTCATTTAAGGTCCCTTGTGTTCCAGCCTCCTTAGCTATAGCCGTGCGTACGGCAGTCTTTAGTCCACTAAAGCTGAAATCTAATCCGGGACGGTTCGTCATCGGCCGTGGAAAAGTGAATTTGCCGGACTCTCCTTCTACTGCCAGTTTTGCCACATGGGGGCCGCCGGGATAGGGCAGGCCCAACATCTTGCCGACTTTATCGAACGCCTCACCAGCAGCATCGTCTAGGGATTCACCCAGCAAGACATAACGACCAATGCCCTCGACCTCAACGAGTTGTGTATGTCCCCCGGAGACTAATAGAGCCACGAATGGAAAGAGCGGTGCTTCGTCCTCAAGCATAGGCGCCAACAAATGGCCTTCCATGTGGTGGACCCCGATAGTCGGCACATCCCATCCCATCCCTAGAGATCGACCAATGGAGGCTCCAACTAGCAGCGCACCAACCAAACCAGGCCCTGCCGTATACGCTACTCCGCCTATATCGGATTGCTCAATCCCCGCCTTGGCGATCACTTCCTTGATCAGCGGCACCGTCTTTCGAACGTGATCGCGGGACGCAAGCTCGGGAATTACACCGCCATATTGCGCGTGTATTTCAATCTGGCTGTACAGGCAATCGGCCAACAGACCGCGTTCGCTGTCATATAGCGCGACTCCGGTCTCATCACATGATGTTTCAATACCCAGTACTATCAACGTTTTAACTCTCTCATTTTGCTCTCACTATCACTCACAAATCGTTCGCAACCTGCTCTCAATCACAATCGGGGTAGCTGGGAAAGTGGCAATCATGCCAAATATGGAGGCATATCCCAAATTCCTCGTAAATCGACCAGTTTCCTAGCCGATAAGGACTAATTCTTTTGCAATTAGGGCCTCGGGGCATTAATATTAGCGCCCCTGTAATTCCGCGTCCTAGGATTTTTTTGGAAACTGGGCCGGAACGACAAGTAAACTAGCTTGTTTATACAAAATTAACAGTAAAACTATTAAGGTAGGTGTTTAGTTCAATGCCCCAGGTAAAACTTAAAGATAACGAACCTTTCGACGTGGCCCTGCGCCGCTTCAAGCGCTCTTGTGAGAAAGCTGGAGTACTAGCGGAAGTGCGCCGCAGAGAATTCTACGAGAAGCCTACTGCTGTGCGTAAGCGTAAGGCTGCTGCTGCGGTTAAGCGCCACTTGAAGAAAGTACAACGCGAAAGCAAAAAGAGCCAGCGCCTGTACTAGTCTTACCATCAGGCAAGCATCGTCTTAATGCTTGCCCTCCCCCTGCGCTGCGCAGGTACTCGGGTCAACATGTCTGACAGCCCTCTCAAACAAGCCTTCACAGAAGCCATGAAAGACGCCATGCGGGCTAAAGATAAGCCGCGCTTGGGCACTATTCGTCTTGCATTGTCTGAAATCAAGCGCGTAGAAGTCGACGAACGCATCGATCCAGATGACGCTCGCGTTGTTGGCATTCTGGAAAAAATGATTAAGCAGCGCCGTGAATCTATTCGTCAATACGCGTCTGCAGATCGCCCGGAGTTGGTTGCTCAGGAACAGTTTGAGATCGAAGTGATACAAGAATTCATGCCACAGCCGTTGGAAGCTGACGAACTCGCACAAATTATCAAATCGGCTGTAAGTGAGTCGGGCGCGGCCTCTATGAAGGAAATGGGCAAGGTAATGAATCTAGTTCGCCCGCAAGTGGTCGGACGCGCTGATATGGCCGAAATCAGCAAGCAGATTAAAGCGCTACTCGCCTAGCCAGAGGGAACATTCAGCGTCTCCTTCTCTTCTCTCTAAATTGTTTGCCAAAGAACTTGTTCTCCCTAAATTGGCGAACGCTCCCGCAGCAACTACACCTAGATTTCGATACAATAGCATCCAAGCAATGGTTCGGCTCAGTTAGCCACGACTCGCGCTTCACCGCCACTATTTAAAAATTCTGGATTCTTGACCCATGGCTGGACTAATTCCACAAACTTTCATCGATGACCTCCTCAGCCGAGCAGATATCGTCGAGGTTGTGGACAAGCGAGTCACGCTCAAAAAGTCCGGCAAGAACTATTCTGCCTGCTGCCCCTTCCATAAGGAAAAAACGCCATCATTTAGTGTGCAACCCGAGCGTCAATTCTATTATTGCTTCGGCTGCGGTGCCGGCGGCAACGCAATCGGCTTCATCATGAACTTCGATCAAACAGACTTTCCCCAGGCGGTGGAGTCTCTTGCGCGGGACAATGGTATGGAAGTTCCGCGCGAAGAAAATGCCGCGGCAACTCGCAGGCAATCGGAGAACAGCAAGCTATTCGAAGTCCTGGAACAAGCGAGTAAATTCTATTGCCAGCAACTGCGGCGTCATGAGCAACGCAAATCGGCCGTCGAATATCTGAAAGCTAGAGGCGTGAGCGGCGAAGTCGCTCGGGATTTCTGCATAGGCTATGCCCCGCCGGGCTGGGATAACCTTTTGAAAGCGATCGCAGGGGACGCCAATGAACAAAAGTCCCTCCTCAAGGCAGGGATGGTTATCGAGAAAGAAGCTCGAAAAACTGAGGAGAACGATAGCACCAAAAACACCAATGCCGTTCGCTATTACGACCGCTTTCGCGACCGCATAATTTTCCCCATCCGCGATAGCCGCGGACGCACTATCGCCTTTGGTGGTCGAGTTCTTGGCGATGACAAACCAAAGTACTTGAACTCTCCAGAGACTCCTGTCTTTCACAAGGGCGCGGAGCTATATGGCCTCTTCGAGGCGAAGAAGGCGAACAACAAGCTCAAACGCATCCTCATAGTTGAAGGCTATATGGATGTAATTGCCCTAGCACAGATGGGTATTCGCAATTCGGTTGCCACACTAGGCACAGCGACCAGTGATCGGCACCTGATTCGACTCTTCCGCCTGGTGCCTGAAGTCGTATTCTGCTTCGATGGCGATAACGCGGGCAGAACCGCAGCATGGCGGGCCTTAGAGGCAAGCCTTTCGGAGATGCAAGATGGCCGTCAGGTGAAGTTTCTGTTTCTCCCCGAAGGCGAAGACCCCGACACATTAGTTCGCAAGATCGGCGAGACTGAATTCAACCTACTGATCGAGAAGGCTACACCGTTGGAGCAGTTCTTCTTCGACAAGCTGTCTGAGGGACTCGATATTAGGACGATCGAAGGCAGGGCAAGATTAAGCAATGTTGCAAAACCGTTAATCGCCAAGTTTCCAAATGGCATATACGGCCAGCTAATGTTGGACAAACTCTCGGAGACTCTGGGTGTTGCCAACGAATCACTCGACAAGTTAATAGACTCGCACTCAAAGAAAACCAGAGGCAGCTCAGTAACCCCTGCGCCGCCTTCTCCTTCTCTGGGCCATTCGCCATCCCCGTCCGAAGCTGCGCCCTATGGCCCTGGTTTCGACCAATCGTCGAAACCCTCGTCAAAATCCTGGAGCCCTAGCCCAAAGTCCACGAGCTCGAATCTAAACGTTTATCGCAAACCCGCGGCCGTGAAGGCAATTGAGTTACTAATGCAGAACCCAGAAGTCGCTCTGTCCATAAATGCGGACCTGTCACCACTTCATTCTGCTGGAGATGAAGGCCGGCAATTGCTGCTATCCCTCATCGATATGGTGAAGCGCGACCCCGATACCGACACCCCTACTCTGCTCGGTTATTGCAGCGGATCCCCCTTCGGAAATCAAATAACGCGGCTGAAAAGCGAGAACATCACCCCAATAGAAGGGCTTGAACAGGAGTTTCTGCAGATTCTGGACAAAATATTGTCGGATGTCGTCAAGAAGCTTGAATCCCAGAAGCGCAGGGAGGCTCTCTCGAAGATCGCCGCCCCCAAGCGCCCTCAACCGGGCGAGGAACCGCCTCTAGATAGCGATACCCCTTCAGTGCCTGAGCTCTAGCGGCTTGAAAATCCAACAATTGTCCCCATCTATATAGGCCTGTTTAAGGCGTAATTTAGCCAGTTCAGCGATATACAAGTCGGGCTCTAAGCCTATATAATGCTCGGCTTCGTTTTATTCACCCACTACCTGGCACCTGCCGGGAGACGAGAATTCATGGCCGACTTAATTGCACCACAATCCACCCTTAAGACATTAATCGCGAAGGGAAAGGAACAGGGCTATCTAACCTATTCCGAGGTCAACGACCACCTTCCGGAGTCTATCTCCGACCCGGATCAGGTTGAAGATATTATCCAGATGATTAATGACATGGGCATCAAGGTGTTTGAAGCAGCACCCGATGCGGATGCGTTGTTGCTCAATGAAGAAAGCGACTCAGGCGCTGACGAAGTCGCCGCTGCCGAGGCTGCAGCAGCCCTCGCCGCCGTTGAGAACGAAGCTGGTCGAACTACGGACCCAGTACGCATGTATATGCGTGAGATGGGTACGGTCGAACTGCTAACACGCGAAGGCGAGATCGTAATCGCCAAGCGCATCGAAGAAGGCCTGCGCGAGCTAATGAACGCCATGGCCTACTTTCCGGGCACAGTCGAGCATGTGCTCAATGAGTATGCGTTAGTCGCTAGCGAAGAGAGAAGACTCAACGAGCTGATAACCGGTTATCTCGATATCAGTGATGAAGCGATTCCAGTTGGCCCACCTGCGGTTAGCCAACTGACTGCTCAAGAAAAACAAGATAAGAAAGATGCTGGCATTGAGGACGAAGATGAAGTCCCTGTTGGCCCCGATCCAGAAGAAGCTAGGATTCGCTTCACTGAATTACGTGTGCAATACGAGCTGGCTACTGCTGTAGTTGGCAAGCGTGGACGCCTACACGAAAAATCCAGAGAAGAGCTCGCGACGTTGGGTGAACTGTTCAAGAGCTTCAAGCTAACTCCACGTCAGTTTGAGCCATTGCTTAGCCATGTTCGCGCCGTGCTTACCCGACTGCGTCGTCATGAGCGCACCATCATGAGCTTGGTTATTCGCAGCGCAAAGATGCCACGTAAAGTCTTCATCGCGAGCTTTCCCGGCAGCGAAGTGAACCCTAAATGGATCGACAAACACATCAAGGAAAAGGAAGCCTACTCGGAATTACTAGTTAACGTTAAGACTGAAGTATTGCGCGCTCAGAAGAAGATTCGTCTCATCGAAGAAGAAACTGGCCTGCAAATCGCTGAGATCAAAGATATCAATCGACAGATGTCGATAGGCGAAGCGAAGTCACGGCGCGCGAAGAAGGAAATGGTTGAGGCTAACCTACGGTTGGTTATCTCCATCGCGAAGAAATACACAAACCGTGGCCTACAGTTTCTGGATTTAATTCAGGAAGGCAACATCGGCTTGATGAAGGCCGTAGACAAATTCGAATATCGACGCGGCTACAAGTTCTCCACCTATGCTACGTGGTGGATTCGACAGGCGATTACACGCTCTATCGCCGACCAGGCGCGCACAATTCGTATCCCTGTTCACATGATCGAAACAATCAACAAACTAAATCGCATCTCGCGTCAGATGGTGCATGAGAAGGGCCGCGAGCCAACTCCAGAGGAGTTGGGCGAACGCATGGAAATGTCGGAGGACAAGGTCCGCCGCGTGCTGAAGATCGCGAAAGAGCCTATCTCCATGGAGACACCGATCGGTGATGATGAAGATTCGCATCTAGGTGATTTCATCGAGGATGCCACCGTAGACTCACCAGTGGATTCGTCTATCGATGAAGGCCTGCGCGAAGCAACTAAAGATGTCCTAGGCAGTCTGACAGCAAGAGAAGCGAAGGTATTAAGAATGCGCTTCGGTATCGACATGAATACCGACCACACTCTAGAAGAAGTGGGCAAGCAATTCGATGTAACGCGGGAGCGCATACGTCAGATCGAAGCGAAGGCATTGCGCAAACTGCGCCACCCGACTCGCTCCGATCATCTTCGTAGCTTTCTCGACGAGTAGAGCTTTGAGATCCGGCATCGCTGCCTTGTACGGCGGTGCCGAAATATTCTGCTCAATCTACAACTTCCCGAGCTCCGCATTAATCACAAAATAAAACCTATCATTTGGTTTAGCAGGTTTCCATGTCAGGCGTTTCAATCAAAGATAAAGTAGTTCTAGTCTCCGGCTCCAATCGAGGCATCGGCAAGAGCTTCGCGATACAAGCTCTGGAGATGGGCGCGAAGAAAGTCTACGCAACGGCAAGAGACGAATCCAAACTGGCAGAACTCGCCACGAAGTATGGCGACAAGATTGTCCCACTTACTCTAGATATCACGAAGCAGGATCAAGTGACTGCAGCCGCGGCCGCAGCTGGCGACGTTGAAGTACTTATCAACAATTCTGGCATGGGCGGCGGCGGACCGATGGTCGGCAATCCCAATCCGGAAGGCCAGCGCATGGAGATGGAAGTTAACTATTTTGGCATCATTAGGATGTGTGATGCCTTCGCGCCTATTCTTAAGGCAAACGGCGGCGGTGCCATCGTGAACATTCTCTCGGTTGCCGGCCTAAGCAGTTTTGCTTTCGCTCCAGGTTATTCGGCATCAAAAGCCGCCGGGCGCTCACTGACGCAGGCACTACGCGTAGAACTCGCCAAGCAAGGCACACTCGTCTCCGGCGTATTCCCCGGCCCAGTAGACACCGAAATGGCCAAAGCCCTGCCGATGGATAAGGCCTCACCCGATTCCGTTGCGATCCGCGTCTATGAAGAGATCGCCAAGGGCTCTGAAGACATCTACCCAGACCCATTCGCCGTGCAGTTCGCTGCGGATGTACAGGCAGACTTCAAGGCCGCAGAAAAAGCCAACGCTGCGGGCTTTTAGGACTTACCAACAGACGCACAATTAAGTAGAATTCAGTTCCTTTTGTAGCCAGAGCAGTTCTGAGTCGTTGATCAGATTGCTTTGACACAGCCTGAGCAACGTAGCATACAATGCTCAGAATAAGTCAAAGGGCCTATAACTCAGCTGGTTAGAGTAGCGGACTCATAATCCGTTTGTCCGGGGTTCGAGTCCCTGTGGGCCCACCA
>JAPKAI010000165.1 GCA_028825335.1 Gammaproteobacteria bacterium | reverse complement strand
ACCCAGCTTCACGGTCACATATGTTTGGCTGGAAGGCGGAGGAAGCTGTAGAAACGGCACGCGGCCAAGTGGCTGACTTGATCAAGTGTGATCCTCGCGAGATCGTGTGGACTTCGGGCGCAACCGAGGCCGACAATCTAGCTATCAAGGGTGCCGTCCATTTTTATGTGAAGAAGGGCAAGCACATAATCACCTCCAAGATTGAACATAAGGCCGTGCTAGACAGCTGCGGTCAGTTGGAGCGCGAAGGCTTCGAGGTGACCTACTTAGATCCTACAGAAGCAGGAATAATCACGCCCGAAGCGGTCGCAGCCGCAATTCGCCCTGACACCATCCTCGTTTCATTGATGCATGTGAACAATGAAATCGGAGTTATTAACGACATCGCAGCTATTGGCAAAGTAACTCGCGAGAACGAGATTATTTTTCATGTGGATGCGGCGCAGAGCACAGGCAAAATTGACATAGATATGGAAGCGATGCAGGTAGATCTAATGTCTTTAACGGCACACAAGGTGTATGGCCCCAAAGGCATTGGCGCCTTGTATGTTCGCCGTATGCCGCGGGTTCGTATCGAGCCCCAGATCCATGGCGGCGGTCATGAGCAAGGCATGCGCTCGGGCACCTTGGCTACACATCAGATTGTAGGAATGGGTGAGGCTTACCGCCTCGCGAAAGAAGAGATGGCTGATGAAAATACACGCTTGTTGGCACTGCGCGCTCATCTGCTAAATTGCTTCGATGACATGGAAGAAGTGTTCGTCAATGGGGATATCGAGCATCGCGTTGTCCATAACCTAAATATTAGTTTCAAATTCGTTGACGGTGAATCGCTGATGATGGCGCTACGAGACCTAGCAGTCTCTTCAGGATCTGCCTGCACCTCTGCGAGCCTTGAGCCGTCCTATGTGCTGCGTGCCATTGGACTAAATGACGAATTAGCGCACAGCTCACTTAGGATTTCTATTGGTCGTTTCACTACGCTAGAAGAAATTGATTACTCGATAGAAAAGATACGCGAAGCTGTAGATAAGTTAAGAGAATCATCTCCGCTGTGGGATATTTACAAAGATGGTGTCGACTCAAATCAAGTTAAACGGGCAGCTAACTAAACCGAGCAAGTCTGGATTCGGTGAGAGCTTTAGTTTCTGACTCGACTGAATTCGATATAGCTATAGAGTTCAGTGATCAATCTCTCGACACCGGCCCTCAATCTGTGCGTTTTACCGTCCTCAGAAAGTGGGTGCTAGCCCTGGATGAGTTCGGCGATGACCCTAGGTGCTGTGGCGAGAAAATCTTAAGGGCAAGGCAGGCTCCCGGTGGAAGAAGCGGCTGATTAAGCCACTGAAAAATAGCGGTTTTATTCATTAAAAGCGTACTAATCTCAGATTTACTGCGTATAATGCGCGCTCTCAAGAATTCACCCTACATTGGAGTTAAGATGTCGATCGAACGTACTTTATCCATTATCAAGCCTGATGCCGTAGCGAAGAAAGTTATTGGCGAGATATATACCCGCTTCGAGAAAGCAGGGTTGAAGATTGTTGCTGCGAAGATGCTTCAACTAGATGACGAATCAGCAGGCGGGTTCTATGCTGAGCACAAGGAAAGACCCTTCTACAAAGACCTTATCGAATTCATGACGTCTGGACCGGTCATGGTAACGGTTCTGGAAGGCGAGGGCGCCGTTATGATGAACCGCGACTTGATGGGTGCTACGAACCCTGCAGATGCAGAGGCTGGCACTATCCGCGCCGATTTCGCGGTCTCTATCGATGCCAATGCAGTTCACGGGTCCGATTCAACAACGTCGGCAGCACGTGAAGTCGGTTATTTCTTCAGCGACAGCGAAGTCTAATCCTGAAGCAAAACTCCTGAAGAGGATAAGTTGAGCATGACGGCGATACACAAACCTAATTTGGCTGGCCTAAGTAGGGCAAAGCTGCAGGCGTTGTTCGTCGACATGGACGAGAAGCCCTTTCGCGCTGAGCAAATTCTGAAATGGATTCATCAGCGCGGAGTGCTTGATATCGATCTCATGACTGATATCAGTAAGGACCTTCGCGAGAAGCTCAAGCAAACTACAGAAATGTCTCTCCCTAAAATCCTGGAAGACTTCAAGTCTGAAGACGGCACACGTAAGTGGATTGTGGAAGTCGCCAGCGGCAGTCATGTCGAAATGGTTTTTATTCCCGAGGCGGGGCGTGGCACTCTCTGCATTTCTTCTCAGGCAGGTTGTTCATTGGATTGTTCATTCTGTGCGACGGGCAAGCAAGGCTTCAACAGCAATCTGACAGTGGCGGAAATTGCTGGTCAGCTTTGGTGGGCAAATTACCACCTAGGCGTTTTCGAGGACAAAGCGGAACGGCGAGTAAGTAACGTAGTGATGATGGGTATGGGCGAGCCACTGCTGAACTTCGACAACGTTATGGACGCGCTAAGTATCATGATGGAAGATTGCGCCTACGGCTTATCGAAACGCAAGGTGACAATTAGCACATCGGGTGTCGTCCCAGCGATTGATAGATTGAAGGACTACACGGAGGCATCGCTGGCCATCTCCTTGCATGCGCCTAATGATGAGCTGCGCAGTCAAATCATGCCGATCAACAACAAGTACCCGATCAAGGAAGTGCTTCGGTCTGTGCAGGGCTATATGGATAGCCTGTCGGATAAGCGAGTTCCGGTAATCGAATATACAATGATAGCGGGTGTGAACGATCATCGTCAGCATGCTCGTGACCTCGCGGTATTGTTGGAACAACTTCCCTGCAAGATAAACATAATACCTTTCAACCCTTTTTCGCTCAGCGATTATCGTCGTCCTAGCTCATCTTCGGTTACTAATTTTAGGCAGATATTGCAAAAAGCTGGATACACGGTGACTGTGCGCACTACGCGTGGGGATGATATTGGGGCGGCCTGCGGCCAGCTAGTAGGTGATGTAGAGGATCAGACCCGTCGTAGCGAGAGGCACAAGCGTCGCCACGCGGAGAGTGAATTAGCCAAAAAAGATGGATCTAAAGTGTTCGGTA
>JAPKAI010000075.1 GCA_028825335.1 Gammaproteobacteria bacterium | reverse complement strand
GGCAGTTCTATCGTCAATATCAAATGTAGGGTTCATTTCTGCCACTTCGAATGCGAGAATTTTTGAAGCGAATTGGCGTCTAAGACTATCAAGTAATTGAAGAATGATATTTGGATTTACGCCTAAGGCGGCTGGTGCGCTGACACCAGGAGCATATGACGCCGGGAAAACATCCAAGCAAACCGTTATATAAAGATAATCCAGCGGTTCGCAGAAGGTGGCAATATCCTCGAAACTCTTTTGCCATGGTTGATTATTAATACTTAAGTCAGATTTCCAATGGACATTTTTTTCATTGGCATAATTAAACAGAGTTTCTGTGTTAACGCTGGGGTTTATGCCGTATACCAGATAATCGAAATTTATGTTCTTATCTTCAGCGTATTGGGCTGCTTGTCGAAAGGGCGTTCCTGATGAGGGTAAGGGTTCGAGTGCTCTGAGATCAAAATGAGCATCAAAATTTATTATGCCAAGTTTCGCTTTTGGATGTGCTTGCCTAATACCCTGATAAGTTCCCCAAGCAATTTCATGACCACCACCAAGAATAAGCGGTAATGACTTTGCGTTTATCACATCCGCTATCTTGCTGGCGAGATTTGATTGTGCATCTTCTAAAAAATCTCCGATGCAGTCGATATTTCCCAGATCGATGACCGGCTTTTCGCCAGGATAGATTAAATTCGAGAGCATTTTGCGTATTTGATCTGGGCCCGCGGCTGCGCCAGTTCTTCCTTTGTTTCGCCTAACACCTTCGTCGCAATTAAACCCAATAATGCAATGGCTATCAGGTTCTATTTTTTTTGTTACTTCTACAACTTGATGCCAGCGAGAATTGTCGGAAGGATCGCTTCTACCTTGCCAGGGTGAATTATTCATTCACTACTGCTCCCGCCTTAAAAACCAGTGTAGGTTTGACTAGGTTCATTCCGTAACAAAGCTGGGCAGGGGTTTCGATTGGCCAAAGTACAAGGTCGGCATCAAAGCCAAGTTGTATTTGGCCTATCTGATGATCCATTCCTAAGGCCTTGGCAGCGAATCTTGTAACTCCTAACAAAACCTCAAAGGGTGTTAGTTTGAATTGAACACAGGCGAGATTCATCACATTGAGTAAAGACGCAATGGGTGATGAACCGGGATTGAGGTCTGTGGCTATCGCCATGGGTAATTGGTGCTCCCTCATTGCTTCGATAGGCGGTAGTTTGGTTTCACTTAAAGAGTAAAATGCCCCGGGTAATAATACTGCCACAAGATCTGCGGCCTTAAGGGCGGGGATATCGCCTTCATCTAAGTGTTCCAAATGGTCAACACTTAAGCCGCCGTATTCTGCGACTAAACTGGCGCCCTGCAAGTTGGATAATTGTTCTACATGACCCTTAATTGGCAGGTCGTGTTTCTTTGCTGCTTGGCAAATAATCTCGCACTGGGAACGGTTAAAGCCAATACCTTCACAAAAAAAGTCGACGGCATCTGCTAACCCTTCCTTGTGCACCGCAGGTAATACTTCGTCAACCAGATATTGTATGTAGTCGTCTTTATTTTCGAACTCTTGAGGAAGTGCATGTGCGCCCAAAAAACTTGTTCGAATGGTGACTGGATGATTTCTCTCAAGGCTTCGTGCAACACGGAGCATTTTTATTTCATTCTCTGTATCCAATCCGTACCCGGACTTTATCTCGATAGTCGTTACACCTTCTTTGAGCAAACTTATCAGCCGAGGCTGGGATTCTGCTCTAAGTGATGTTTCATCCAAAGATCGAGTTGCCGAAACGGTACTGACGATACCGCCACCTCCTTGAGATATTTCTTCGTAGCTGGCTCCATTTAGCTTCATTTCGAATTCAGTGGCGCGGTGGCCGCCATAGACAAGGTGGGTGTGACAGTCGATTAATCCTGGTGTTAGCCATTGGTCCTCGCCATCAAAACGGGCCTTCGCTGGAGGGCAATCATCCCCAGACTTCCCCATCCAGACAATCTTTCCATTTGAGATAGCAATCGCTGAAGCATCTGTAGGCGCAGAGAGGTTCTCGCCAGACATTGTGGCTATTCGGACGTTATAAATGAGTGTGTCTACTTGCTCAGATTCTAAGTTCTGCATCTCGTGCTCTAGACCTCTGGGTTTGAAAATAAGCTTACTTGTATATACAGGAGTAGACAAGTAATAAGTGAATCAGTAAACTGACGGTCTCAACTGAAGGAGTTTCTGGTGCAAGCAAGATATCTCACTATTAAAGACTTTGTCACTGATCAGATAGAACGAGGAATCTGGGAGCCTTCAGAGAAAATCTATTCTGAGAATGAACTTGCCGTAAAGTTTTCGGTGAGTCGTATGACAGCTCGTAAAGCCATTGACAATCTCTGTTCTGAGGGAGTACTCGTACGAAGTCAAGGCTTAGGCACCTTTGTTGCCGACCTTAGACCCATGAGTTCACTCTTAGAAATACGCAATATTGCTGATGAAATTGCCAGTCGTGGACATCAATATTCTGGTCAGGTGATAGATGTGCAGTCGGTAATCCCTGATAAGAGCCTCGCGGTATTGCTGGATGTGCCGATTGATTCTGCGGTTTATCACAGTTGTTTGGTTCACCGTGAAAATGATATAGCGGTGCAGTATGAAGATCGATATATTAACCCGAAATTTGCGCCGGATTATCTGCAACAAAATTTCTTGGATCAGACGCCAAATGCTTATCTCTCGAAGGTTGCACCGTTAACAGAAGCTGATCACGTAGTTGAAGCTGTCTTGCCAGACGATAATATTGTCTCGGCCCTCAATTCAAATTATCCCTGCTTAAAGATAACAAGACGCACTTGGTGTAAGAGAGGCATTGTCAGTGTTGCCTATCTCTATCACCCAGGCGATAAGTATCGACTAGGTGGACACTTAACATTTTAGGGTGATGATTATGCCAGAAAGTAATTCCGTTTCAAAAATGGGTACAAGAACAGATACCAGCCGAGTGATAAGGGCGAGTCGTGGAACTGAATTATCTGCCAAAAGTTGGCTAACAGAAGCACCTCTAAGAATGTTGATGAACAACCTTGATCCGGAAGTTGCAGAACATCCAGAGTCACTGATTGTTTATGGAGGCATTGGCCGTGCAGCCAGAAATTGGGAATCCTATGACAAAATAGTTGAATGCCTGAAGCGCTTAGAAGCTGATGAAACTCTGTTGGTTCAAAGTGGGAAGCCAGTTGGTGTATTCAAAACGCATGCTGATGCACCAAGAGTGCTAATTGCGAATTCGAATCTTGTCCCTAGATGGAGCACTTGGGAGCATTTTAATGAACTCGATAAGGCTGGTCTCATGATGTACGGCCAAATGACGGCTGGATCATGGATCTACATTGGATCTCAGGGCATTGTTCAGGGCACATACGAAACATTTTTCGCCGTTGCTAATAAACATTTTTCTGGCAGTGCAGCAGGGCGCTGGATTCTAACGGGAGGTTTGGGGGGAATGGGCGGCGCTCAGCCACTAGCGGCAACGATGGCAGGATACTCAATGCTTGCCATTGAGGTTGATGAATCTCGTATAGATATGAGAATAAAGAGCGGTTATCTAGATTGCAAAGCAGATGATCTTGATCATGCTTTGAGTTTAATCGAGCAGTCTTGTGATGACAAAAAGCCTTTAAGTGTCGGCTTACTTGGCAATGCGGCTGACTTATTCGAACAACTTGCAGATAGAGGCGTTAAGCCAGACGTTGTTACAGATCAAACGAGTGCCCACGATCCATTAAATGGTTATCTTCCCAGTGGCTGGTCTATGTCAGAAGCAGAAATAAAAAGAAATTCTGAACCTGAGGCTGTTGTAAAAGCGGCAAAAATTTCAATGGCAAAGCAGGTTAGGGCCATGTTGAAATTCCAACAATTGGGCTCGGCCGTGTTGGATTACGGTAACAACATCAGACAAATGGCCATGGAAGAAGGGGTTGATAATGCATTTGATTTTCCAGGTTTTGTGCCTGCCTATGTACGTCCTCTTTTTTGCGAAGGAATTGGGCCTTTTCGCTGGGTCGCGCTTTCTGGAGATCCAGAAGACATCTATAAAACAGATGCAAAAATAAAGGAGCTTATCCCTGATAACCCTCAACTACATAATTGGTTGGATATGGCTCGGGACAAAATACAATTTCAAGGTTTGCCTGCGAGAATCTGCTGGATCGGATTGAAAGATCGTGCTCGAGTTGGCGCAGCATTTAACCAAATGGTGGCTGATGGTGAATTGAGTGCGCCAATTGTCATTGGACGTGATCATTTGGATTCCGGCTCGGTTGCATCTCCCAACCGTGAAACTGAGGCGATGAAAGATGGATCAGATGCCGTTTCAGACTGGGCGCTATTGAATGCCTTGCTCAGTACAGCTAGCGGTGCTACCTGGGTAAGTCTGCACCATGGTGGAGGGGTTGGAATGGGCTTTAGTCAACATGCTGGATTGGTAATCGTTTGTGATGGTAGTGAAGATGCTGGGAGGCGAATTAGTCGGGTGCTGTGGAATGACCCCGCAACGGGTGTTATGCGCCATGCGGATGCAGGATATGACCTAGCTATCGACTGTGCAGTAGAGCAAGGCTTAGATCTACCAATGCTTGAGAAAAAGCACTAGGTTTTAATGAGTCTTGAATTTTAGCAAACCCAAGTTGCAAGGATTACAAATATGGAAACGATCACAATTAGACCCGGTCATCTAAGCTTAGATGACCTTAAGTTAATACATCTTGCACCTTGTAAAATTGAATTAGATCCCGCTTGTCAGGATGCGGTGGATAAGGCTACGAACGTCGTTAATCAGGTGATAATAGATGAGTTAGTCGTCTATGGGATTAATACGGGCTTTGGCTTGCTGGCTAATACAAAAATTGATGCTAGTGAACTAGAAGTATTGCAACGTAGTATCGTCCTGTCTCATGCAGCTGGTATTGGCAAGCTCATGGACGCGTCTACCGTTCGATTGCTTATGCTACTAAAAGTCAATGCGCTTTCTCGAGGAAATTCTGGCATTCGCTTTGAATTGATCCAAGCGCTGATCACCTTAATCAATAAAGAGATTTATCCTTGTATCCCAATAAAGGGGTCAGTTGGTGCTTCTGGTGATTTAGCACCACTTGCACACATGAGTGCGGTTCTTCTTGGGGAAGGAGAAGCTACTTATAGAGGGGAGTTGATTTCGGCGGGAGAGGCACTCAACATTGCTGGCCTTAAGGCGGTGTCCCTGGCACCAAAAGAGGGGCTGGCTTTGCTTAATGGGACTCAGGCGTCCACAGCCCTTGCCCTGCAAGGTTTGTTTAATGCAGAGACCTGTCTTAACGCGGCAACAGTTATTGGCTCGATGACTACGGAAGCGGCTAGAGGTTCACACCAGCCTTTTGACAAACGAATACATGAAGTAAGAGGTCATCCAGCCCAAATGGATATGGCCACTCACTATCGCTCTTTGCTAACAGACACGAGCATCAAAGACAGCCATACAGAATGCGAAAAAGTACAAGATCCCTATTCCTTAAGGTGCCAACCACAAGTTATGGGTGCGTGTTTACAACAAATACGAAATGCTGCAGAAATTATTTTAATTGAAGCAAATGCTGTATCGGACAACCCGCTTATATTTTTGGACAACAATGAAATTATATCGGGGGGTAATTTTCATGCAGAACCGATTGCCATGGCAGCTGATAACCTTGCGCTGGTACTCGCGGAAATAGGCGCTTTGTCAGAACGTCGCACTGCCTTATTGATTGACAGTCAATTAAGTGGATTGCCGCCATTTTTAGTTAACAACGGCGGCGTCAATTCAGGTTTTATGATCGCTCAAGTTACCGCTGCGGCCTTAGCCAGTGAAAATAAATCCTTAGCACATCCTGCATCCGTAGATAGTTTGCCGACATCAGCCAATCAAGAAGATCATGTTTCTATGGCAACGTTTGCAGCACGCCGATTGGGTGACATGGCTGAAAACACCGTCGGAATATTAGCCGTTGAATGGCTGAGTGCAGCCCAAGGCTTGGATTTTTTAGAGCCACTTAAAACATCGGAATCATTGGAGCGGGCTAAAGCTATTTTGAGGGAGAGGGTGCCGTTCTATGACAAAGATCGATATTTTTCACCCGACATTGTTCAGGCAATTAATTTGATTGAAAACAACGTGCTTAGTGATGTGCTTTCGATTTGTATCACTCGTTGATGCTGCTCGCAGAGATAGTTACATAAACACCACCAGATCGAGAGATCCGTGGGCGCTTAGTCGAGCGCTAGAGAAAATTGCAGTAGGGCACTCTCCGATTCCTGCTTGTCTTGCCTGAGGTCATGCTCGCTAAGCTGGAGGCAGCAGCAAATAGTTTTTCATTCATCCACAGATTGTATTTTGCGAATAGCTGCAAGCTCTCTTTCTGCATAGTGAAACTCACTGGTCGATGGGAGGATTAGCCGCCAGAGAGAAGGCCGCTCTGCGCGATTCCGTCGAATATAAACTGCACAGCAAGTGCAGATAGCAAGACGCCGAAAACTCGCGTTACTACGTGCATGCCAGTCACGCCGAACAGCTGTTGAATCCTTGAGGCCAGCAATAGCATGATGAACGTGATTAGTATGATGATAAGCAATGACGCGACTACGGTAGCCTGAAGAACGAGGTTGCCTTCGCTATTGGCCATGAGAAGGATAACCGAACCCATTGCTCCGGGTCCTGCGATCAGTGGTGTAGCGAGCGGAAAGACAGCGATGTCACGCTTGCCCATCGCCTCTAATTCTTCTTCTTCGGTGGTGGATGTGCTGCCAGACGTGCGGGCGAAAACCATGTCGATGCCAATGAGCAACAACAGAATGCCGCCGCCCGTGCGCAGAGCCGCCAAGGAAATGCCTAGCCCGGCAAGCAGGAACTCGCCCACGAGCGCAAATAGCACTAGGATGCCAGTTCCGATTAGTGTGCCGCGAATCGCCATGCTGCGACGACGTTTCGGCGTCTCCGTTGCGGTCAATCCCGCATAGACAGCAGCCACATCGAGCGGTCCGATAGTGGCGAAGAATGTTGCCATTGCCACCGTGGCAGTTTCTAGTATTACTGGATCCATAGTCTTGAATTCTTTGCCGTAGTCGGCAAGCCGATAGTAATTATTGAGATTCTAATTCGACAGAGCCTGCCGTACAGCTTGCTCGGCGTGTATCGCAGTGGTGTCGTAAAGTGTAGTCGCGGTGTGATTCTGCTGTACTAGCAGGGCGATCTCAGTACATCCTAGTATTACAGCTTCTGCCCCGTTTGCTGCAAGTTGTTCAATTATTTTTAAGTATCTGATCCGTGAATTCTCGTCGATGGTTCCGAGACAGAGTTCATTGTAGATGATCGCATGCACACCTTCGCGTTCTGCTTCTTCTGGCACGATCACGTCAATGCCGTATTTCTCTGTTAGCCGACCTTTATAGAAATCTTGTTCCATGGTGAACCGGGTGCCGAGTAGGCCCACTTTCTTGATGCCGTCTTCGCGCAGTCGCTCAGCAGTGGCATCGGCTATATGCAGGATCGGGATGGAAATATTTTTCTCGATCTGTGGAGCTACCTTGTGCATCGTGTTGGTGCAGATGAGAAGAAAGTCAGCGCCGCCTTTTTCTATTGCCAACGCAGCTTCAGACAGAATCACTGCGGTGCCGTCCCAATCCTCAACGTGTTGCAACCTCTCAATTTCCGCGAAATCTACACTCACCAAGCAAATCTTAGCTGAGTGTAACCCACCCAGCTGGGCCTTGATGCCCTCGTTGAGTTCTCGGTAATAGGTGGCGGTTGATTCCCAACTCATACCGCCTAGCAAGCCGATTGTCTTTTGCTTGTTGCTCATCGTTGTATCCACTGTTGGTGAGCCATTAACACATGCGTCATGTGCATAGCCGGTTTTATATATTAGGTGCCATTTCTAACACTAAGATGGTGGTGATCGAGACGTCGCCGTATGCCCAGAATTACAACAGCGCCAGTGGCAGTTTGACGAGGTATCTAGTCAAGAAATGACTTTGAAGAAGGGTCGGTATTCTAGTCCGAAATTCTGGGCGATACCACAATTTCCAGAGTTTTCAGTGTCTAGATGGATTACACTATTCCGATACGTTGGAAGCGAGCCCTTATGATTTTGATAATAGTTAATAAATACAATAGGTTGGTGATGAAAAAGAGCGTCTTTTCGCTACTGCTCGGATTATGCATATTGCAAGGGGGGCAGCACGCGATAGCTCAGAATGACGACGAGCCAATTCCCGATTATTTTGTGGAATTGCGGGAGTTAATTCCGACGCTACATTTAGAGCTTCGCTATTTCAGTGAAAATAATTTCGTCGGTCGTGTAATAGATGGCTACCACGAAGAAAAAGTGTTCATGACGAAAGAAGCGGCTAGCGCACTGTCGAATGTGCAAAATGAATTCGCCGTCTTCGGTCTAGGTCTGAAAGTCTTTGATGCCTATCGTCCTCAGTCAGCGGTAGATCACTTCGTGCGCTGGGCCGAAGACCTGAATGACAATAAGATGAAGCAAGTCTTCTACCCGTTTGTTGCGAAAGAAATTTTGTTCGATGAGGGGTATATATCTGCGCGTTCGGGGCATTCCAGAGGCAGTTCAATCGATCTGACGCTAATTGATTCTCAAACTGGTGAGGAGCTGGATATGGGCACACCCTGGGACTTTTTCGATCCTTCTTCCTGGCCAAGTTATCAAGAAATTTCCGCTCAGGCGCGCGCAAATAGAAACTTACTGAGTGCGGTGATGACGAAACATGGGTTCGCAGCCATACGTACGGAGTGGTGGCACTTCAATCTTGAGGACGAGCCGTTCCCGAATACCTATTTCGATTTTCCAGTTAAATAAAAAAAGACGATACTATGATTAAAATTAGAACGAGAGCGCAGGCGCATTTCCCTACAGTGCTGCTAACGCTTATCAGTATTATCCAAGCATTAGCGCTGGAATTGATGTGGTCAAAAGTTTCAGGAATACGATCTGACTTACCATGAAGTCAACGAGGGCCATGATTGGGACAATTGGGGGCCGCTCTTAGATGATGTGCTGTACACATTCTTTCCTACAGAATGATCGAGTAATTCTAGCAAAGCGCGTTAGCACGCCCCGGGCATTTCTGCGATCCAGCGACTAATAAGCTCTATACCGCCACTGTGAATCAGCGACCTACCAAGCTCCGGCATCATCTCATCGGGTTTATCGGAGCGCATCCTGTACAGCAAGATGGATTCCTCGGGCTGCCCGGGTACGATTGCATAGCGCAGATCACCTGCACCTCCACCTGCCGCGACTGGCGGTTTGCACACGCCGCGATTAATGGCGAGCGTCTGCGAGCTATCGAGGATGAGTCCTGACGTGTCGGCCGCGCCCTCCGGGTTGTGACAATGCCCGCACTGCATATTCAGATAGGCGAGTGCGCGGTCTTGTAAGGAAGCAGAAGGGTCTTGCCAAGATTTTGAACGTGGAAAAATCTCCTCATCACTTATCCAGCCAAGTTGGACCATCTGCTCGAGAGGTGATGCGTTGCCGGTATCAATTTCGTTGGAATCCACGTTGAGTTGGCTGAACACTGCGCCAAGTGGGTGCATATCACCGTCGGGATGAACCGTCGTATGGCAGCCGGCACATTGATTCTCATTCGGCACGAAGTAGGTAAAGTCTGTTATCTGGGTGCTGCCTTGATCGAGTAGTGAGATTTGTTTGCTGGCCCCGGCAACGCGCAGAAAGGCTTCGGTCTGTTCATCGTTCCATACATAGGGGAATGCATCCCAGCCATCAGATTTGCGGACGAGTAAGCGCGTCTCAATGAGTTGATTTTCGTTCAGGTTTATTTTCTGAAGTCCGCTATCGGCGACTTTTGATAGCATCGTACTTGATGCGCGTGGATAGTAGAACGTCTTGCTCAATACACTGCCTACTGGATAGTTAATCTCATCATTGACAATCTCTGCTTTCAGCCCTTGGGGTATCCACAGTGTGCGTAACTTATGAGCGTAATCTGTGAAGAGTGGATTGTTGGGTCGAAATACAACGCTGGATTCACTTGGGACGAGTTCGTTCGTTCCCACGGCGAATAACTGCCAATCGGAGAGACGCACCGGTCTTTCAATATCATGAAAGACCGGTGGTGACTCCGAGCAGGCCACTAGGAGTAGTAAACATACGCTCAGTAAAGCGGAGCGCAAGTAAATTTCTGTCATTGACTACTTATGCTCATGGATATCTCGGTGAGGCGGGGAAGGACACAGTCGTGCACAGCTGCATCGAAAGAAGGTTGAGCGAACCCGTTACTCGCATCGAGGGAGACGAAGCTGGTGTCCGCGGCTTCAGAGAAACACAGCGCGTCGGCGGATGTCTTGCCCTCGGCGAGCATTCCATCCCAAATAATATCAGGTAATGGCTGGCCAGTTGCGGCCTGCAACAATGCTAGAGGCTCGGAATCGGGGAATTCTCCGCCACCCGTGTATTGGTTGTTATGAAGGTGGATAGCTTCAGGGAATGGGTCGTAGTTCGGGTCGGTAATAGGTATCTCGTTGATCAGATAGCTGACGATAAGTACGTTCGCGCTATTATTGTCTTCGAAATTATTCTCGAACACCTCGATGTTGTCATTGGCCATGATCATTAGGCCAGTGCCTGCTGGAACGCTGGCGACTATATTGCCTTCGGGTGCGAAGTTGTCTGTGTTGTTGGCGAAAATCTGATTGTTATAGACGCGAGTATTACGGCCGCCCTGAACCGAGAGGTTGGGCAGATCGAAAACAAGAATGCCGCCAGTATTATTCGTAGCTACGTTGTCGTGAACGTCAGCGAAGGTTGAATTCTCGATCTCTATACCGGCAACGTTGTATTCGGCGCGGGAATTGCGAACGATTATCTGCGAGGACTGACCGACATAGATGCCGGCGTCCGAGGCGCCGATCGCTACAGCTTCATCTATGAGTACATTGTTCGACTGCACAGGATAGATTCCATAAGCGCCATTTGTACTCAAAGGACCGTTTGTCCACTCAGTTCTTACTCGCAGTATTTGTACATTGGTGCTCTGGTTGATCTTTAGCGCATCGCCTATCGTATCTTCGATGGCTAAATCGCGAATCACGAAATCATTGGCACTTATGAGAAGGCCTTCTGCTCCTTGTACCTGATTCTTAAACGAGAGAATGGATTCATCGATACCTGTCCCGGCAATAGTCACACCGGAGACATTTAACGAGAGGCTACGGGTGATTTCGTGCACACCGGCAGGTATGGTAATCACATCGCCAGATTTAGCCTGGATCAGCTGCTCTTGCAGAGCCTCTTCGAAACTTAGCTCCGGCATGGCGGGTTCTTCATTGCCGCAACTGGCGAGTAATACAGTTGCACTGACAATCGAGATAATTCTTAGTGTTGAATATTTCATATTGACCCCTTGCTTCTACCCCATCCCCCCATGGCATGGCAGTCGGTATCTAGCTGGTTCTGTTCGCCGGCTGAGTATATGACTCTTACCCTTATGTAGTAAACCAGCAACGAGACTAGTTGCGCTCACTATATTAAGGATTATTGGTTATTCCACCATGCGAGGTTTGGGAATGCTGATATATCAAGTTAATGAACCCTCTTCTTCACTAAAAAAGGCGACCCGATTATTTGGGTCGCCTTTTATCTTTATGCTATGAGAAGCCTTTTAAAAAAATCTCTTACGTAGGGCGGCCTAGGGGCGCATTCTCATGCCGTTATATTGATCATCAGTGACTGGGTCTAGCCAAACTACACTGCCTTCATAAATAGTTAGCTGGTGAGCATCCATATCAGGATGTGCCCCATGCCAGTGTTCAATATCAGGACCTGTCCACCAAGGTTCACCAGGGAGTTGCTCATAAATAGGGCCGCCTCTGGTTTGATGCATGCCAACGCCCTCTTCGATCATCAGGAGTTGCCCCCAAGTGTGGGTATGCCATGACGACCTTACTCCAGCAGGAAATAGAATTCTGATGCTGGTCATATCAGGAGCCTGACTTACCGTCGGTGAGCCTCCTTGGAAATTACTTGCCTGAGCTGAAATACTGTCTATTTGGGTGACGAAAACCACTGCACCAAGTGCTAGGGCAGCACAAACTGAAGTCAGCATTTCTTTGGTTTTTATATTTGCATTCAGACTGTAATTCATCCTTTCCTCCGATATTGTTGTGATATTAGTTTGACTAGAGTTAATCAATGCTCCGCCAATGTCAACAAATCCATGGATGGTCGGCCGCGATGGATGGTGCTATTCTGCGTACCGAACAGAGTTTGGCTCTTTTCGCTGAACTAAAAGAATTTCGAATAATAGAATAACAAGAACTGCGATGAGTACAAAATCAATTTCCTATCAAGGCCGAATAAGCCCGCTGCAACCAGCCCTGTTCTTTGCGGCTTTCGCCGTATTCTTGATTGCATCGACTGCCTTGGCACAACAAACCAACCCCCTAGCTTCCGACCCTAGAGCTGCCCGCGCGGGTGGCGTGATTTTTCGCGGACAGTGTGCAACCTGTCATGGAGCTGATGCGAAGGGTATCAGCAGCATCGAAGCGCCCGACCTGACACTGATGTGGACGCAGCCGGGAATGACCGAGAATCGAGTATTCACGCGCATCCAAGCAGGCATCCCTGGCAGCATTATGCCGCCCCATGACTTCCCGGATACTGAAATTTGGATGTTAGTGAGCTATCTACGCAGCGTAGCGGTTACAGGGTCCACTGGAGAATTCACAGGAGATTCTGAAAATGGCGGTCGCCTGTTTACCGCTCATTGCATCGAATGTCATCGCGCTGGTATTAGCGGCGGCAGCCTCGGTCCGAATTTAGAGCGTATTACCCAGAGGCGCTCGCAGGCGGCACTTCGCAGTTCTGTTCGTGAACCGAGTTCCAGCATCGGTCGCGGCTATAAACCAATCATTCTCAGTACGAGTAGTACCCCTGACGTGAGCGGCATCATTAAGGGCGAGGATGCCTTCTCGATTCAGATCCTGGACAGTAGTCAGAGGCTGCGAGGCTTCGCAAAATCTGAGCTGCTCTCTTCAGATCGAGACATTGATTCACTAATGCCCGCTTTTCTTGAGGGGCAACTGAGCGATTCTCAGCTCGACGATATTTTAAGCTATCTTCATCAGCAGCGCTGAGAATGTAGGAACAGAAGTAGAGAAAGTATAGAAGGTATAAATGAATCAAATCCGAGCGAGTCACCAAATTCTTAGAAGAATGGTCAAAAAGTCATCGGCGCTGGCCTTTTTCTTGCTTTTTCCTGCCTTAGCTGCGCTGGCACAAGACGATTCTGGGCCTGATTACACAGATATCCTACAGGGTTTTGCGGATCCATCTCGGTGGCTGACCTATTCCGGTGACTACAGCGGCAAGCGGCATAGCCCATTAACACAGATAAATACAGAGAACGTCGCCTCGCTGCGACCGGTCTGGACCTTTCAGACAGGCACCACGACGCGAGGTCGAGGTTTCGAAACGACTCCTCTCATCGACGATGGTGTGCTGTACGTAACGGGGTCAAACAACTACGCCTGGGCGATCGATGCAAAAACTGGTCGCCGTTTCTGGCAGTATCGCCGCAATCTTCCCGACGACCTGACCTATGGCGCTAGCGCACCGGTTAACAGAGGCTTCGGGATGCTCGGCAATAGCCTGTTTATGGTGACGCTGGACGCACATCTACTGGCGTTCGATAGGCGCAACGGCGACATCCTTTGGGATGTTGAGTTAGCCGACTACCGAGTAGGTTATGCGTCAACCGGTGCTCCACTGGTAGTCGATGGCATGGTCATCACCGGCGTATCTGGTGGCGAGTACGCGACTCGCGGCTTTATCGATGCTTATGACCCAGCTACGGGCGAACGACTGTGGCGCTTTAATACAATACCAGG
>JAPKAI010000014.1 GCA_028825335.1 Gammaproteobacteria bacterium | reverse complement strand
CCATCTTCCATGCCAAGCTTGGCCTATTTACTCTGATGGTCTTGTGCGCTATCGCACCCGCGATATTTTTTAACAAACACAGCAAGTCCGAGGAAGAAGCAATCGAGGTACCTCTGCTGCTGAGAGTATTATTGAAGTTTCAGCTAGTACTACTAGTGTTAATCCCTGTGCTGGCGCTGCTGATGGCAAGAGGCACCGGGATCAGCTCCTAGCGCAGTGCTAGGAATCATCTTCCTATCGTTTGATCCCAATTCAACGACTGATACTTCTCAAGAACACGCATCAAATCTTCTAGTGGAATTGCACGCAGTTCTCCGCGCGAACTGCTTATAGTCGTCGCCTTGAAGATAGCATTGTAGATCGCCTCCTCAGTAGCCTCAGCTGTAGCTGCGAACAGCGGTGTCATCGATTCGTTTACTAACACATCAACCGAAACTGGCACTTCGCTAACTCGAGGCTTACGTACATTCGGATTAGTTGAAAACGCAATGACATAGTCTCCCGAACCATTACTGGCAAAGGAGCCTGTTCGCGCCAACCCCATCATGGCGCGCCTAGCAACTCGATCAAGATTGCGCGCAGTGAGCGGTGCATCTGTCGCAACAACCATCATGATCGATCCGTCTTCTTTATCTGCGTCCGCAACTGGCTCTAAGAAATCGCGATACGCATAACTGCCCAATTCTCGCCCTACCGGTGCGCCATTAATTGACAACGCTCCACCGTAATTTGTCTGCACCAATACGCCGACGGTATAGCCACCTAATTCTGGAGGAAGCACCCTGGAGCTAGTGCCGATACCGCCCTTCCAACCAAAGGCTTGTGTACCCGTGCCTGCACCAACACTGCCCTCTTGAACAGGGCCTGCGCTTGCGCTATTCAACGCGGCGTAGACTTCTTCCTTTTGGATTGGGTCGGCCCACATATTATTCACGCGAGCATCGTTAGTTTCTCCTACTATAGGATTCAGCGTGTGCTCACCCATTCCGGGCTGCTCGTACATCCATTGTTTAAGCGCATTCGCCACGCTCCATACACACAACGTGCAGGTCAAAAGAATCGGTGTTTCTATTTCACCAAACTCGCGCACCTGAGTCTCGCCAACCATTTTTCCATAGCCGTTTCCTGTATAAATCCAAGCTGGAATGGGATGGGTATAAAGGTTTCCTGGCGCCGGGATGATTGCCGTTACGCCCGTGCGAATATCATCACCTTCAATAAGAGTCGTATGCCCCACTCTCACACCTTCAACATCAGTGATCGCGTTAAATTCTCCGGTCTGGAATACACCCACCACAACACCCGCCTCACGGGCCCGCGGCCTCGAATCGGACTGAGCTAACGCAAGCGGAGTCACACAAAGTAGGGTTAGCACTGATAAATTTCGAATCATTAGCTTACTTTGCATTTCGCGCTCTCTTTAATCGTTTTCTAGAAATAGGATCAGGCCTTCATCCTGAGTCGATTTTTCATTGTAGCACCCTGCGGAATCACTTCATTGCGAATCAACTTCTCAAGGATTTTGTTAAGTTAGGAAAAGAAGTGATGGATTCGTCCAGTCTGGTATTCTCTGTATTAACAACCGCTCACGATGATACATCCTAGGATCTCAACATGAAGAGAATACGCTCTCCTGTTTCATTGAGCTCATCGTTCACTTATTCCGCTGCCTTCTTGTCGATCCTGTGTGCGTCGGTTTGCCTAGGACAGGGCCTCGATGCACGAGCACTCGAAGTGGCCTTATCGGGCCCCGATAGAGAGGTTACCGACTTCGCGCGAGACAGCGCTCGAAAGCCAGTTCAGGTTCTTGAATTTCTTGGCATCCAGATAGGCATGACGGTATTGGACCTGTATGCAGCTGGAGGCTACTACACCTTCATCCTCTCCAAAGCCGTAGGTGAACATGGAACGGTGTATGCGCAGAATACAGAACGGGGTTTACGCTTCGTGGAAGACCGCCAAAATATTTCTCAGGGCGAGGCGCTTAATGCCAAGATAGAACGAGGCAATCTACGCAATGTTGTCCAAATCGTAAGGCCACTCAAGGAAATCGGCTTGGCAGAGAACTCCGTGGATCTGATTATCGTAGCGCAGACATTGCATGACTATTACAATCCCAGCCCCGAACGCGCAATTCAAATGCTTCAACAGCTTAGGCTCTTGCTGAAACCTGGAGGCGTACTGGGCATTACCGATCATGTCGGTGTAGTCGGGGCAGACAATCGAGACCTGCACCGAATGGAGATTCAACAGGCTGTGGAGCTAGCTGGGCAGGCTGGCTTTGAGGTTGAGGCCAGCGAAGCATTGCGAGTCTCCACGGACGACCATAGCCGCAGCATATTCGACCCGCGGCTCAACCGCAGCACCGACCGGTTCCTGCTGAAGCTTACTAAGCCCCTGTAAAACCCTTCGTCGAGTACTGACTTCAAAAGGGAGCACAAAAGCCATGAATCGCATGGAGTTGACTAAGCATTTTTGGTAACCTCAGCGTCACATAAGCGATCTATTTACTGCAGCCTACCTTCTAATAAAACCCGACTAGAGAGCTATAAAAATGAAAACAGCATTCAATTCGACTTCTCTGTTTAGCCCGGCCAGATTGCCACGAACACTGTTGCTGGCCTCTTCAGCTATCTCCCTATTCTGGCTGCTTGTATTTAGCGCAAACGCTCAGGACTCAGACTATGTAGTAGCCACAACGGTAGACGGGGCCCCTGACCTGCAGGGCATGTGGACTAGCAACACGATAACCCCTTTTTCTCGCCCCGAAAAATTTGGCGACAAGCTGGTACTAAACCCCGAAGAAGCAATGCAGCTAGAACAGGCCGTGGCCGACTACACTACAGAGCAGGACCAGCCTAGCGATCCAGATCGCATACCTCCTGTGAAGGACCGCATCGAGCTCACCGATAGTTACAACAACTTTTGGTTTGACGACGGTACTCAAGTTGCACGCTATAACGGTGAATTTCGCAGCTCCTTGCTAATAGATCCGCCCAATGGTCGTATGCCTGCCTATACACAGCAGGCGCAAGAACGATTGCGCGTTGCTGCTGAACTACGTGAATCGCGCGGCGCCTTTGCAGGACCCGAGAGCCGCCCCCTAGCTGAGCGCTGTCTAATGTCGTTTGGCTCTAGTAGCGGGCCTCCCATGCTACCTATTTTGTATAACAATCACTATCAGATCGTGCAGTCACCAGGCTATGTGATGATTCTGGTGGAGATGGTTCATGACGCACGCATTATTCGTATCAATGCCGACCCGCTGCCAGGTGCATTTCGCCCTTGGATGGGAGACTCAGTTGCTCATTGGGAAGGTGATACGCTTGTAGTCGAAACGAGCAGATTAAACCCTAGTCAAAAATTTCGAAACGCGACAGAAAACTTTCGCATCACCGAACGCTTCACACGCGTGTCTGATAATGTAATGAACTACAGTTTCACCGCAGAAGATCCGGACACCTTCGTCCAATCCTTCTCCGCCGAGATGCCAATGAACCTGACCGACGATATCCTCTATGAGTATGCCTGCCATGAGGGCAACTATTCGCTTCCGGGAGTGCTTGCCGGTGCACGACTAGACGAAGCTGAGCAATCCGATTAAATGCTGACGAACAACAGAAGAGATTTCTTATGAGTAAAAAGCAAAAACAGGGCATACATGAACTCTATAGCAAAGACCCAATAGCGGCGGATCGAATGCTATGGGGCCGCGAAAGTGATCCGCTAACGCGGCGTGGCTTCCTGAAGAAAAGCGGCCTCGTTGCTATGACTACCGCGCTTGGCATGACTATACCCTTCTCTCGATTCATGCCTGCTGGTCTAATTCCAGCGGCCTTTGCCGCCGAGAGTTCCACTCTGCAGATACCCGGCAAAGACGGCCTCATCGTGCTCAACGATCGACCTATCAACGCCGAGACTCCTGCACATTTACTAGATGACGATGTTACACCGAATAATCGCATGTTCGTTCGCAACAATGGGGTAGCTCCAGAGGCAGTTGATCCCGATACATGGCAATTAGAAATTGGCGGCGAATCGGCTGATCGCGCTGTGACTTTCACCATAGCCGAGCTTAAAGAACGCTTCGAAACAGTTACATTACAGCTGCAGCTAGAATGTGGCGGCAACGGGCGCGCCGAATTTGTGCCAGGCGCGAGTGGTAATCAATGGACTACCGGCGCCATCGGCTGTCCTACCTTCACAGGCGTGAGACTGCGCGACGTACTTAATTACTGCGGCGTACTCGCCGATGCTCAATACATTGGCTACTACGGGGCCGACACGCATCTTAGTGGAGACCCTGACCGCGAATCGATATCTCGTGGCGTGCCCATCGCTAAGGCGCTAGAGCGAGAATCACTCATCGCCTGGTCCATGAATGGCGAGGACTTACCTTTGCAGAATGGCTATCCACTGCGCCTGGTCTGCGCTGGCTGGCCAGCTTCTGTTTCAGGGAAGTGGTTAAACCGAATCGATATTCGCGATAAAGTCCACGATGGCGAAAAAATGTCTCCACCTTCTTATTCAGTCCCTGCCGCACCGGTCGCGCCTGGTACACGTGTACCGAATGAAGACATGCGCGTCATCGAATCGATGCCGGTTAAGTCACTCATTACTTTCCCGGAGTCGGGCACTACTCACGATATAAGAGATCGAATGACTGTACGCGGTCACGCCTGGGCGGGCGACGATCAGGTAGTCGGCGTCTTTATCTCGATCGACTTCGGCGCCACATGGCTGCCGTCGGCACTAGCAGGCCCAGCCAATAGATTGGCATGGCAGAACTGGGAGACTTGGGCACAATTCCCTGAGCCCGGCTACTTTGAAGTGTGGGCTAGAGCGATGGATGTTCAGGGTCGCTCACAGCCCATGGTCGTACCAGGCTGGAATCCTCGCGGCTATTTGAATAACGCCTGTCATAGGGTCGCCGTACAGGTCGTGTAATTTAGGCTCATCGATTTGCGCTATTGGAATTAGAAATCATGACGAATAGAATGAAATTAATCTGGCTGACTTTGATCACGTTGTCACTGCCACTACTGTTTACGACTGCAAGCTCAACTGCGCAGGAAAGTGTGGCGGCAGGCGAATTGGTTCAAGAAGAAGGCTGGGAGTTAGTCCGCGACAATTGCACCGAATGCCACTCAAGCCTAATCATCGTTCAGAATTCAGGCAACCGAGACGTCTGGAAGAGTCGCATCGAATGGATGCAGAGTTCGCAAGGACTTGGCGAGCTTGACCTCGAAGTCGAAGGCTCGATCCTCGATTATCTAACATCGAACTATGGGCAAAAGACTGCTTCTCGCCGTCAAGCGCTGCCCATGCATCTCATGCCATCCAACTCTAACTTGTAGCCAACCAATGAGCATCGACCAGCTTTCCATGTTTGAAGACGATAGCGCCGCAGAAGAATTGCCTGGGGCGAAATTCAAGACGTTTAGTGTCTCACTAAGCAGAACTGTAGCTGCACCTGCAGAAAAAATCTTCGATCGCTGGCTGATACCTACCTTTGTAGGCAGCTGGATGTTCGGCGGTCATATTGGTAATGAGAAAGTAGTCGACCTACAGAACGAAGTTCGCCCAGGCGGATCCTATAGCTATCACATCACCCGCAATGGCAAGGAATTCTTGCAAGATGGCGAATACTTAAAAATAGATAGGCCGAAACGGCTGAGTTTTACCTGGCGCGAGGCTGCGAAGAAGAATTCTCACAAGAGCAAGATCAACTTAAGCCTCGACACTCAAGATGGGAAAACGAAACTCAGATTGACGATGCAGATTGACCAAACCCTAGAACTCTATGGCGACGAGATAAAGCAGCAGTGGTCGGAACGACTCAAGGTGCTAGCAGCACAGGTCAGCAAGTAACTTTCCTAAGTTTTGTTGCATTGCCAGCCAATGAAAATAGAAGGGCATTTAGGTTTGTTATCGGTTAGGAGAGCTTTTCCAAATAGTGCTGGAGCAGAGGACTAAAAATCCTCGTATCGATGGTTCGACTAATTGCGCCAGCAATTTGCAACGAGCGCACCAGCGCGAACCCCTCAGGGGACAAACAGGCCTAAGCCTGTTTGGATTCTTCCGTCCCGAGTCGTCAACTCCTAATTGCCTGTCTCACCGCTACACTTTTCACAACCTTAAATTGTTAAGCAGTTAAGTTGTGAGTGTTCCCAGTAGTTCCTTTTAGCGCACACCATTGAAGGGTATTAATGTAATGAACCATCCCCACAGACACTGAAGTTAAAGCCGCAACCTTTAAACCGTTTGCCGACTTAAAAGCTAAAATAGAAGAGAAGAAGTAACACGCTACTGGTTTGAGTTGCCGCTACCGCTTGCTCTTGCTCTTGCTCTTGCTCTTGCTCTTGCTCTTGCGAACATAATTTAAAATTGAAACGGGAACGACTTTTCTAACCGGAAAGCCTTCGATCTCTTTCCGGTTGATGATATGGTTTAAACGGCTTTCAATGGCGCATAAATTTTTAAAATCGCCCATCGCCACAAACGATATGGCTTCTCCTGAAGCGCCAGCACGACCCGTTCGGCCAATACGGTGAATGTATTCTTCAGGTTTAAAGGGCAGGTCATAATTAACAACGCGACTCAGCTCACCAATATCTATACCGCGGGCGGCAACGCCTGTGGCAATTAAGTATTTTAGTTTTCCAGACTTAAAATCAGCTAAAATCTTTTCACGCATTGCCTGGCTTTTATCACCGTGAATGGCATCTGCTTCAATACCGCGTTTTGCAAGTTGAGCCACCAGTTTGGCAGCAGAGTGTTTCTTCTCGATAAAAATTAACGCCTGATCCCACTTCTGCTCGTTAATTAAATGACTCAGCAAGGCAGACTTTGTGTCTTTATCTATGGTGATTAACCACTGGTAAATATTGGGTGCCGTTGTGGCTTTTGGTGAAATCGATATCTCAACAGCGGGCCGACCCATTTTGCTGGCTGAAAAATAATCGGCAAAGATGCGAACGCCATTGTTCACGGTAGCCGAGAACAATAGGTTTTGACGGTCTGCAGGTAAGCGCTCAATGATTTTCTTGATATCATCACCAAAATCCATATCCACCATACGGTCTGCTTCATCTAACACCAGCACTTCAAGCTCATCAAAATGCAGCGCACGCTGATGAGCCAAATCCAGCAATCTGCCCGGAGTGGCTACTAAAATATCAATGCCTTTAATTAAACGCTGCTGTTGTGGTTCGCTATCAACACCGCCATAAACAGCCATAGAACTTAGGTTTAAATACCTGCTGTACTCAGCAATATTCGCAGCAACCTGCACCGCTAATTCCCGTGTAGGAGTCAGGATAAGGGCGCGTATACGTTTACCTCGCAAGCAACGCTCTTTGTTAAATAAGGTTAATAGCGGTAGGACAAACGCGGCGGTTTTACCTGTCCCCGTTTGAGCGGTGGCAATGAGGTCTTTACCAGAAATAATTATGGGGATGGCTTGTTTCTGAATCGGGGTAGGAGTTGTATAACCCAATTCTTCAATCGCTTGTACAATAGGATTACATAATCCAAGTTTTAAAAATGGCATAGACGCTCGGTAGATTGTCGTAGAGGGAGCAGCGCTCATTATAGCAGCAAGGGGTTTCGGAGGGTTGGTTAATCAAGGGGCAGAATAAAGCTACAGTAGTTTTAGGGTACATTTACTAGAAATTCATAGCACACTTCTTAGCACACTCTGTTTACGGATTTTTAACTTATTGATTTTATTATAAATTTGTTGAAGCAGTCTGCTGAAAATCCTCGTGTCGATGGTTCGACTAACTGCGAAGCAGTTTACAACGAGCGCGAAAGCGCGAAGCCCGTAGGGGACAAACCGGCCTAAGCCTGTTTGAATTCTTCCGCCCCGAACCGCTATTTTTTGATTTGACACTCGATCAAAGTACTCTGACCCCATTGATTCCTGTACTTTTACTCTGACACCCAATTATTATAGAACCGAAATATATTGTGGGAGGACTCCTTGTCGCGATTCTCAACCGTTGGTGTACTGCTAGCCTGCCTTCTCAGCGCCTGTTCCGATGGAGCGGATGACCAGCGCACTTACGTGCTGACAACGGGCACAACTGGCGGAACGTTTTACCCGGTGGGGGTTGCCCTTTCGACTTTAGTTTCAGCAAAGGGCGAGGAAAGTTTTTCATTGACCGCAATAAGTTCAGCTGGCTCGATGGAAAACATCAAACTACTGCGGGATAATCAGGCGCAGTTTGGACTGATACTGGGCATCTTTGCAGCTTGGGCCCACGATGGCGTTGGGCCAATTAGCACTCCCCAACCCCATATTCGCAGCATCAGCGCGATGTGGCCCAATGTGGAACACTTCGTACTACGTTCCGATTTAGTTATCGATGGTACTGTTTCCGATCTTGCGAAACTGGAAGGCGAACGGTATTCCATCGGTATGCGCAATTCAGGAGCCGAGCACACCGGCCTCTACATTTTCGATGCGCTTGGAATCGATTACACTGAGGATCTGTCTATTGCTTACTTGGGCTACGGCCCGTCTACCAACGCCCTGCAAGACGGCAATATTGTCGGCATGAATGTGCCCGCAGGCCCACCAGTAACGGCCATAGCTCGTGCTTACGCACTACTAGGCGAGCGCATGACCATCCTAGCGTTTTCCGAAGATGAAATGACAGCTATCAATCGAAATTTTCCATTGTGGGATTTCTATGAATTGCAGCCGGGGACGTATCCGCGCCAGGAAAAGCCAGTCACAACGGCCTACAGTTCCAATGTTTTTGTAGTTCGAGATGACGTTTCAGAAGAAGTTGTCTACAACATGACAAAATTGTTATGGGACAACCTAGCTACATTACAGGAGATTCATAGCGCTACTAAATCGATGGCCATTGAAGCGGCACTGAAAGGCATTCCCGTACCGCTACATAAAGGGGCACTCCGCTACTATAAAGAAAAGGGAGTGGAAATCCCTGAACACTTATTGGGTGGGTAGCGTGTATTACAACTTTATTCAGCCAACTATCTATTAGGGTCCAATCGATTATGGAGGTCAGAGTAAATATCCAGTAGTTTTAATGTCTATACATCGCTATTGGCTATGAGCTCAATCGGAAGCAGACGTTAGCAAAAATGAAACCAACAAGGATGCAGCTAACGAAACGCTAAAGCATTACCTCAAGGCGTTAGCCCAATAAAAAGGGTAATTACGGGCCACAATTGGACTAGGAATTACAGCTAAAAACACCGAATAATACCCGTATTTTTAACACACTTCTTGGCACGCTCGGATTTGCGTCTTTTAGCAACTTGGTATTAAACAGTGATCGTGCCCGTTCTACTGAAAGGTCCCGTGTCGATGGTGCGACTAACTGCGACAACAGTTTGCAACGAGCGCCTAGGGAACAAATAACCCTCAGGCTGTTTGGGTTATTCACTCGTACATCCATGCACTCGGCCTTTGGCCAGCTTTAAGCTGTGCTATTTCGCTCCTAACGAATTATTCCGTCCTTGGGCACAATTTTTTTATATAGTATATTGAACAGAGCCACTATTCAGGTCAGGTTCTTTCAAACGAATTACGGAAACTGCTCAAAATTACTATGAAAACTCTCGGTCTCTTCTTGGTATTGTTATTTATTGCAGATGTGGGAATACACATCCACGCTCAATCCCCATCGACGGCAGGAACAGCCCACGGCGTGCGCAATGATCTGCCTCAGCCCTATGAGACACAGCGGAGTTGGGGCGAATTACCCGAAGGCGCGAAATGGGCGGCAGTTACCGCCGTGGAACCTTCTCCCGATGGTCAGTTCATCTATGTTATACACCGCTGCATTGACAACTCCTGTGCTGGTCGCAGCGAACCACCAATTCTCAAATATGACTATGACGGAAATTTACTGGACTCTTTTGGTGCAGGACTGTTTGTTTTTCCCCATGGTGCCACAGTGGACTATGAAGGAAATCTTTGGGTCACGGACGCGCGCAGTAACGACACTATCGGGCATCAGGTTTTCAAGTTCAGCTCCGACGGTGAGGTTTTGCTGACACTCGGGCTGCAAGCGCGAGGCGGATCAACGCCTGAGCTACTCTTCAACCCGAATGACGTTGTTATTGATCCTGAAGATGGGGATATCTTCGTTGCTGAAAGCCATCGGGGCGGTATGAATAATCGAATTGTGCATTATTCATCTGAGGGAAGATTCATTAACCAATGGGGAAGCAAAGGATCAGGGCAAGGAGAGCTCAGCGAACCCCATAGCATAGCCATGGATTCTCAAGGGCGTTTGTTTGTTGGCGATAGAGAAAATAATCGCATTCAAATTTTTAGTCAGGAAGGCGCTTTTATCGACGAATGGAGACAGTTCGGTCGCCCCAGCGGTATTTTCATTACCCCGGATGACAAAATTTATGTGGCCGACTCAGAATCCGGACCCGACACCGGTGCGGGTGAATTGGTGGGAATAAAAAAGGGTATTCGCATCGGCTCAGCCATTGATGGCACAGTGACTGAATTCATCGAAGACATGGAACCACTGCGGGACGATCATTCAGGTGCCGAGGGTGTTGGCGTGGATGCTAACGGAAATGTTTACGGCGCGGTGGTTAGACGACAGATGTTAGAGCGACATGTGCTGCGATAGAAGTCAGTTTAGAATAAATAGGGCCAGAGTAAGTTGACTTGGATTTATACAAAGCTCATAGCACACTTCTTCGCACAGCCTACCCAAAATTTCCGTGTCGATGGCCCCATTCCCCCACTGGGCATCATATATAGACACGTCTTCCTGTAGGGGTTAACTTTGACCGTGTCTAGCAGAGGAACCTTACTATGAAAAACCTCACTATAAGATTGTCTTTAACCGCTCTCTCGCTTGTTCTCTGTTCCGGGGCTCCGGCCCAGCAAGTTCTGCAGCCCTCTGACAACTGTCGGGATCACTCTGCTTCTTCCATTGTGACCTTTGCCGATACAGTTCTAGAGAGAGAAGTGCATGAGGCTTTGTCACTGGGACCACAAGATAGCCTCAGCTGTTATCAAGCCGCGCAATTGACGACGCTGAATGCCTCCGGTGCAGGTGCGAGAAGATCAGTTTCAGGGTCTCCTGAATGGCAAGATCCCGAGCACCTATTTCATGATCTTTCGGGAATACAGAATCTCACAGGATTAACCGACCTCGCTCTCAGGAATCGAGGCCTCTCTGACATTAGCCCGCTGGCTGGGCTGACCGAACTGGTGAATCTAAACCTCCATACAAATTGGATTTCTGACATCCGCCCATTACGTGAGTTGACCAAGCTGGTCAGGTTGCGTGTTGCCGAGAATCCCTTGACTGATATCAGCCCACTGAGTGAGCTTACTGAATTGAGAGTGCTTCGAATGCACCGTCACGGCGACTTCATCGGGGGACAAAACCCCAGAACCCATATGGGAGCGACAGGCTTACTATTTACCAATGCCGTAACCGACATAAGCCCGTTGGCAAAACTTACCAAACTAGTGGACCTTAATATTCATACTCAGGATATTAGCGACCTGACACCATTGAGTGGCTTGACCTCTCTGATTGAATTGCGACTAGCAGCAAATTCATTCACTGATCTCAGTCCCTTGCGGGGGCTCGCTACGCTCGAGTACCTCGAACTTACTGGCAACGATATAACTGATATCACGCCGCTTAGCGGCCTAACAAACCTGATGCAGCTTGATCTGCGTTTTAATCCAGAATTAAGCAATATACAGGCACTGTTTGAAAACCCAGGCATTGGGGCTGGAGATGTTGTCGAGTTAAGACATACGAATGTGTCATGTACAGACCAGGAGCGACTGGCAGAAAAAGGAGTAGAAGTTCGTACAGAAATATTTTCTTCTTGCGCCACTGCCACCAGACAGAGATAAAGAAGTAAGAAGTCTTTCCTCAATTAGGGTCTGAGAGAACCGCTAGAAATACAACCAATATTCAAATTCTCATGGCTACAAGTTTGCAGATTCCCTTGGTCTGTATTGCTCCAACAGCGCCCACAATATAGCCACTGTCTCAACATCAACTTCGCCCGAATAATCAGCTGGCCTGAAATGCAGTTGGAAAGCTCGCAAGGCAAATGTCGACTGCGAGTCTAGCTCGCCGGTGATTTTAATCTGGTAACCCAATGCCAACAGTGCTTCTTGAATTTTTGTTGCACAAGGCAGCGCGCCAGAAAACTGTAACCGATGCTTCTCTTTAAGCAACCCGTCTGGCCATGCTCCAATGCCCTGTTCATAGAGAACTTCCCAGGGAAACGAAGGGCCGGGGTCGGACTTTCTCATGATAGCGATATCAGAGTGGCCAACAATGTCGATGGGATTAATGTTTGGGTATCTACTCAAAATTGAATTGAGTAAACCGACAAGCAATTCGATTTGCTCATCGGAGTAGGAAGGGAAATCACATTCCACTTCGTCTAACTGAATTTCCGAAACAGGCACCTGGGTTCCAGAGCACTTGAATTCGTTGACCACTTCGATGCCGATTGACCGATCATTCAATCCAACTTCTTCACCCCAATAACTCACTCCGGCATGCCATGCCCTTCGATGTTCAGGCACTAGAGAATGCACGCGCAGTGAATAAAAAGGGTACGAGGGATCATTCAATTCTGGAACAAGGTAGTGAGAGCTGACAGGATTACTGGTTCGGGTAGTTAGCAGTCTAAGCGACTCCGAAAAATTTTCCGAAGTGGCGTGAATAACAATGAATTCGATTCGGCTATTTTGGTTTGTTGATTCGACAAAGACTGTGGCGTCGGCCACACAACCCACGAGGGTAGCTAGGACAATTAGAAAGCTAGAACGCGCCAATAATAGAGCTACTCTTCTACGAGCATTTAGAGCACGCGTAATAACTGGCTTGTTGGTCCAAAAATGATTGCGCATTAGATTATTCAGCATAATTTCAAATTTGAGTAATATCTATGAATTCTTGAAATCTTACCACCTCGCTCGAGAAAGTTTTAGACTTTGAACAATATGACACTGGATTTGACAGAAATATAAAAAGTAAATGGGGTCAGACTAGAATAAAAATACTGTTAGCGATCCTAGGTGATCCTTCAAATTCAGGATTCATTGTGATCAAGTTGAATTATCGCTGCCGACTCGATAGATTAGCACTGTTCAAAACAAACAGATAAGGATGAAAGGGACGATGAACAAGCTCCGCAAAATACTACTATTCACTGTAACTGCTCTGGGGTTATCAGCTACCACCAGCCTCTCTTATAGCCAGGGGGGGTTTGCCGGGGTGGAACTTTCCATAACGCCTGTAGCTGGTAACGTTTACATGGTCCAGCGCCCAGGGGGCGGCGGTAACATCGGCGTTCAAGTTGGTCCCGACGGTGTACTCTTGGTGGACTCCCTGTTCGCACCACTTACGGACAGACTAGTAGCAGCCGTGAAACAGGTGAGCGACGAAGAAATTCGGTTTCTGGTCAATACCCATATTCATATTGATCACGTAGGTGGTAATGAGAATCTGGCAGACATGGGCGTACTGATCTTTGCTCATGACAACACGCGCCTGCGATTTTTCGAGGAAAGAAGCCGCTTCCCAAGGGCTGGGGGCAGTTACGCTCCTCAGCAACCTGCTGCAGCTAGACCGCTAATAACCTTCAACGACACCATGAGCTTCTATCTCAATGGCGAAGAGGTACGCGCTTTTTTGGCACCTCCGGCCCATACAGATGGAGATAGCTTCGTCTACTTTGCAGAATCCGACGTGCTCCATCTTGGCGATGTGTACCGCACCACTAGCTACCCCATTATCGATATCTACAACGGCGGCACCCTAAGAGGCACAATTGCGGCAATAGATCAGGCTATCGATTTAGCCGGCCCAGACACAAAAGTTATACCGGGTCATGGCCTCGAAGTCGTTGGTCGAAACGAATTAATAGAATTTCGTGACATGATTCTCGACATCCAAGGTCAAGTTCTCAGCTTGATCCGAGAAGGGAAAAAATTGGACGAGGTGATGGCGGCACAACCGACTGCCGCCTATGATGCGCAATGGACCGATGACCCTGGTTGGGGCCCGGTGGATTTTGTTCCAGTCGTCTATTATGAACTAGGCGGTTCTGGACGCTTGGCCGATCGCTAATCTAACTCTGCAAACAATTAATTCAGAACTTTAGGATCAAATCATGACTTTAACAAGAAAGATTTCTCTTCTGTTACTTATGTTGTTTAGCTCCCAGTCATTGATAGCACAGGATGATGATTTTGTTTTCTATTCTGAGCTGTCACGGGACTGGTATCAGGGTGGAGATTATTTCGAGTGGACATCTACCACTGAAGACAATAACGACGCTAAGGTAAATGTTTTCTACAGGACCTGGGGAGACGAAACTAAACCGAAGTTAGTGTTGATCCATGGCTTCCCTAATTCCAGTTTCGACTATTACAAGATGATTCCCTTTCTTGAAGACGAATATCATATTGCCGCGCTGGATTTTCCCGGGTCAGGCTTCTCTGACAAGCCGCTTGATGGCTACAACTACATGTTGGCAGAGAATGCAGAGATCGTTGATCATTTCGTTCGCGAAGTAGTTGGGTTCGAAGATTTTGCGCTCTATACTCATGATCGCGGCGTGAGTATAGGTCTAGCTTTTCTAGGCAATTACCTAGATAGCCCCAATCCGGGCTATACGGTTAACTATCACTTCCTATCCAACAGTGGCATGTTTCTCCCATTGGCCAATCTGGGGACCGGTCAAATGAGGATGCTCGATCCCGATACCGCCGCGCAGATGCTTGCATCACGTGCAGCGCAAACACGGCGCACCGAAGGCGAGCCACAATCGCTTGCCTACTCCGACATCTTCGCGTTCAACCAGGGCAATATTTCCCTGATCTATGTTGGCCGCTATTTGTTGGAACGCCAGGCAAACGAAGTGCGCTGGCTGGAGAATTTACCACGCAGCCCAGTGCCCGTGGCTTATCTTTGGGGATTAGGCGATAGCGTGAATCCCGTTCGTATTTCCCACCATGTGTGGGATACCTACCTAAATGACCGAGAGGCTCAGAGTAGCTTTTGGGTACTACCAACAGCGGCCCACTATCCTCAGCGCGAGAGTCCGGAAGAAGTCGCCAAAATAGTCCGCATGGCTCTTACAGGTCAGCTACCCGACCGTGAATCCGAAAGTGGTTTTATGCGGAGTTATCTCTCAGGTAGGGCGGCTGATGATGCAGTCTTTGTGGGCCATTCAAAAATCGAGGAATTAGACTTCCCCAGCTCTATTGAATACACCCCATCTGGCTATCGTGTCATAGACTAAAATATCGACGAGGGTAGATGGTTCCAGACACTGCGCTAGCAGCTTGCTACACACCCGAATCAGACAAACTGTCATATTATTGACTCTCCCATCCATGGGGTTGTCCAATTTTCCGAAAACTGCCAATGTTTTTTGGGATGTTGTATATACACAAGCATTGAATTGTTATTTGGCTACGCTGATACTACTCAGTAAGATGCCTCATAGCAGTAATTTGGTGAGACAATCTAGGCACAACAAAAAGGGTCGAAAAGAATGAACGAAGAAGCTTCTACATTGCTCGCTCCATTGCTATCGCTGGTGGGCGAAAACGTTTATCTACAAGCATTGATTCCTCTCATTCTAGGCATAGCGGCTGGGTGGGTTTTTAATAACATTATCATCACCAATTTGAAGAAGCTGGCTTCCAAGACCAACCTCTTAGTCGATGACCATCTATTCGACCTACTACAAGGCCCCCTATTCAATAGCATTTTGTTAGTAGGACTTTCTGGCTCCGTACTAATTCTTGCTCCAACGGAGCCTTACCTCGGAATTTCTTTTTCAACGATTCAAACTTTTGCAATTGTAATCTGGGTAACTTTTCTGCTGAAAAGCAATCGGATCATGCTGACTGCAATAGCTCGAAATGAGAATAGAGTTAAGGCTGTTCACAATCAAACGCTGCCTTTGTTCTTGAACCTGATTAACATATTCATTGTGGTTATGGCGGTTTATTTTATTTTCTCCGCATGGCATATAGATATGACAGCCTGGCTAGCATCCGCAGGCATTGTAGGTATTGCCGTCGGCTTCGCTGCCAAAGACACACTTGCGAATCTATTCTCTGGCGTCTTCATCATGGCAGACGCTCCTTACAAAATTGGGGATTATGTTGTTCTGGATACTTTGGAGAGAGGTGAAATCACCCATATCGGTATTCGTTCCACTCGCATGCTAACCCGCGGAGACGTGGAAATTACCATTCCCAACTCTGTTATGGGTAATACCAAAATTATCAACGAATCCGGGGGCCCTCACGAGAAGTTCCGCTGCGCGATAGCAGTTGGTGTTGCTTACGGCAGCGACATCGATCTTGTTAGAAACATTCTAGTCAATATCGCCATTGCAGAGGAAACTGTTTGCGTCGATCCTGAGCCCAGGGTGCGCTTCAGGGTATTTGGTGCATCAAGCCTAGATTTTGAACTACTCGTGTGGATTGAGAAGCCCATGTTACGAGGAAGAGTAGTGGACATACTCAATACAAAAATCTATCACCAGTTCAGAGATAACAACGTGGAAATCCCTTATTCAAAACAGGATATCTATATCAAGGAATTACCCTCCAAAGATTAAACTATTTGAACATTATTTTTAGCTCCAGGCAGAGGGTAAATAGGAACATCTTTATTATTGAAATGAATAGTAGAACTAGCTCGAAATTAATTTTCCCTATTTCAACTCTATCTTGAAACAAGGGTCAAAAACGCACTATATTAATTGATTCATTCACCCGCTCGGTATCCGTGCCATGAAATATTTATTACGACTATGTTTTGTCCTCGCAATACTTCCTCTGGCAGCCTGCACGGATCAAGGGGAAGTTACTCCGTATCGTGATGCGAATCCTGTCAAAGAAGCCGCAATCGCGATTCCCGACGAATACGCAGCCAGGGTCACCGAAGAAATACTCGTGGCTGGAGGCAATGCTGTAGATGCTGCTGTAGCAACGGGCTTCGCACTTGCTGTCACCTATTTGGACGCTGGCAACATTGGCGGCGGCGGGTTTATGCTAATTCATATGGAGGGTAAACCCTACTTTCTTGATTATCGTGAAACGGCACCGCTGGCGGCACACAGAGATATGTTCCTTAACGAGCAAGGGGATGTTATCGAAAACTCTACTTTAATTGGTGCGCGCGCTGCAGGTGTTCCCGGTACAGTTGCTGGCTTTTGGGCGGCACATCAACGATTTGGGAAATTGCCTTGGAACCAGCTTTTACAACCAGCGATTAAGTTGGCAAGGGAAGGCTTCGTCCCTGTGCAAATATTGGCTGATGATGTTCAGTCACGATTTGACTGGTTTGGGACACGTACTAACTTTAATCAATACTTTGGTGAAGTAAAAGCGGGTGAATTATTCAAGCAGGCTGAACTGGCAGCAACACTTACGAGGATCGCAGAACAAGGTGAAGAGGATTTTTACAATGGTGAAACCGCAAGGTTATTAGTAGCCCAGATGAATCAAGACGAGGGGCTCATTAGTCTAGAGGATCTTGAAAGCTATAAAGCAATATGGCGAGAACCACTCAAGGCAAAATGGCGAGATTTTGAAGTGGTCTCTGCACCGCCACCAAGTTCGGGTGGATTTGGTGTAATACAACTTTTAAAAATGAAAGATTACTTAAATGAAGAGTTTGAAGACCTCGAACATAATTCAGCCCAATACGTTCACTTAGTTGCAGAAATGGAAAAACGGGTATTCGCAGATCGAGCAGAGTATCTAGGAGATCCTGCTTTCGTTGACATCGATATGTCAGAACTCATTAGTGATACTTATGTTAAACGGCGTGCAATGGAAGTAGATCCGCTGCAAATATCCCAACTTGAACATGTTGCGCCTGGATTAGAATCACCAAATACAACTCACTATTCGATTATTGATGGTGATGGCAATGCAGTATCGAATACCTATACTATTAATTGGGCATATGGTTCAGGGGTTGTCGTCTCCGGCGCTGGATTCCTTTTGAATAATGAAATGGATGACTTTAGTGCGAAGCCGGGCACCCCAAATATATTTGGTGTGGTTGGAAATACGGCCAACGAAGTCCAGCCTGGCAAGCGAATGCTTTCGTCCATGTCCCCAACATTACTCATCAAGGATAATGAAGCACATATGGTTATTGGTACCCCGGGGGGTTCAACAATTTTTACCTCAGTTTTTCAAGCCATTATCAATATTCTGGATTTTAGTATGAGCCCATTGGAGGCAGTTGCTGCTACACGTTTTCACCATCAACTGCTGCCCCCGGATTTGATTACTCAAAGTCCTTCGCTACCCCTTTCAGAGAATACAATTAGGGAATTGACTGACAAGGGTTACCGTGTTGAACCGCATAGCTTTGAGTTTGGCGATATCCAAGTTATCTGGCGAGATGGTGACAAATTGAGCCCAGCATCCGATCCTAGAGATAGGGGTGTGTCGAAGATTGTCGAGCTACCAAGTATTTAGCCTCGTTTGGGCCTAGCCAGATCTTACATATAAAAGAGGAGTCTGAGGCTCTCCATGATACGGCACATGTTTGGACTAAATGGATTAATACGCAGCTTAGGAAAGATTTACATTTATGCAGGAAAAAGTGTGATTTTATCGACTTTCGTAGCACGCCCTGCCCTACAACTACTGTCTTTTTATTCTGCCCCTTTACATATCGAACGCTTCGCGCCTAGTTATAATGAGAAGCGCTCACGCAAAAAAAACGCTATGCCATCCTCGTTATTATGCCCAATTACGGCGCTAGCAGACTTTTTGATTTCGGCTTTCGCATTTTCTGGAGCATAGCTTTCATCAGCAAGAGCAAACATACTTAGATCGTTATCACTATCGCCAAAACAAATTACGTTGGTTGCTCCTAACTGTTCCTTTAAGTTGGTAACCGCCGCACCTTTACTAGCACGACAGTGATGAACATCCATCCACACAAATTTCTTATCTTCTAACGCGGCCCCGGAGTAAGCAACTAAGTTTTCGTGTGCGCTGAATTTGCGCCACATTTCGTTAATTGTAGCTGCAACACCAATCATACTAATGTTAGTAACTTGACTATTCGCGGGCAGCGCCTCTAAAGGCAAGAGTCTTACATTGATGCGAGAAAAGTACTTATCGATAAGTTCTTTTTCTACATCATGACGTGCTCTGGCATGAAAAATTAGATGACGATGATTCTCGATGGCATGAACAAAAGGAGTAATCCCTTGTGAAACCGCCGTATCAATCACAGTTGAAATCTCAGCGCGGTTGAGTAGATTCTCAAAAGTAAACTGCTGAATCTTAGGGTCCCATACTGTCACCCCATTATTGTAGATTTGAGGCAAGCCAAAATCATGCCCATCTATGATGCCCTGCGCCGAAAGCATAGAGCGCCCTGTTGCTACCGTATAGGCGATATTATTTTTGCTTAACAGAGAAAGCGTTTCTTTAGTAAAGGGCGATATTTCAGATGCATCGTTTAATAGCGTGCCATCCAGATCAAAAAATATAAGCTGCATAAGTATTTCTATAGCTCAAGATTACGGGCTAAGAAATAGCCCTACATTCTAGGTAAGTGTTATAGGTATGTAGTACGTATTGCCCAGCGATTTAGACTTCTGCTGCCAAATAGCTTGCCTGTTTTATAGCCGTCTTAGCGTCAAGCTCAGCAGCTTTGTAGGCGCCACCAATCAACTCAACAGGCAAGTCGCTATCTCGCAACGTATCGAAAAGACTACGCTCAGACTGCTGGCCTGCGCAAATCACAATGGTGTCGACATGAAGTATTTCTGTTTTTTCCTCGCGCCTAATATGTAATCCAGCATCATCGATCTTTACATACTCAACCGCGTTAAGCATTTTCACTCCACGCCGTGCCAACGAGAGGCGATGCGTCCATCCAGTGGTGAGACCTAGACCACGCCCCACGGGTGTTACTTTTCGCTGTAGTAGCCAGATCTCACGATCAGTTTTTGCAACCACTGGCTCAACACCAGTAACACCGCCGCGCGGATGGTTATTGAAATCAATACCCCACTCACGCGCAAACACATTGCGATCCACTGCTCCGGAAGAACCAGAATGACTGATCAGTTCACAAACATCGAAGCCGATTCCACCGGCGCCTATTACAGCGACTTTATCGCCAACAGGCTTATTGCCTTTAATCACGTCTATATAGAGAACCACTTTTTCATGGTTAATCCCTTCAATCTCAGGTTTGCGTGGCACGACGCCTGTCGCAATCACCACCTGATCGAACAGGTCACCCATCAACTCTTCAGCGGTCACCACCTGCCCAAGCTTTAAGTCGACGCTATGTAGCTCGATCATTCGTCGAAAGTAGCGCAAGGTTTCGTAAAATTCTTCCTTACCAGGAATTTTCTTCGCGAGATTGAACTGTCCGCCTATTTCATCGGCCGCATCAAATAAGGTCACCTGATGGCCCCGTTCTGCCGCGATGGTCGCGTAGGCAAGCCCCGCAGGTCCAGCTCCTACAACCGCGATTCGCTTCTTCAGCTTAGCTGGCAGATAGTTCAATTGTGTTTCATGACAGGCACGCGGGTTAACCAGGCAGGATGACGTAATTCGGCTAAACGTATGATCTAGACAGGCCTGATTACAAGCGATGCAGGTATTAATTTCGTCTTCACGACCCTCACGCGCCTTTAGCATAAAGTCACTGTCTGCAAGTAGTGGCCGCGCCATGGATACAAGATCGGCATCGCCACGGGCAAGGACGCCTTCTGCTACATCCGGCATATTAATGCGGTTCGATGTAATGACAGGAATATCCAACTCACGACGCAGACGCCCAGTGACAGAGGTAAATGCGGCACGCGGCACCATCGTTGCAATTGTCGGCACTTTGCTTTCATGCCAAGTGAAATGCGTTGAGATAAGATTCGCACCCAGCGCTTCAATGCGCTTCGCCAAGGTGACAACCTCCTCCCAGCTCATACCGCCTTGCAACATATCCATTGCGGCGATTCGGAAAATCAAAATAAAATCCGTACCCACCGCCTGGCGCGTACGATTGATAATCTCTAATGCAAAACGCATTCGGTTTTCGTAACTGCCGCCATATTCGTCTTTGCGTTGATTGGTTTTCTGTACCAGGAAGCTCGAGACTAGGTATCCTGCTGAGCCGATAATCTCAACGCCGTCATACCCTGCCTTTTTCGCTAGCACAGCACAACTCACATGGTCATTGATTTGTTTTTCAACGCCTGCTGTATTTAACTCGTTGGGAATAAATTTTGAAATAGGCGATTTTATAGCGGACGGCGCTACCGACGCTGTAGTTCTGGCCAATGGCCCAGCATGGAGAATTTGTAAGCAGATTTTTACATCGGGTGCTTTTTGATGCACGGCGCTGGTGACAATTTTATGCTGATCAGCTTCGGCTTCAGTTGACAGTTTGGCATGATTCTCACTCCCGGACTCTTCATTGGGTGCAATACCACCGGTAATGATCATCCCAACCCCGCCTGCTGCACGCTCAGAATAATACGCTGCCATGCGTTCGAAACCGTTTTCAGTTTCCTCTAGACCGGTATGCATCGAACCCATGATGGCTCGGTTGCGTATCTGGGTAAACCCGAGATTCAATGGCTCGAAAAGATTAGGGTATTTCATTGTTCACCATTAATTCGCGAATAGGAAAATATTGTAATTAGGCCGACACTTGAGAATAAGAACGATAAACGCCGCCTCAATTTATGTCCACGCCTCCTATTGCACGAAATATCGCCTTACTTGCTCCGGAAATATTCGACCCCTTGGGTGAGGCACTGACTTCAGAGTACATTCATAAATGCATAAATGAGCACATCAAGCTATGCAAATAGCTCTACAGCCATATATGACTAGCGGCCTATGTTTGAATCCTGCGCTTCGCGAATCGTCTGCTGTGCCGCTAGTGGCAAGATATAGCCGTCCGCAACATTCTGTCCCGCTACTTCCCTGACCGCATCCACATAGGAGCTGTGGTTAGGGTAGAGTGTATCCAGCGTTGCCTGATCGAATGGCTGGTGCGAGCCATAGAGAAAGCAGAAGCGATTGCTGCCATTATTCATGCCCGTATTCTTCGCCGTAGCGACAACGTGCTCTGCAAGACGAATACCACCTAGCACATTGCCGTATTCATCACGGGCGAATTCCACTTCTGGCATCATACGCCTGAGTTGCAACGGTTCGGCTGTGGGTGGTGCTATGTCATCACGAATCCAAACGACCAAATGCTCGAACGCGGCATTCATCACATCACGGAAGGGTACGCGGCTATAGGTAGGCAAGTCGCAGCCCTGATCTCGTGGCTGAACATTTTCTAGTGACAGATTCTCACGCAAATTTCTAACTTTGCCGTATTCGATCTCGAAGGGTAGGTCTACGTGAGAGCTACCTGCCACTTCCCACTGGCGAAACGTGTCGGTATCCGGCTGTGGCGACGCCGCGCGGCGCGGCATGTCCGTCTCTGCCATGATCTTGAAAACCTTTACAGGCTGATCATCTCTTATCCGGCCTCCTCCGCCATGCACCATCACGCCGTCGTAGACTGGCTCTAGCGGATGTACGTTGTTGAGGTAGGTTGCAAGACGGCTTGCCGACTGCGAATGACCAGTGGCGATGATTTGCTCAGCCTTGAGCCCATCAAGAATATCCACTTCGCCATTAGCTGAAGACTCGCCAACTCTATGTATAGCCTTTCCAACAGCGGAGAATATATCGTAAGAAAGCCCGTCGCGATTCGCCATGCCGTCGTGAGTGACATCTAGTGACCCGTAGCGAGCATCGCTCCACTGCCTCATGGTATCGATACCCATCTGCTGAGCAGATACCACTACATAGGCATAGCCATTACGAATAAAATGGCTACCCGATTGCCACCAGTCGATATCTTTATCAGGGCCCCCGGTTACGTTGATCCATTCGACGATGACGATGCCGTTGAATGCGGAAGCTTCGGGTCGGCGCACAATAAGACGCGTCTTATAGCGATGATCGCTATCAAGAACTGATGCATTTTCTAATTCAGGATTGCTGTAACGATTTGCCCTGCCTTCAATGAAAAACTCTTCCTCAACATAGCCTGCACTCGTAAGCTCGATAGCGCTCGCACTGTAGATAGTGTTGAGAGTCCCGCTACCTGCTTTGTCCGCCGAGATCGGGCCGCTAATGGTAGCACTTGGCACTTGTGCAACTGATTGGCTAGTAACTAGAAGCAACGCAGCTGCAAGCCCAGTAATATTCCAAATGTATCGGTTCATAGCATGCTCCAAATAGTTACGGTACAAAGAAAAGCTTATTGCCAAGAGCTAACCAGCTCATCATAGTCAATGGTGATGCCTTGCGGCTTCTCGTTAGCTAACTTTGGCTTTGGTGCGCCGGGCTGGCTCAGCCAATACTCTCGGCTTTGCGGCTCATTCAATCGCGGCCCACACTCGCCCAATACGTCAGCTCGCTCTAACCTCTGCATCAGGCGTTCTTGGGCTACAGCGAGCGACGTCAGCGCTTCTTGTGGCGTCTTGGCACCAGAGGAAGCATCACCGATGTTCTGCCACCAAAGCTGCGCCAGTCGTGGATAGTCCGGCACGTTAGTCCCGGTAGGTGTCCACTGCACACGTGCAGGTGAACGATAAAATTCTACCAAACCACCGAGTTCCACTGAGCGCTCACTGAAGCTCTCATGACGGATATCTGAATCGCGAATAATAGTGAGTCCTACATGGCTCTTCTTTAGAGAGACTGTCTTCGAAGTAACGAACTGCGCATACAGCCATGCAGCCTTCGCTCTGTCCGCCGGCGTCGACTTCATCAATGTCCAAGCACCAGTATCTTGATAGCCTAGCTTCTGTCCTTCTTCCCAGTACGCTCCATGGGGCGAAGGCGCCATGCGCCACTTAGGCGTGCCGTCGTCATTCATTACCGGCAGGCCTGGCAGAACCATGTCTGCGGTAAATGTTGTATACCAAAAAATTTGCTGTGCGATATTGCCCTGCGCAGGAACTGGTCCCGCCTCACTGAATACCATGCCCGCAGCTTCGGGTGGTGCATAGCGCTGCAGCCAATCTACATATTTAGTAACAGAATAAACCGCCGCTGGACCGTCCGTCGCACCGCCGCGCTCAACAGTCGAGCCCACGGGACGACAACCATCAACTCTAAGACCCCATTCATCCACTGGAAGACCGTTAGGAATGCCCTTGTCTCCGGCCCCTGCCATCGACAGCCAGGCATCGGTGAAGCGCCAGCCTAGAGACGGGTCTTTCTTGCCGTAGTCCATGTGGCCATAGACTGTCCGCCCATCGATCTCGCCGACATCGTTACTGAAGAATTCAGCGATATCCTCGTAGGCAGACCAATTCACTGGCACACCCAGCTCATAGCCGTACTTATCACTGAACTGCTGCTTCAGATCGGGGTCAGTGAACCAGTCGTACCGAAACCAGTAGAGATTGGCGAATTGCTGATCCGGCAATTGATAGATCTTTCCATCTGGGCCGGTGGTAAATGAGATGCCGATAAAATCTTCTAAATCTAATGTGGGCGATGTGACATCGCTTGCTTCGCTCGCCATCCAGTCACTCAGGTTGCGAACCTGCTGATAACGAAAGTGTGTGCCTATTAAGTCGGAGTCATTCACGTAGGCATCGTAGATGTTTTCACCCGATTGCATCTGCGTCTGCAGCTTTTCTACTACGTCGCCCTCGCCTATCAGATCGTGAGTTACCTGAATGCCAGTGATCTCGGTGAACGCCTTTGCTAACACCTGCGCCTCATACTCATGGGTCGTAATGGTCTCTGAAACCACTTTGATTTCCATTCCCGCGAAAGGTCGTGCCGCTTCAATAAACCACTGCATCTCTGCAAGCTGTTGTGCACGATCGAGAGTTGAGGGCTGAAACTCAGGAAGCCACCTTTCGGCATCTTCAACATCGGCAGAGCTTGTCGCTATCGTTGATAGAAATACCGCACAGCTCAGCAGCGCTTTTGGAAACCTTATTTTTGGAACCGTTGGTTGATGAAACACCATGAAAACCCCCTTCTAATCAATATCACCCACGACTCACTGCGCGGCGCACTACAAAACCTTTTTCTCTACACGAAACGAAAAACCAACAAGGCATAGACCACACATGCAGCAAGACCCCACCACAGATTCAGACCCACTAGGGTCAACCAAGCCATACAGATAAACGCACTGCCAAGCAGAGAGACGAACAGCCTGTCTCCGCGAGTGGTTTCGAAGCGAAGGATACCGAGCCGCGGACCACCACCTGGGCTAAAATATTCCCAGATCGACATAGTGAGGAGCAGCGAGGCGATCACTGCGAAGAATATCGCCGTGGGCTGTGTCCAAGCCATCCAACTTAGGTCCATTGATACCTTCTTAACCGTGCTTTCATGGATATTTCGAGAGGTCTGAGCTTAGCAAAATTTTACCCTTACCCCAATTGTTTATATGCCGTCCCAATGACTCCCAACCCGGCCGATCAGCAGCTAGTTGAGTTTGCTCCTATAGACCTGACGCGCCTCCTCGAACTGCGCGAAGACGTGAGCCTTCTCTGTATCGGAACGCCAGCCTGGCCATGCATCGGCGAGTGCTTGCAGTTTATCGATCCAGCGGATCGCATAGTCAACCGATTGCGGGTTTCGAATCGGCTGATCGCCTACCTGAAACCATATTGGGTTAGTGAATGCCTGCACATAACCGACATCGAAAGGAAAACGTTGATCTCTTTCCCCTTCCGTGCGTAGGTGACACCAGCCGCTGCGCTGAATTGAATGCTCGAATGAAATATCCAAACTATTTCTATTTCTGCGCAGTGGAAAAGTCTCAACGAGCTCGCCATTACAGACGAGTGCTACCTCTTCAAGCTCAGTAATAGATCGCAGGCGCCCAGAGATTGTCACCTCACCGCCGTTAGCCGGTAGTTGAACTGTATCGCCTGGTAATGAGTTACCTACTTGCATCTCCAGCAGAGGACCAGAGCTAACGAACGCACGGCCACGCTTCAAACCGTTAAACCAAGCATCCATATCTAGGCCGAGGTTTCCGGTATAGATATAAGTGCGATACGAGCCAATCAGCTTGCTGCGATGCAGTGAGGATATCGAGTCTTCACCACCTGTTGCCGTTACTCGCAGACCGCTGTTCCAGACAGCGTACAGGGGGTAGAAGCCTGATGTCGCAGAGTCCGACCACTCCAATGCATCGGCAGTGCCCAGGGCCGCATCCACCATGAATCCCTTGCCGCCACCTAGATTACCTTCCAGCGGATCTTCCTCTCCCAGGAAGGGATGCACATAACCCGTTATAGCCCCTTGCGCCTTCGCCTTGCGGAACATGTCGGTATTACTCGGGTATAGGCTCTCAACAGCAGTACCTTCATAGCCGGTAACAAACGGCGAGATTAGATGCTCGCGCATGCCAAACATGAACACGTGGCCATAGAATGGCGGCCTATACTCCTGACCCACTACAACAATCTGATCTTTCTCTGAAATAGGGTGTTGCCCACCGCCGGGCACGAAGAATTGATAGTCGAGGATGCGATTGTCTTTATTCGCCACCTGCTCGAGCACCAAGTCCTGATCCTCAGAACGCGACATCATCATTAAGTTTTCTAAGGTGTTGTGTAGATTGCCGCCGTAGTTCGCATGCACATGGGTTGAGGCGCTATACCAACCTTTCGCTCCCATGTCGGTCATTTGCTCCAACTCAACAGTCAGCTGAGCGACTTCTCCCTCTTGGACTTCCACCTCAATACTCTGTGGAAAATACTCGAAACCTTTTACAAAATTTAGCGAGGCTTCACCAACGGGAAGAGTTAGCTCAAACTCGCCGGCGTTGTGAAATATCTGATCACCTCGCGTGCCTGCACGAGCATACGCATCGTTAGGCGTGTAGAACTTTCCATCGGAGGCCTCTAGGTGCACTCTATTGTGTGTGGCATCACCGCTGTTATCTATGACTCGAACTTTTAAATATCCCATAGGACGTTTGAAATGAAGTTCACTCATTGCAACACGAATTAGTTTTCCGCCATACGTCTCCAGCAGTTGCAGTTGAGGAAGTCCGCCCTCATTAGAAATAAAGGCAATCCATTCGCCATCTGGCGACCAACGCGGATGAAAGGCATCGTGCTGGAAGAATGTCATCTTATAGGGCTCACCGCCTTGAGTTGGCTGCACATAGAGATTATTAAATTGATCGGCAGAGCCACTAGTAGAGGTATAAACAAAGCGGCGTCCATCGATCGACACATCCGGCCGCGTACGATACAGAGTCTGTTCGGCGAGAACAGTAATGGCCTGTAGGATTCCATCTTCTACCGCTGGCACACGCAGCACATTACCCGAGCCTAACGGCACATCTCTATTCGATACGATCAGCAATTCATTGCCATCGGGTAACCATGCCGGCGTGATATGCATGTCGCCGCTACCGAAATAGAGCCTGTTGCTGCCGTATTCATTGTCACGGCTAACGGCTATCGGCTCCCCTGCCCATTGCCCGCCCGAAATCGCCCTAACATACACATTGAAGTAGCCGCTGGGATTGGTAGATACATAGGCAACCTTACTACCGTCGGGCGAAAAGACCGGATCTGTATAGATAGCTTGGTCGTCGGTTAACATGCGAGACTCGCCAGTCTCGGTATTGAGGATTTCGAGCTGAATGCGTTGGTGCTCATAGTCAGCGGTATAGATTATCCATTTCCCGTCGGGGGACCAATCCGGCGAGGAGTGGTAGGCATCGTTGTAGGTGAGTTCATAGGCCCCACCCGTACCCGGGTCAACTTTCCAGATACTTCCCTGCATCGCTACCGCTATCCACTCACCATCTGGCGACCAGTCCGGCGCCCAGGGCGTCGCACTCGGCGAAGGCGGAAAATAGAAATTATGCATGTAGTTTCCACCGCTACTCGCAGCGGGATAGAAACGTGCCTGCGCTGATATCTCGACACTAAGAATACTCACAGCGATAAATAGGACTAGGGAAACTAGGCGAATCGGCTTCATAGAAATTCGGGCTCCAGGGTGCTGGCATTGAATTATTGTTATGCGTAATTAGATCAAGACTATACCAATATCTTCAAGTTCGCATTAGTCATTGAATAGCTCATCTTTCTGTCGCGACCGTTGGCCTGCAGCGTACTAACCACTCGCGAGCCTTCGGCGCTAATTGTTCGCTATTAGCACCTTACAGCCCAACTTAAATATTGGAAAATTAGAGCATCTATTAGAGGAGTAGGATTTTTTGAAAAGGCGAGCATACAGCGGCGGGGTGATTCTGGAAGATCAATCAGAGCCATAGGCTCGCGAAGGAGAACCCTATGGAGGAACTGCAAGCATCCAAGGGTAACCCCATAGACTGTGCGACTGCTAAAAAAATAAACTTAAAATCTTCGCCGCTGCTGAGCGCGGAAAAATATAACCAAACCAGCTCTACACTCGCCCCAAAGCAAACCCCTTAGCAATATGATTCCGAACAAAGTAAATCACCAGCGCGCCAGGAATAATGGTGAGAATACCCGCAGCAGCGAGGACGCCCCAATCCAAACCCGAGGCAGAAACAGTACGAGTCATAACAGCACTTATAGGCTTCGCATCGGTGACAGTTAGAGTCCTGGCGATAAGAAGCTCGACCCAGGAAAACATGAAACAGAAGAACGCGGCGACGCCGATTCCCGAGCCGATAAGTGGAGTAAATATCTTGACGAAAAAATGCGGAAAAGAGTAGCCGTCGATGTAGGCGGTCTCGTCAATCTCTTTCGGTACACCGGACATGAATCCTTCAAGAATCCAAACCGCCAGCGGCACATTGAATAGACAATGAGCAAGCGCCACAGCGATATGTGTGTCGATCAAGCCGAAGGCCGAGTACAACTGAAAGAATGGCAGGACGAAGACCGCTGGGGGCGCCATGCGGTTGGTAAGCAGCCAGAAGAAGAGATGTTTGTCCCCCAAGAATTTATAGCGCGAGAAGGCATAGGCTGCAGGCAAAGCGACGCTGATGGCGATAACCATGTTCATCACTACATAGGTAAGCGAATTGATGTAACCGTTGTACCAAGACGGATCGGTAAAAATGGTGATGTAATTGTCCAGCGTGAAGTCCTGCGGCCACAGCGTAAACGTGGACAGGATCTCCTGATTAGTCTTGAAACTCATGTTCAGCAGCCAATACAGAGGCAGCATCAAGAAGACTATATAGGCGGTGATGCCGGCGCGCTTAACCTTGAGCATGCTATTCGCCGAGATCGCCATTACTGTGGACCCCCGCCATTGGACTGCTCATCATTGTCGTAGCTCGTCATCACCGTGTAGAAAATCCAGCAAACTAAAAGGATGATGAGGAAATAGATAAGCGACATGGCCGCAGCAGGACCAAGATCGAATTGACCCACCGCCATTTGCACGAGATCGATAGAGAGGAAGGTCGTGATATTGCCCGGCCCTCCGCCTGTAATTACGAACGGCTCGGTGTAGATCATGAAGGAATCCATGAAGCGCAGCAGAACCGCGATCAGCAACACGCGCTTTATCTTTGGCAGTTGAATGAAGCGAAACACCGCCCAGCGTGATGCGCCGTCGATCCGCGCCGCCTGATAGTAAACTTCGGGTATCGATACGAGCCCCGAATAGCAGAGCAACACGACCAATGAGGTCCAGTGCCAGACATCCATGAGTATCAGCGTCAGCCAAGCATCCAAGTTATTTTGTGTGTAGTTGTAATCGATACCGAGGCTAGCGAGCCCATGACCTAGCAGACCGATATCCACTCTTCCAAACAGCTGCCATATGGTGCCGACCACGTTCCACGGGATCAGCAGTGGCAGAGCCATTAGTACCAGACATACGGACACGCCCCAGCCACGTTTCGGCATCGCCAGTGCAATCAATATACCCAAAGGGATTTCGATGGCGAGAATCAGGCCCGAGAACAACAGCGTTCTTAATAGCGCATTATGAAATCGTTCCGAGGTGAGTATCTCTTGAAACCATTCCGTGCCGACCCAGAAAAACTCATTGTTTCCAAAAGTATCCTGCACAGAGTAGTTAACTACAGTCATCAGCGGGATAATCGCGCTGATGGCAACTAAGATGAGCACTGGCATTACCATGAACCAGGCTTTGTTGTTCTGAACCTTCTGGATACTCATATTGCTTGGTCTCCTCTGCCACTGGCGACTCTATAGTCGTCTGCATAGAGGTTGATGTGCGCCGAATCGAACGAAACGCGAGGATTCTCAGGGATCGCGACGCCGTCTTTAACCAAGGCACTCAGCTGAGCGCCCGCTATCTCGCCGCGAACAATAACGTGTCTACCCACATCTTCCAGCGCGGTTACGGTGAGTGGCATGCCCTCGCTTGGAGATAATTTTATATTTTCGGGACGAATACCCAACTCGAAGCGAGCGGCAGGGTTGTCGATAGCTGTGTTCAGAGAGAATCTCTTCCCCGCGAATACCGCTTCGCTTCCATCGATCTCGCAGGGCAGCACGTTCATACCTGGCGAGCCAATGAACTTGCCAACGAAGGTGTGTTCCGGTGTCTCAAAGAGTTGCTGAGGTGTCCCTATCTGCACAACCGCCCCCTCGTACATAACAATCACCTGATCGGCGAATGTAAGCGCCTCGGTCTGATCATGGGTCACATAGATCATCGTATGTTGAAAGCGCTGGTGAATCTTTTTCAACTCGGTACGTAATTGCCATTTCAGATGCGGATCGATAACAGTTAACGGCTCGTCGAAGAGAATTGCCTGAACGTCGGTTCTAACCAGCCCTCGGCCTAGAGAAATCTTCTGCTTATCATCAGCGGTCAGCGAGTGCGCTCGATCGTTCGCTCGTTCCTGTAAGTCGAGCATCTGTAATGCGTCCGCTACTCGCTTCTCAATCTCATTCTTGGCGATGCCCCTGTTGCGCAAAGGAAATGCCAGGTTATCTGCGACGGTCATCGTGTCGTAGACAACGGGAAACTGAAATACCTGCGCGATATTGCGCTGCTGTGTTGTCAGGTCTGTCACATCGATGTCGTCGAAGAGCACCCTCCCTTCGGATGGTCTGAGCAAGCCCGAGATGATATTTAATAGCGTCGTCTTGCCGCAACCGGATGGACCGAGTAAAGCATAGGCACCTCCGTCACTCCAGCTCTGCTGCATGCTATTGAGCGCGTAGTCGGGGGCTGAGGGGTAACGATGTGCCAAAGATTGTAGTTGTATAGATGCCATTGTGTGTTTAGCTTTTTATTGCCAGCTGCCATTCAACAAGCGCGTCATCGTTGTCGAACAAGAATAAATTCTGTGGTTTAAGGTAAAATTCTACCGTACTCGCTACTGCAAAATTCTGTACGTCGTGAAGAAGCGCGACCCACGAATTATCTTCCATAGAAAAATGCACAAACGTCTCAGAGCCAGTCAATTCTGTGACTGACACACTGCCTTTAACCTCTATGTCATCGATACCCTCTCTTTCGCGACTAAGATGATGCGGCCGTACCGCCAAGGTGTAGCTTCCATCCGGTATCTTCTCGATGTTGATCCCGAGTTTTTGCTGACTATTCGCGAACATCAACTGCCCTGAAACACATTCCACCTTCGCGCTATTCAGTGGTGGATCTGAAAAAATCTTGGCCGAGCTCAGACTGGCGGGCGTTCGGTACAGATCCAAAGTCGGACCGAACTGCTCGACCCTGCCCTCATACAGACATACCGTATTGCCGCCGAGTACGAGGGCCTCGGTAGGCTCGGTGGTCGCGTAGACCAAGACTGCACCCATGGCCGCGAATAAGGCCGGCAGTTCAGCACGCAGTTCCTCGCGTAATTTGTAATCGAGATTTGCCAATGGCTCATCCAATAACACCAAGTCGGCCTTCTTAATAAGTGCACGCGCTAACGCGACTCTCTGTTGCTGCCCACCGGAGAGAGTATCGGGTGTGCGATTGAGCATCTCCGTCAATTGCAGCAACTCGGCTACCTCAGCTACTTGCCTGTTTATTTGATTCTTCTCAACTCGAGCCACCCGGAGCGGTGAGGCAATATTCTCAAAAACCGACAGCGAGGGATAGTTGATAAATTGTTGATATACCATTGCCACGTTGCGTTTCTGCACAGCCATGCCCAACACCGATACACCATCGAAGAGCAGCTCACCGCTATCGGGCTTGTCTAGGCCGGCCATGATACGCATCAGGGAGGTCTTGCCGGCGAGCGTGGGGCCGAGAAGAATATTCAAATCGCCGCGCTGCATAGACAGAGAAATATCATCAAGGAAAACCTCCTCCCCTTGGTGACGTGTAATGTTTCGCAGTTCAAGCATTCAGAAATTCCGTAAACTAGTTTGCAAGAAAAAACTGCTCTATATAGTTGGCGAGTGAATCACGTTGCGCACGTGAAAATTTCAGGCCTAGCTTGCTGCGTCGCCAGAGAATATCGTCTGTCGACTTCGCCCATTCTTCTGTGCAAAGATAATCTACTTCTCTCTGGTAGAGGTTATGACCAAAATTCACGCCTAGATCGCCCATAGCTGAAGCATCACTCAGGATATCGAAGCTGAGAGTACCGTAGCTGTTCAACCAACGGTTTATAAGATCCGGACCCAACCACGCATACTTGGAGACCATTTTTTGAGATAGATGTTCCGGGAGATCAAAGTCGCCTCCAGGTAGCGTTGCATCCTTAGTCCACGCCGGGCCCATATTGGGCAACGTGTCCTTTAGCCTACTCAACACATCTTCCGCGAGGACTCGATAGGTAGTCACCTTGCCACCATAGACTGAGAGTATTGGATGCGGATCAGATGCCAATTCTAAGTTGTAGTCTCGCGATACCTTGCTCGCGTTTACTTCTTCATCGTCTATGAGCGGTCTCACGCCCGCGAAGCTGTAAAGAACATCCGAATGCAAGATCGATTTCTTGAAGTATAGATTCACTATCGAGAGTAGATAGCTGGTCTCTTCTTTAGAGATTTCTACACGTTCTAGACTTCCCTTGTACTCCGCTTCAGTCGTACCTATCAAGGTGTAGTCTTGCAACCACGGGATCACAAAAATTACTCTGCCATCATTATGCTGCAACATAAAAGCCTGTGAGCCAGCATGAATACGTGGCACTACGATATGACTGCCTTTGACGAGGCGAATTTCATGCTCCGCATCCTCACTACTAAGTTGTTCAGATAAGGCAGCGACCCAGGGCCCTGCCGCATTCACGATGGCTTTACAGTCGATTTCAAGGTCAGTATTGCTAGCATGATCGTGAAGAGTGACACGCCAACCATTATCTAGGGACGTCATGCCCGTGCATTCTGTGCGCGTGCGTATCTGTGCACCACGCTGCTTCGCCTGCAACGCATTCAATACGACTAGGCGTGAGTCATCTACCTGTGCGTCCCAATATTCGAAGCCACGGGTAATTGCCGAATTTAGCGGGCCTTCGGGATCTATCTTCATAGAGCGCGAACCCTCTAAACGCTTACTTCGTGCCAAATTGTCATACAAGAACAGCCCGATGCGAATAAGCCATGAGCTTCGCGAGTGTGGTAATTGAGGAATGTGAAAGGCAAGTGGCTTAATAATATGTGCGGCGGCTTGCATGAGCACTTCGCGCTCTTGCAATGACTTTCGAACCAAGCCAAATTCGTAGAATTCGAGATAGCGCAAGCCGCCATGGATAAGCTTAGTGCTCCAAGAAGAAGTTCCCGAGGCAAGATCAGCCTTTTCGCAGAGGACGACATCCAAACCGCGGCCCGCAGCATCGGCAGCGATGCCGGCTCCATTGATGCCGCCACCGATTATAAGAAGATCATGCATAGGTTTTTTGGCTCAGATACTCTTGGTTGGAAGCGGCCTAATTTAGCCTACGAACTTGCCCAAGAAAGGAGCAGTTAGTGTAACATGAGCAGCTGCTTCTCTCATTATTCAATCTCTGCAGTGCAATGAGATTCTTGCAAAGTTTAGGAGATTGAGAGGCAAGAGAATAGCCCGATATTATTGAAGAGAGTATTAGCATGAACAATTGCATTCTCGCGATCGACCAGGGCACTACCAGCAGCCGCGCCCTGATATTCGACTCTCAGGGCAATAAACTCTCCGTGGGACAGCAGGAATTCACACAGCACTTCCCTAACAACGGCTGGGTAGAGCACGATGCTATGGAGATTTGGCAAAGCACTGTTGCCAGTTGCCACCGCGCACTCGAATCAGCCTCAATTACAGCTGAACAGATTCGTTGCATAGGAATAACCAATCAACGCGAGACCGCTATCGTGTGGGACCGAGAGACTGGCCTGCCGATCTACAATGCAATCGTTTGGCAGGATCGTCGAACCGGCGACTATTGCGAAACATTAAAAGCTCAAGATTTAGAAGAAACGATTCAGCAGAAAACGGGCCTGCTCATTGACGCTTACTTTTCTGCGAGTAAGATTCGCTGGATACTGGAGAATGTTGCAGGTGCTAGAGAGCGAGCTGAAAATGGCGAACTCGCTTTCGGTACAGTCGATTGTTTTCTGCTGTGGCATCTAAGTAAGGGTCGCAGTCACCGCACCGATGCTACGAACGCATCCAGAACACAGCTATTTAATATTCATACCCAGCGATGGGACGACGAGTTACTCGAAATTTTCGATATACCCGCCTCGCTGTTACCAACTGTTGAGGATTGTGCCGCTGAGTATGGCGAGTGTGATGCCGAGTTCTTCGGAAGCTCCATTCCCGTTACGGGAATGATGGGCGATCAACAGGCAGCGGCATTCGGCCAGTGTTGCTTCTCCGCCGGCATGGCCAAGAGCACCTATGGCACCGGTTGCTTCCTCTTGTTGAATACGGGCAGTCAGGTGGTCCAATCTAAAAACCGTCTACTAAGCACGGTTGCCTTTCGCCTCAACGGCGAAACCAGCTACGCCGTTGAAGGCAGTATCTTCATGGCAGGTGCGACGGTGCAGTGGATTAGAGACGGCTTAAAACTCATAGAACAGGCCAGCGAGTCTGAAGCGTTGGCGGAGCAAACCAGCGAAGACCTAAGCGTCTATCTGGTACCGGCATTCACCGGCCTAGGAGCGCCATACTGGGACCCAGAAGCGCGAGGGGCCTTGTATGGTCTCACTCGCGATAGTGGGGTGAAGGAAGTGGTCACTGCCGCCCTTCTCTCCGTCTGCTATCAGAGCAAAGACCTTTTGGTCGCGATCGAAGCGGATGGCGGCACCGTAGCTAGCCTTCGTGTCGATGGGGGAATGGCGAACAATGACTATGTGATGCAGAAGTTGTCTGATCTGCTAAATCTAGAAGTACTAAGACCCGAACTTACAGAAACCACCGCACTGGGCGTGGCCTATGCCGCCGGCCTACAGGCTGGCATCTTTGAATCACTAGATGAAATCAGCGCGAAGTGGAAACTAGACCAGCGCTTCGAAGCAGGCAAAGATGCTGTCTGGAGAGAGAAACAATATAACGGTTGGTTGGATGCCGTCTCTAGAACGCGAACCAACTTTATTGACAGGGAAAATTAAAAATGGAGCTTCATTTAATTCGGCACGGAGAGACCAACTGGAACAAAGAACGACGAGTTCAGGGTCAGAGCGAATCCCATCTAACAGATTTGGGCATCCAACAGGCGAAGGAACTTGGGCAGCGTATTTCGCACCTAGAGTTTGATAAGATTTATTGCAGCAGCAGCCTACGCACGCGCCAGACTGCGGAACATGCGTTCCCTGAGTCGACCACAGAGATTAATTATCTCGATGAGCTTCGTGAAATATTTCTCGGGCCCTGGGAAGGTCACCTCTATGAAGATCTTGCCCAGAGAGAACCAGAATCTCATCGCCATTTCTGGGAGCAGCCTCATCTGTTTCAGGTAAGTGGTGCCGAAAGCTTTTTTGAGTTACAGCAGCGGGCCATCGATGCCGTGGCGAAGATTGAGACCACACACCGAGCGGGTTCTGCGAGTGGTAGGAAAGTCGCGATAGTGAGTCACGGGGCTCTAATAAAATCTTATCTTTGTCACGTCGAAGGTCGTAGTATGGACCAACTATGGGCACCTCCGAGAATGCACAATTGCGCCCACAGCATCGTAGCTTTCAGTTCAGTCGATGACACTTGCAGCGCTAACATTTTGCAGTACGCCGACCAGCAATTTATCAAGAAATAGTTATGAATACCGAAACAACCGAGCAAGCAAAACCGAGATTCTGGCTAAAGATCGGCGGACTCGCCAGTCTAGCATTGGGCCTCGGCTTAGGATTGCTCACGCTCGCCTCGGCCGCTGGAATCTGGCTAGGCTTCTGGGACTTCAGGCGCGGGTTTTCCCTTCTCGGTGCGGCCAACCAATACGGACAATGGCTTGCCTGGACCTGTCTTTTACTAGCAGCTGCCACGCTCGTAGCTAGCCAATTTTTCAAAGTTAAGAATGCTGGAAAATTCGTAAGCCTCGCGGCTATTGGTGCATTGGTAGCATGGGTTGCTTATCTTATTCCAGAAAGCTTCCGCCCCGGCGAAGACGTGAATTACCCACCGATTCACGACATCTCAACTAATCGAGTCAATCCTCCTGAGTTTGTTGCGGTAGCTCCACTGCGTGCCGATGCATCGAATACATTGGTCTATGGCGGCTCCAACAATATGACATCGCAGCGACTAATCGAGCTAACAGATGAGGCCTACCCCGATCTAGTTACACAACGCTATAGCGAATCCACAGGCGTAATTTTTGAGAAGGCGCTGGCTGCCGTCGATGATTTAGGCTGGGAGCTTGTTGCGCAAGACGCTTCCGCTGGTAGAATAGAGGCTACGGACACAACATTCTGGTTTCGTTTTAAGGACGATGTTGTAATTAAGATCAATCAACAGGGATCCGATACTGCAGTTGATGTCAGATCGGTTTCCCGAGTGGGCACTGGCGACGTCGGAGCGAATGCAATACGAATGCGCAAACTGTTTGCCTTGCTTGAGAATTAGAAATACTTCCACAATAATTGATACTCAAAGAAAATAGCGCGTCTATGCAGTTTGAAAATAAGCAAACTAATATGCTCTGGTTCGTTGGCATCGTTCTAACTGTACTGGCCCTGTCACAGATCATTGGCTACTGGGTAAACAGCACGATACCTCAGAACACATCGGTAGAGTGGAGCCGCCTGATTCACTTCACTCATATCCGCAATCATGGCGGTGTTTTTGGCATGCTGCAGGGGATGGGCGGGGTATTTGCCGTGATTAGCATCGCGCTCCTGATAGGCGTAAGCACCTATCTCTGGGTCAGTCCGTCGATCAAACGCTATGAATATATCTGCTTCGGTTTCATAGTCGGTGGCGGAGCCAGCAATATATTGGATCGACTTGTGTATGGCAGTGTGATCGACTTTATCGACATTCAACATATCCCCTACTGGAACTACATATTCAATACCGCCGATGTCATGGTCCACGTCGGCATCTGGCCCCTTCTCTTTTTAAGCTTCTTAGTAAGCACAGATGAAACCAATTCGAGCAAACTGAATTAGATTTCGAGTCACCAAACTCGAGGGATAAAAAACCCGACTGCCATAAGCGGTCGAGTTTTCCCGTTTCTAGTTCTAATCTAGCTGACTAGTTAGATTCTGTAGCAGATAGTGTAAACGTTATCTTCACTACAGACAGGTCCAGCTGCGCTGCTTGGGTAAGTGTTCACGCCACTAGTACCAATAGTAGCTCGCATACGACCCGATATGCCTAAGCCATCATCGAGCTCGTTGTCGATAGAGATCGCCGAGGAACCTGGAACTTGGCTCAAGCACACTTTATTACCAGTCAAATTGCCACCCATAACAGCTGTAGTAACACCCATGAATCCACCCCATGTATTTGTAGGAAGAGACAGTAGAGCAGCGTCAGTAGGGTTACCAGAGATAAAGCCAGCCGCCCTTAAGTGCACCATAATTCTTGTGCTTCGCCAGCAGAATCTCACCGAGTTTTAGGTCCGGCATGTTTTTCTGCCGAGAGAGAGCCCCTCAAGTTCATCTGCATCAACGATTTTGTTGCTTACTAACTATTCACCAATAATGCGCGAGCGTTCTGACAGTTGTTCCTGGAGAGCGGTGCTTAGTGCTTCCTGAGAAATTTGTTGCTCTTGAACGAGCAGGTCACCGATTTGGCCACCAATGGCGGTACTTTCGATTACGGCTTTGGAGGCGAAGAGCTGGGTACAGTAGCGCCACTTGCGTCCGACTTTTGTTTACTCGTAGAAATGGAGCCCGTTCTTGTCGGTGCGCGAGCCGTAAGTCTTGCCGGTGATTTTCGTTCTCTCTTTAAAAAACACCTCGAAGGAACGCGCAGCCGTGTTGACATTCAGACCCTTTTTTCTCTTCAGTATTCTGGCTTTCCAACATCAATTGATATGGGCTCTCCAGTCGAAGAAACTTAATGTTGGCCATATCAATATCGGTAGGATCGCTAGCGCGTGGGTCGAGTATGCTGATTGTTTCGGTAGACGCGTTGAACTGAGTGAGCTTACCCTTAGTGCTGATATTATTATTCTGTTCAAGAGTTACTGAGGTATTGGCGTATTCGGGACCCTCATGCACATCCGAAAATGGCGGAGGTTTAAGGGTCAATCTTCATTATAGGGGGAGATTGTGAACCCATGCCCATTGAGGGCTCCATCACAATCCCTGATTCGCTTTGCATTTTTACTCCTCAATTTCTTCAGTACTTTAGCCTGAATTGAAAAACTGCATAATTTGTGCATCTTATTGAATTTATTGTCTATTTAGCTTGTTGTCGATCTCTTTTTTTCACCAAACAAGCCAAGGCTTTGTAATCCGTTCTGCCTCGAATCGGACAGCTTTTTATTTAACCAGCTTAGTTCTGCAGAAATTGATCAACCTCGCTAGGCTTCCAGTGGTCAAGCCTACTCCGGTCAGCACAAGCGTACAGGCAAACAGCATGAAAAATGTGACTTCTTCCGCAAGAAAAAGATTCGCCCAAAACAGACTGAACAAGGGAATCATGAATGTATTGGTGACAGCGAGATTTGACCCTATTCGCGATATGAGTCTATAGAACAGAACGAAGGCGAAGCCTGTGCAGATTATCCCCAGAGAAAAGACGCTCAACCAGATCGAACCCGTTGGCATGGTCTCAGGCATTTGCCAAAGAGCAAGAGGTAGTAGAGTTAACGAGGAGAAAAACAAACTACCTGTCGTAACTGCCACGCCACTAACACCACGGAGATATTGAGCCATTAGGTTTATTGCTAGACCATAGAATACCGACCCTAATAGTGCTGCCGCTATCGCTATCATATTTGCGTTTGAGCCTATCGGACCAGACTGATCCAGCATTAGTAGCACTACACCAAAAAAACCAATGAACATACCCACTATTGCTTTCAATGCGAGTCGTTGCTGCCACAAAGTGAACGCAAGAATGGCTGTGAAAAAAGGAACGGTGGCATTGATAATTGAGGCGAATCCGGCACCTATATTCAGGGTAGCGTAAGCCAAAAGACAGAATGGCGCTGTCATATTGCAGAAACTGAGCAGAAGAATAGGACGCCAGTTTGAAACTATCTCATGCTGCTTTCCCAGCGCGATGCAAACTGGTAACAGCACCAGCAATGCTGAAGCCACGCGCATTTCAATGAGAAAGAAAGGACCAAACACGGGAGAACTAATCCGCAGAAACAAAAAAGAGGCTCCCCAAATTCCAGAGAGTAGTATTAGCACGAGATAGTCTTCTAGCGCGGGTTCACTCGTCTGCATTGTCGGAGAGCCTATTCTGCGCAACCGCAGAGAGAGAGAGAGAGAGAGAGAGAGTTGTGTGCGAGACAAGCAGTCGAGTTGATTTACCCGATAGCCTGCCCAACTGACTAAGCAGAGTAAACCGCTTCCGCAGCCACTACTGCCTTACTGACATCTGCTTGCATGCCCTGCGTAGCAAGTACATTGCCGAGCGCGGAAATACAGAGCAAGACGTTTTTCTTATTACTAGCGTAACCCATCAAACCGATACGCCACACTGAACCTGCTAGCACGCCTAGGCCAGATCCAATTTCGAGATTGTAGTCATTCAATAACGCCGTACGTACAGCCACATCGTCTACTGAATCTGGGAATGAGACGGCATTTAGCTGGGGCAGTCGATATTCCTTATCTACGACGAACTTCAGTCCTAGCGATTCCAAGCCTGCTGCTAGCGCCTCATGATTAAGGGCATGCCTATTCCAGGCGTTCTGTAATCCTTCTTCTTGCAAGATCAGCAACGACTCATGCAAAGCATATAGAGAATTTACCGGCGCAGTATGATGGTAGGAGCGTTTTGCGTCTCTACCCCAATAACCCATGACCAGATTCAAATCGAGAAACCAACTCTGAACCTTAGTCTTTCGTTGCCGTATTTCCTCTGCAGCACGTTCTGAGAAAGATACTGGAGACAAACCCGGCACACAGGACAGACACTTCTGTGTACCAGAATAGATCGCATCAATGTCCCAATTATCTACCTGCAACTCGATACCACCTAGTGATGTAACGGCATCGACTATCGAGAGACAGTCATACTTCGCGGCTAGGCCACAGAGCGCCTGCACATCAGAGCAAGCTCCGGTTGAGGTCTCAGCATGAACAAAAGCAATAGCCTTCGCATCGAGATTGTCTGACATAGCCTGCTCAGCCTTGTCGATATCGATGGTGCTACCCCAGGGGTCTTCCACCATGATCGCCTCGGCACCACAACGCTCTACATTTTCTTTCATGCGCCCGCCGAACACGCCATTCTGACAAATGATCACCTTGTCACCACGCTCGATCAGGTTTACAAATACAGTTTCCATACCCGCAGAGCCGGGGGCGGAAACCGGCATCGTAAGTTCGTTTTCTGTTTTAAAGGCGTACTGTAGAAGCTGCTTGATCTCATCCATCATCTGGATAAAGGCAGGGTCAAGATGCCCTATCGTAGGTCGGGACAAGGCCTCGAGAATTCGTGGATTCACATCAGAAGGACCGGGGCCCATGAGTGTACGAACTGGCGGATGAAATGATTTCATTGAGTACTAACCTCTAGTGTGACATTGTAAAAACGGGATCCATAAAAAAGCCGAGTATGACCCGGCTTTTTTCAATACACTTGAAAACTATCCGCTTAATCCTCAGTAGCTTCCGCAACTGAATCGTTAGTTTCCGCATTGGGTCGATCTACCAATTCAACATAAGCCATAGTCGCATTGTCACCGGCGCGTTCCCCACACTTAAGAATGCGGATATAGCCACCAGGACGATCAGTATAGCGTGGACCTAGTTCGGTAAACAGTTTACCCACTGCAGCTTTGCTGCGAGTACGACTGAATACCAAGCGGCGGTTCGCCACACTGTCCTTCTTTGCCAAAGTAATCAGAGGTTCAGCAACGGACCTCAGTTCCTTCGCCTTGATTAGTGTGGTTTTAATAATCTCATGTTCAACTAATGAGATAGCCATATTTCTGAACATGGCTTGTCGGTGCGAACTATTTCTATTTAGCTGGCGACCGCTTTGTCTATGACGCATAACTCGATACCTTCTCTAAGGACTGAACTTAATCTAAGCTGCCCGTTCGTCTGATTTAAGACTAGACGGAGGCCAATTTTCTAGACGCAGACCAAGTGATAGTCCACGTGTAGCCAATACGTCTTTAATCTCTGTTAGAGACTTCTTACCTAGGTTTGGTGTCTTCAACAGCTCAACTTCTGTGCGCTGAATAAGATCGCCAATGTAATAAATATCTTCAGCCTTGAGGCAGTTCGCGGAGCGTACTGTCAACTCAAGATCGTCGACCGGACGAAGGAGAATAGGATCGATTTCGTCTTCATGTACTTCTGGCTCTGCAATGATTTCACTTTGCAGATCGACGAATACCGCTAGCTGATGCTGCAAGATTGTAGCGGCGCGGCGAATAGCTTCTTCTGGGTCAATAGTTCCGTTAGTTTCAACATCTATAACCAACTTATCCAAGTCAGTACGCTGCTCAACACGGGCACTTTCTACCGCGTAAGACACACGAATAACTGGTGTGTAGGAAGCATCTAGGACAAGTCTTCCAACGCTACGAGTCTCATCGTCTTCAGAAGCACGACTATCCGCAGGAGAGTAGCCTCTGCCTTTGCGAACAGTTAGGCGCATGTTTAGCTCGCCATTCCCATTTAAGTTCGCGATAACATGATCTGGGTTCATGATCTCAACATCGTGGTCCACAGCTATATCGCCTGCAGTAACGGTGCCGGACCCTTTCTTGTTTAGAGTTAGAACGGCCTCTTCTTTGTTGTTCAGTACTACGGCGAGACCTTTGAGGTTAAGAAGAATCTCAATTACATCCTCGCGCACGCCTTCTATAGTGCTGTACTCATGTACAACGCCATCTATCTCGACTTCTTCAACTGCAGCACCAGGCATAGAAGAAAGTAAAATTCTTCGTAGTGCATTACCCAATGTATGGCCAAAGCCCCGCTCTAACGGCTCTAATACAACCTTCGAGTGGCAGGAGTCGAACTCGTCGATCTGTATCGATTGCGGCGTTAAAAAATCTGATAAAGAAATTTGCATGAAATCCACCTTTTGTGTGATTGTCACTACTTAGAATATAGCTCGACGATTAGGTTCTCGTTGATCTCTGAAGGCAGATCTTCACGCTCAGGCTTGCGCGTGAACTGACCCTCTAGCTTGCTTTGATCTACTGTTATCCAATCGATCGGATTACGCTGCGAAGCTAATTCCAATGCTGATTTAATTCGTAGCTGTTCTTTCGCTTTCTGACGAATGGCAACAGAGTCGCCTTCAGAAACGCGGTAAGAAGCAATATTTACCACTTCACCATTAACTGTGATTGATTTGTGTGCGACAAGTTGACGTGATTCGGCGCGAGTCGAACCAAAACCCATGCGATAAACAACGTTATCTAGACGGCATTCTAATAACTGCAATAGGTTCTCACCTGTAGCACCTTTAATGCGAGCCGCTTCCTTATAGTAGCCGCGGAATTGCTTCTCCAGCACACCATAAGTTCTCCTGACTTTCTGCTTCTCTCGAAGTTGCACACCGTAATCAGATAGGCGGCCACGACGTGCGCCGTGCTGACCAGGAATCGTATCGGCCTTGCACTTGCTATCAAGTGGACGAACACCGCTCTTCAAGAACAGATCTGTTCCTTCACGACGGGACAACTTACATTTTGGGCCTAAATAACGGGCCATAGTCTATCTCCTGTGCTCTTTCACGTATCAGAAGAGCTTCTGCTTACTTATCGTTTAAACGCGACGCTTCTTAGGGGGTCTGCAACCATTGTGTGGAATAGGCGTGACGTCAGTAATATTTCCAACTCGAAGACCGCAATTATTCAGCGCTCTTACAGCCGACTCGCGACCAGGACCAGGACCGTTAACTTTCACGTCAAGAGTCTGTAATCCATAAAGTTCTATCGCCGCTTTTCCTGCCTTCTCTGCAGCAACCTGTGCTGCGAAAGGCGTGCTCTTTCTGGAACCACGGAAACCGGAACCGCCGGCAGTCGCCCAGGCCAACGCATTACCCTGACGATCAGTAATAGTAATGATCGTGTTATTAAAGGATGCATGGATATAAGCAAGGCCATCGATAACGGCATTGCGGGTTTTCTTCTTAGTCGACTTCTCTGCTGGCTTAGCCATAAATTATTCCATCTAACTTAATTTTTCGAATCTGGGGTCAGAGTAAAAACTCACCATCTCATCCACAAAATTTACTAAACTGTGAATGAATTTTCACTATGACTCCTATTTGAATCTCATTACTTACGAATTGGTTTGCGCGGACCTTTTCTCGTTCTAGCATTAGTTTTCGTACGCTGCCCACGAACTGGCAGAGAGCGGCGATGACGAATACCACGGTTGCAACCTAAATCCATAAGACGCTTGATGTTCATGGATACTGCACGTCTGAGATCCCCCTCGGTAGTAAGGTTCGACACTTCCGCGCGAATGCTATCCAATTGCTCAGGACTGAGCTCACTAGTCTTCGTTGAAGCCGTGATTCCAGTCTTGTCACAAATCGCATTTGCGGTAGTTGGGCCAATTCCAAACACATAACGTAAAGAAATAACGATGTGCTTGTTATCGGGTATGTTGACTCCGGCAATACGTGCCATAAAAGGTGCTCCGTTCTCTACTAATCTTGCTTACGAATACAGTCGTGTCAGAATTAACCCTGACGTTGCTTGTGTCTTGGTTCAGATTTGCAAATTACTCGCACAGAACCATTACGCTTAATTACTTTACAGTTTCGGCAAATCTTCTTAACAGATGCTCTAACTTTCATGTTTGTTCTCCGTTGTTCTTGAATAAATGCGGTCAGAGTGAAAATTCATCATCTCGTTTACAAATTTTACTGAATTGTGAAAGAAATTTTACTCTGACCCCAATTATTCTAAATACCACTACGTCCGTAGTTGCCTAACTTTGATTTCTTCATCAAAGAATCATACTGATGAGACATTAGGTGCGACTGTACCTGTGACCAGAAGTCCATAGTTACAACCACCGAAATCAATAGCGCCGTGCCACCCAAATTGAAAGGGACGTTGGCAAACATTTGCATAAAATTCGGCAACAAACATACAAGGGTGATGTACACAGCACCGAACATAGTCAGCCTCGTGATTACACCATCGATGTACTTCGCAGTTTGCTCGCCAGGCCGAATGCCGGGAATAAATGCACTCGAACGCTTCAAATTCTCGGCTACATCGCGTGGATTAAATACTAATGCCGTATAGAAGAAGCAGAAG
>JAPKAI010000164.1 GCA_028825335.1 Gammaproteobacteria bacterium | reverse complement strand
GGGCGCAATCATCTTGCAGGGGCCACACCACTCCGCCCAGAAATCAACTAGGACGGGGCCTTCGGCTTGAAGTACGTCAGCTTCGAAACTGCTGTCAGAAGTGTGAACGATATTGTCGCTCATAAGAGATTTCCTTGTATTAAGCTATTTGAGTATTCAAAGTCGTAAATGAGGAGCTGCTAGATAAGAAGTGCTCGATTACATGCTCGGGTGATGCCTATGATAAGGCCAAAAATTCAGGTTTCAAGTGGCATCTCGATTTTCCTGCCAATTGCTCGTCAGATAGTTTAATCCTTTAGTAGGCGGGCTGCAGTTTTCGCGAAATAAGTAAGAATCGCATCTGCGCCTGCGCGTTTGATGGCGATTAAGGATTCCATGGCCACTGCCTCTTCATCTAACCAGCCATTTTGTGCTGCTGCCATATGCATAGAATACTCTCCGCTTACCTGATAGACGAAGGTTGGTGCGCCGAATTCGCGCTTCACTCGGCTTACGATGTCCAGATACGGCATGCCTGGCTTCACCATAACCATATCGGCGCCCTCCGCTAGGTCCAGTGCCACCTCTTGCAGGGCCTCATCGCTGTTAGCGATATCCATCTGATAGCTGTATTTGTTGCCTCCACCCAGATTGCCGCTTGATCCTACGGCATCACGGAATGGGCCATAGTAGCTGGAGGCGTATTTGGCGGAATAGGCGAGAATTCGGGTGTAGATCTGCTCATTTTCTTCGAGAATGCTGCGAATCGCAGCAACGCGTCCATCCATCATGTCCGAGGGAGCGACTATATCGGCACCTGCCACGGAGTGTGAGAGCGCCTGCTGTTTGAGTACTTCGACGGTCTCGTCGTTGAGCACATAACCGCCGGCATCGATGATGCCGTCTTGACCATGAGTCGTATAGGGGTCCAAGGCAACGTCGGTAATTACGCCGAGTTGTGGGAAGCTCTCCTTTAATGCTCGAATTGCACGCTGTACCAGGCCGTCGCTATTATAGGCCTCTTTGCCATCGAGGCTCTTGGCTGAGTCACCTAGAGATGGGAACAGTGTGACCGCGGGGATATCTAACTCTACTAGCTCGGCTGCCTCGACTAGTAATTCATCTATGCTCAGCCTGAATATACCCGGCATAGATCCGATAGCCTGACGCTGATTCTTCCCTTCGACAATAAAAACCGGAAATATCAGATCATCTGTGCTCAATCGAGTCTCGCGCATGAGACGGCGGCTAAACTCGTCGCGTCGCATGCGTCGCATACGGCTTGCGGGGTATTTTCGACTGAAGTCAAAATTGGACACGATTTGATGAGCCTTAGGTAGTGTTAATAATGGTTGCTGCGTATTAAATGCTTTGAGTCTCTGCTGTAATGGCGAAACTAATTTTTTCTCCCAATGCAACGCAAAGGGTTATAGCATACCGATCACTGTTGGCAAGTATAATTGTTGGCAAGGATTATATGCCAGAAATCGGGCTGCGTCCTTCCACGGAAGATATTCGACCTGTAAATGAAATCGAAGGCCTAATCTGTGAACAAGACAAAATCTACGCTAGTCGTTCTACTATTGCTCGCTGTAGTTAGCTACATCACTCTGGATTTAGGGCAGTACCTAACTCTTGAATACGCACAATCTCAGCTGTCGAGCATCCAAGACTATAAGAATGAAAACTTTGCGCAAACGGCACTTATCTACTTTATAGGCTATGTATTAGCCACATCTCTATCCATTCCCGGCGCTATAATGATCACGCTATTGGGCGGCGCTATATTTGGAGTTTTTTGGGGGACAGTGTTGGTGTCGTTCGCCAGCAGCATCGGCGCTACGATGGCATTCCTAGTATCTCGATATTTGCTTAGAGATTGGGTGGGGGAAAAATTCGGAGACTATCTTGGCCCTTTAAACAAAGGTATCGAGCGAGATGGTAGCTTTTATCTTTTCACTATTCGCATGGTTCCACTGTTTCCCTTCTTCGTAGTTAATCTCTTGATGGGATTAACTGCCATTCGTACGACCTCGTTCTATATTGTAAGTCAGATCGGCATGCTCACAAGCACGGTTGTATATCTGAATGCTGGTTCAGAGCTGTCGCAGATCACTTCGCTCTCCGGTTTGGTGAGTGCGCCAGTACTATTTTCACTCGTTTTGCTTGGTATCTTTCCTCTCATCGCCAAATTGATTCTCAATGTCATGCAACGCAATAAGGCTCTGAAGAAATATAAGAAACCAAAACAATTTGATGCCAACGTCGTAGTGATAGGCGCGGGGTCGGCAGGCCTTGTAGCTTCTCTGATTACTGCAGGGGCGAAAGCGAAAGTGATTCTTATCGAGCAGCATAAGATGGGAGGCGACTGCTTAAACACGGGCTGTGTTCCCAGCAAAGCGATTATTCGCAGTGGTCGCATCATGGCCTATATAAGACGTGCGAAAGAATTTGGAATCGATGGAGCGCAGGGTAAAGTAGACTTCTCTGCAGTGATGGCGCGCGTGCAAGGCGTGATCAAAACTATAGAACCCCATGATTCTATAGAGCGCTTCACATCCTTGGGTGTCGAAGTTGAATTAGGCGATGCTGTAATCGAATCCCCGTATTCCGTGAAGGTGAACGACAGAACTATCACTACCCGCTCAATAATTATCGCCACGGGTGCGCGACCATTTGTTCCGCCGATTCCTGGCCTGAATGAAATCAACTACCTCACCTCTGATTCCGTGTGGTCACTGGATGAGTTGCCGAAGAGATTGCTAGTCGTGGGTGGCGGACCGATCGGTTGTGAATTGGCGCAGGCATTTAGTAATCTTGGCGCAGAAGTAACACAGGTAGATATGGCTGATCGCATCATGCCGCGTGAGGACGAAGAAGTGTCCGAGATAGTTTCGAAGGCTTTTAGAGATCAGGGCATTCAACTTCTCACCGGTCATAAACTATTGAAGTTTGGTTCCGGCGATAGCGGCGACTACATGGAAGCAGACAATATCGGAGAGACCGTTAGAGTCGAATTCGACAAGGTGTTGTTGGCGATTGGTCGCGAGGCAAACGTGGTAGGCTTCGGCCTAGAAAATTTGGACCTAGCGCTTACCAAGCAAGGGACGATAGAGGTCAACGAATACTTGCAAACTAGGCTGCCAAACATCTTTGCCTGCGGCGATGTGGCGGGCCCCTATCAGTTTACCCATA
>JAPKAI010000074.1 GCA_028825335.1 Gammaproteobacteria bacterium | reverse complement strand
TGCTCTAAGGGGCATTCCCTCTGAAAGCAGGGTCGACAATCGATATCCGTGAACAATAATTTCGACTTGCTGCTCAATGGTGGCGTAAAGTCAGGCGAAGTTGAGCCATAAAGTGCAACAACCGGCTTATCAAGTGCGGCGGCTATATGCATTAGCCCTGAATCGTTAGATACGACGGCCTCGGCAACCGACAAGAGATCGATCGCCTGAGCCAGACTCGTCTTGCCTGCTAGGCTCACGCATTTCTGCCTTTGTTTCTCGGCAAGCATCTGCAAAATCTCATCAGCGACTTCGGCATCCTTTTCAGAGCCAAATATCCACACCTGCCATCCTTCGTCAATCTTTGTTTTGCAGGTGGTGGTAAAATGATCAGCAGGCCATTGTTTGGCCATACCGAACTCCGCCCCTGGACAAATTGCCAATATCCTATCCTCAACCCCTAGATTAAATGTAGCCAGCGCCTGGGCCACGCTCTTGGGATCGGACTGCAATCTAGGTTCAGGGATCTGATCTGGTGGCTCTTTGGAGCCCGGATAGGCTAAGGCGGCGAAACGCTGCACCATAAGAGGAAATGCATTCTTATCGAGGCGTCGACAGTCGCTAAGCAAGAGGTTGCGCCACTCACCCTTCCAGGCTATCCGCTTCGGGATACCCGCATACAAGGGAATCAATGCCGACTTGAAAGAGTTCGGTAGCACGATAGCCATAGTAAATTGCTCACCACGAAGGGACCTTCCCAGAGCGCGGCGCTTTACTAGTTGCAGCTCTCCGTGACCCATCGCTAGACTAATCCCTTTCTCTACTTCGGGCATTCTGGCAAGCAGAGGCCGAGTCCAATTTGGTGCTAGAACTGAGATTCGACAATCTGGATACTGCTCCTTTAGGCACATGAACAAGGATTGCGCCATGACCATATCGCCAACCCATGCGGGGCCAACCACCAGAATATTCTCTTGGCTCTTTTGCGTCATCTCAAAGCTAATGCCTTCAGTCTATGTTGTCGGGAGTAACGCGCAGAATTTCTTTGACGGTAGTAATACCAGCAGCTACTTTTTGCGCCCCGCTTAAACGCAGGCTGAGCATCCCCTCTTTATAAGCCTGCTTGCGAATAGTGCTCAGGTCGCCCTGCGTACTTAGTGCCATCGCAAGGCTTTCAATTTCCAGCTTACGGCCTTGGGACTTACGATCTTCCACTTTCAGATCCGCTATGTAGTGAAGAACGTGCTTGTCTCGGTCTTTGATTGACCGACGATTTTTGAGTACATAATCAAAATCTTCTTGATTGATGCACCCATCTTTAAGCGGCCCGCTCAGAAAACCCTTCAATTCCAATAAAGAATTCTTCTTGACGGAAGGTTTTTTAACTTCTTCTGTAGCTGTCATTTAATTCTTCTAAGCGTCAGTGTTGTGGAATTGACCAAGTTTAACCCCGCGCAGTTCAAAAACAAACTTTATGGTCGAGTATTGGGAACGTGCTGGAGTGATATTGGAGCGGTATTGGAGATTGAGCGCGCTGAATCAGGCACAGAGCGCTCAGTGACGGCCCATCGGGCATGACACCGCTAGACTAGAAGAACAGGTTCTTACTCTAACTATTCGATCAGCTTCACCCACTCGCCAGCTTCGGGAGTGCCCCTTGGGTAGTAGCCATTGAGAAGGCGCAGCGACTCTTCTGGATAGTTCGCGATGCGGCTGGATTGAGCCACTACCGAGAAATCAAAAAATTCGCTTGCCTGAACGAACTTGATCTTCGCCTCCGTTCCAGATGCTGTCTCCCCTTGTTGAATCGCTCTGAAGGTACGAATAGATGCGAGCAGTTGCTCATCGATCTCATCACTTGCTTCTGCATCTGTTATTTCTGCTCGGAAGGTGAACACTCTCGGCCCCAGATAGATCGCAGCAACTCTTTCGGTGTTACCAGTCTCAGGTGACACTGCTACGCCAGTATGGCCTAGAAGTCGATACTGCTCGAGCTTCTCCGATTTTTGTAGGGCACCTATTCCCATCTCGTCTCTAATAAATACACGTGGCTCTAAATTTTCTTGTATGCGCTGCACCTCGATATGTATGGAACCCTGCTCGGCATTGCTGGCAGTCACTGTCGTGGTGGTTTCGTCTATTAACCATTCGTCAGGGAACACCACGGTGTAGCCAAGTAATGCCTGATAATAACGGTTGCGCGCGTCGGTAGCTTGCGATCCCTGGCTCTGACCTATTACAAGCCCATCAAGGCTCTCTCTGAATTTTGTATCATCTGCTTCTGTAATTTCATTTCCGGAAATACCACCCACTTGAGTAATCGCCTGTTGCAGCCGCGTATCGTTTCGTGGATGCGTAGCGAATAGGCCGTGATAGCCTCCACTGGTGTTTGAAACTAGTCTATTAAAGTCTTCCTGATTCTTCAGCACAGTAATTACTTCGATCATCGCGGCTGGATCGTAGCCAGCCTTAACTAGGTATTCTGCTGCGAGACTATCGGCCTCGAGCTCATGATCTCTGCTGAATCCGCTTAAGCCTGTCTGTGCCCAGATCGAGGCAGCTTCACTAATTTGGCTTCCAACATAGCCGCTGCCGGTTGCCACTGCAGTAACGAAACCACCAACCGTTGCGGCTGTCTGTGCAAGTCGTCCACGCGCCTGTTGTTGAACCGCATGCCTTGCCGTAATGTGTCCAATCTCATGCGAAAGCACGGCAGCTAATTCTGCCTCCGAATTCATAAAAGTGAGTAAGCCGCGATTTACATAAACATAACCGCCGGGCAGGGCAAACGCATTTATCTCGGGACTATCAATGATATTGAATGTATATTCTAAATCTGGCCGATGACTGACTGCAGCCGCTTTGTTGCCGACTTCACGGACGTAAGTAAGCAGCTCTTCATCTTCAAGCAGAGACATGCTAGAAAGAACTTTATTGTGCTCTTCTAAACCGATTTCTTTCTCTCGACTCTCGGACATGAAGACTAAGTTGGGGCTACCCGTAGCGGGATTGACCGCGCAGGATGTAAGAAAGGGAAGCTGACAGAAAAGGCAGACTAGGATTGCTGCCTTTGGGATTCGATTTGCCAGAGTTGATGATTCAGCCGAGCTTGTTACAGCCAGATTCGTCATAGTGCCACCTGTTTCCATGTTCAATTTTTTCTCTATACTTCCAATTTGTACTCTATATGTTGCTTAACGCATTAACCACCTAAGTAATTAGCCAAAAATCAACTGCCGTTTACGAAATCTTTAAGCTGAGTTGCGAGACGTGAGCAGGCATTTGCTTCAACCCTAGCTATTAGCGGTATTGGAATAATGAATGCCGGCAGATAGGACTGGCCAGTTGCATCCGTGCTTATGGTGCCTACGTTCGTTAGAGAGCCTACATCCCAAACACGAGCATCAAAATTGGCGTCATCTTCCCATGATCCAAAACCAAAGCAGCCCCCGCCGCCGGGGCCGATTGTGCAAGATATTGATCCGCTGCGATCCGTTGTTTCGGTGAATCCATCCAGCCAAACTATGTAACGAACTCCAAACTCCGTCATCCTTTGGGAGACAACTGATTCGGTCATCAGGCGCTCCAAATCACGAGTGCGCAGAGGCGCGGTTCTTGGTTCAAACCAGGGGAACATCGCATCAACAAATTCTTGTTCCGGTACAATACTGATTGAGTTTTCGCCACGGGTCATCCGCTCGCCGACACATTCTACAAATTCGGAACGCGTCTCGTAGTCGCTAGCCTGTCGGCGCCCAAGAATAACTACCGATTCGTGATTCTCTATGCCAGTTTCGCCTTGGCGAAACTCGTCAATGGTCGTGGTCGTGCAGGAGGCAAACGAAACCAAAAGCAGCAAGGCAATGCCTAATCTATTTTTTCCTAGAAAGTGCTTCATGATAGTCCTCATGCCAATCGACTCAAGTACGACTCTTATTTTTATTACAACGTATTTAACCAGTCTTTAACTTCCGGAACCTGCGAGAAGCTTAGAGAAAAACTCGAAGCCAAGTCACGAAGCGCAACTATAGCAGCCGCATTGATTGCGGCTTCTGCCGAACGTAACGACTCATTCGGACTCTTACCATACGAAGTCAACACCCAGTCAGCAATATAGTCGCCATCCGCCGTCATCAAGCGCATATTGTATTTAATCCAAATCTCGTAGACATCGAGTTTGGTCTTGGCAGGCAGGGCCAATTGAAACTCTTCTATGATTGGAGCGAAGATCGCATCAACGCCCAAGGCCTCGGCCTCTTCGATCGAGCTGACCACTACCACCCCGTCAAACATAGCGGGCAGTACTGTGCTAAAAAGTTCAATATGGGATTGCCCGCTGGCAATATTGTATTCTTCACTCCCAGTTTCAGAGTATTCGATATAGGCAAATTCTGTGAGTGCTGGATCGTAGTAGACCGCCACATTAAGGGGTAGCTTGTTGATATTGGGGGTCGGGAAACTTCCCTCGATAACTACGTTGCTCACGCCACAGCCAGTTAGGTAGAGAGCTCCCACAAATATCAGCGCCGTTCTCACCCTGCCTCTCATCGATCCGTTCACTCTACGCATTATTAACCTTGCTCTTAGCGACTAATTATCGCCACCAAATCACTCGAAATCATTCAGACCTACGAATGTACCACCATTTCGCTGCGTCATCTCTCGCATTAGGGTCGAATATCTATAGACGCTCTGTCGGTATCGTGCTCGAGCAGCGAAAATCACTGGAAAGCCTATCCCGTGTATCCGCACCAGTCTATCTCCATTTTCGTCTTCCACGTTTATACGATCAATCGTCTGCAGTACGTTCTGAATAGAGCCCCCTGGCTGAAAATCATCACCAATTACATAGATGCTAATTTTTTTACCTGGTTCATAGAAGGTATTTATCGCGCGTGTCACTCCTTCTACAGGACTACTATTACTGAAGGGGTTCCAGGTTCGCAGCGTAGAGACAATAGTGTTGCGACGCCCAGGCGTATCAGGGATCCACTTGCCGCGATAGGAGTCGAACATGTAGTCGCCCATGTCGTTCATGATCTGGATTCCCTTAACCTCGGGATAGACATTTAGCGTGTCATCAATAACGCCGAGCATCTTGTTCCAAGCGCTACCATACATGCTGCCCGAGGTATCGATCACGAAAATAATGTATTCACTATCTACCGGTATCCCGCCTATAGCGTTGTTCTCCGGCGCGCTGCTATTCGCGAGCAAGCGCTGCATCTCTTCCGTCATGCTCTGCTGTGCTATGGCAAGGCGGCCTACCTCGTCGGTAATTTCGGTCGATAACTGATTCGAAGTCTGGAATCGTCCCTTTGCGTCATCCAGATCTCTCTGCAGTCGGGCGATACGGTCCTTCATAGCAGATAGTTGCTCGTGCTTGGCGTTCAAGTCACGGTTAAAAATGGTGGTTTCTCCACGAATGGCGAACAGCTGTTCCTGCAATTCAGTGATCGCACCCTCCGGAGGCACATCTACGAGGTCGATAGCAACTGGCTCACCGGATTTTGTAATCATCAGCAGGATGATCATGGCACCGAAACCACAGGCAGCCACGTCTAGGAAAGATACTGAAAAAGAATCTGTCTCCCCGCGTTTGCGTCTCATGGCCAATCCTTCGAAGGCGTTATAAACGAACCTTGTGTGTACTGAGCAAGCTGCCAGAAAGCAGCAGCGGCGCTTGGGTCTCCTTCCAAGGGCAGAAGTACGATGTTGACCGGTATGCCCTGAGGCAATTCTTGTAGAGCATCTTCGTAAAGCTCTAGGCGCTCCGAGGGCGTAACCAGCGCATCATTCGAGCCACGATCGCTTAGAGTCGGTAAGCCATCTGTGATCAGGAAAATATTATCTGGCCTAGGTGACATGTTTGCGATAGCCCTAAAAACTTGTTCCATGTTTGTACCATTCGCAGGCACGATTTCCTTCACATTCTCGATCGCATCGTTAAGCCCATCTCGGTCTGCGACTTCTTGCCAGCTGTCTAGAGAGCTGCCCAACACCGATTCGAGTTCTTCGTTGAATTCCCAGATTTGGTAACGACTCGTGATTGGCAATTGTGTGCTAATCCAGTCTACGGTCTTAACAACTCGTTGCCACTTAGGGGCCTGCTTCTTGCGCTCGTCCGACATATTGCGAGTACGAATAATATTCACCAGCGTGCTGTCGAGCATACTGGCAGAGCTGTCCACCAATATTAAAATACGCTGGCCGCCCAGAAATAGACCAGATAAATACTGCCGGTTTCCGTCCCCTAGGAATTGCCGCACGCTATTGCCTTCCTGCTCGAAGGCGCTCGCCTGCAGGCGCAATAGCTCCTCTTCTAGTGATTGCACGTCTGCGCGCAATTGTTCAATGCTTTCTTCGGTAGCAACACTTGAATTTTCCAGAGCTGCTAGCTCTTGCAGAAATGTTTGTAGTTGTGCTTGAATCTGCCGCGCTAGACCTTCGGCTGTGACAACTTCGAAGCTCACGTCTGAGAACGTGTTGCGTAGTTGAACCAATCCTAACTCGCCCTCCTTAACCTCTTCGCGCAGCAAATTTACCTCGGCGTCCAGAACGGGATTCTGCTCCGAGGTAGTCACGGTACTGTTATGATCGAGGATTAGGAAAATCAAAATCACAGCACCAAACCCACAAAACATGACATCTAGGAATGCCAGGCTGATGGGGTTTAGATTTCTGCGTTTTGCTTTGCTGCTAGCCATTGCTTACCTGTATTACTCGAATCGCCTCGCTACCTTCGCTGGACCGAATCAGATCACCCAAACCAAGCTCATGTTTTCCAGCAACCTTATGCTGATTCAATAAGAACTCTTGCTTACCACTATCTAAGTAGAACGCGTCTTCATGTTTTTCTATTCGTCCAAGTTCTGGTAAATTTACCGAGCCCAACGGAATCGCAGTACTGCCGATTAGCACATGCGTCGCTTTCTTCTGTTCGGACTCTGCTGCAATTGGATCGGGCTGACTACCCGCCTTCGCCGAGGCTCTAGGCAGCGAAGTAGTCAATTGGATCTGATCATTGCTATTTGCGATGCTGTCTCGATTCTGAATAACGGCCCTGTTAATTGCATCTACAGGAAGAACTTCCAATTCAATACTCTCTCCAAGGAACGACCGAAAACCGGGCAGGTCTGCAAAATCGGGACTTAAGAGTAATTTACTATTCCCCCCCACAGCTAGCTCAGCAACCTGCTGACCGATACTCTTGTAGTGCCTAGAAAGATTGTTGATCAAGCTTTCGCGCGGCATCTTCGCTGTGTGCACCGCCGTGTTTGCTTTTAGTTCGAGCAACAGGCTGTTCTGATCCTTGGCGTCTTGCTCCAACCAAAGCGGTAGCGCGTTATAGAGTTGCTGCTCCGACTCCGCATCATGTTGCGGATTGAATCGGCACTGTTCGATAAACAGGCCTGTCGTCAATTGCATCATAAGGTCCATAAAGTTTTGACTACCCACACCTGGAACTTGAATCACCGATTCCCGTTGCAGACTATTCCCCATTGCTACAATCTTCGTTAGAACTACTTGGTGCAACTGCATCTCGGCATAGATGACAGACCCAGCATGAGTGGCAGCATGGGCGGCAGCGAGTGCCGAGTCCACCATGCCAATGGCCTGAAAAGGACTCTGTTTTGCGAGCCCCAATAAAATAGCCAATTGCTGTCTGGTGAAATTACCTGGCACCGCAAAAATCACATCTGCATCGACGCCGCCCTCTGCGGCTAGATGTAATAGATGTGCGTAGGCGATATCGGCGAAGTGACGAATGCCAATCACGTGGCTTATCGGGTCCAGACTCAATTCATGTAAGTATTTGTTATAACTACTGGCCGGATGTATCCGAGCTTGTTGTTTGGCGACGTCTCCAAGCTGCAGCTGCTTATCCACAGCCAACGCAAAACCCGGACTCTCAACAAGGATTCCCGACTCATCACCAACACGTAAGGCGTTATCGTTTAACTCGATAACTTTCAAACTCATTATTTCGCATCTCTTTCTGGTACTTGCAGATGTCTCAGCATTTTCTCGTCACAGTAGTTCTGACAATCCAATACCAGCCTGTCTTGAATCAGTTGTAATTGGTGAAGCACAAACATCAGCAAGATACTTACCACAAGTGCAACGAAGGTTGAGTTAAAGGCCACACCCAGACTGGTAGTAACACCCACGATGTCCCCGCTCACAGCTTGATACGCCTGGCCCAGTGCGGTTCCAATGCCGCGAACGGTACCAAGGAATCCAATCGAAGGAATCGCCCAAGCAATATAGCGGACAATCGTCAGTTCCGTTTCCATTCTATCTGCTTCGGTTTCGCAAGCGACCTTGATGGTAGTTGCAACGTCTTGAATATTCTTAGTAGATTGAAATCTATGCAGACCGGCAAGTAATGCTCTCGGCAAGAGGAATTGACGTTCTCCTTCCGGCAACGCCTGAATCGTGCGCGCATAATTGCGAGCATCCTCGGGCAATATACTCATGCCATCGGATATGTTAATCAGGGTTCGCTCTAACAGAGCCCTCTCTCGCAGTGTCTGCTGCACCTTCATGCCGAGCATCGAAAGCGCCCAAAGTAATAAGATTATGCATGTCTCTTGCTCAAAGTCGCGCAAGATAATATAGATCGATCGTTCTGGCTCGAAGTTAGGGTCTGTCTCCTGCAGCACAGTTTGCTGTTGCTGGATCAAATCGGCGTTAGGCCGTATCACCGCTACATAGGCTGCGTGAACAACAATCACCGCAATAATTAGTGCCGCGACTTGATAGAGTGCTTCCGATAACAACCTTTGCTTCATACTGATTCCTTAGCTTTCCTGCTCTGCCAATCTAAATATCGACGGGAAACGAAACGCCGAAGTCCTGTGAAATTTCCTCGGTTGGGATAAAACGCACCGAAGATTCTTCTTCCTCTTCGTTTGTATCCAAAATTTCGACGGCGACTAAATCGCTGCCGTCTTCTTGAGACTCGATGCTAATATCTGACTCGGCTTGTATAGCCTCTGGCAGATCCACATCTTGAGGAGGCGGATCATTCTCTGCCGCGATTGAGAGTTGGCAGAAACTTAACAGTGCAAACAGAAACAGTTTACGCATAGTCCTATTCCTCCAAATAACGCGCCACACGAAAACCAACATCGTCGCGCACTTCTTCGCCAAAATCGCGAAATGACAGACGCAGTTCAGTTACCGAGCCGTGCGCCCAGCTAGACCCTCTAATCGTATGAAATTGGCCTTCGCTAGGCCCGAGCGGATCGATCTCGACTCCACCTATAGCCCCTACTGCGCCGTAAAAATCGTGCACCCACTCTGCGACATTGCCCGACATATCATAGAGCTCGTATTGATTTACATCGAACGACGCGACCGGAGCGGTAGCGAGATAGCCATCGTCGTAATCGAACATTATTTGTCCGAGATAGGACTGGGCAGTTATATCCGCAAAATTTCCCGAATTTTCTGCCGGTGGAATTGTGTCTCCCCAAGAATACTTAAGCTGATTCCCGCTGCCATCGGTTCTTGCTGCCCAGGCCCACTCCGCCTCGGAGGGAAGGCGATAGCCGGTAGACTCGGCATTGAACCCAACGACGTCCTCGCCCCCGACCTCGTAGAAATTCTGCAATGATTCCTGATCACTCAACCAATTGCAGAACAGCGCTGCCTGGGCCCAGGTAATACGGACAACGGGTTGCGCCTCGTTGTCGAGCGTCAGTCCCTCTAGAGTTCCGGAGCTATGCTCTGCATTGAACAATCTGAATTCAGCATTGGTAACCTCACGATTACCCAGATAGAAAGGTCTTTCTAGCTTGATGTCGCGAAGATTCTCATTCGGCCTTCTGCCCGCTTCACGTCGCGAAGCACCCATAGTGAATGCGCCCGGATAAAATAGCTTAAGCGCCTGTCCCGCCGCCGACACGATCACTGGCTTAATCTGTTCCAAGCGCGCCTGCTCTAGAGACTTGAGAGAGACACTGATTATTTGTTCCAGCCCTGGACGGGAAGTAAATTCGGTCGAATAGGGAATAAAGCCTGCCTTGCGGATTTCGATCTGCTGACTTGCAGCCATCAACTCGATGGTTTGATTTGCAGCTCCTCTGAATTCGCCATCCACATAGAGCTCAGCATTGTCAGGTTGAGCCATGACACTGACAGTCATCAATATTGGCTCCAAATCAATATTTAACTCACGCTCTTCGTTCGCCTGCGTCTGGATCGAGAGCGAGTTCGAGTTATAGCCGTTCTTGAAGAAGGTAAGTTCATGATTCCGGCCCGGAGGTAGCGCGACTTCTAGCGGGGTCAGCCCCTTGAATTCCCCCCCGATTGTTACGCTTGCAGCAGTAGGGTTCGACTGGATGAACAACAGCCCATCGGCAGGTTCTAGCTCAACCAACGGTACAGAAAAGTCTTCACCAGCGAGTACATCGAATTCTTCCTGCCAGGCTTTATGCCCTGCGAGCTTTAGCACGAGGTCACGCTGTCCCTGAATGATTTCGGCGTTTATCGGAGTGCTGCCGATAAGTTCGCCGTCCACCAAGACATCAGCCCCACTTGGCGCGGTAGTCAAGCTTACTGTCGCCCATGCCGGTTCCAAACTTGCCGAAAAGCTCTGCTCGAGGGTTCTTCCCTCGATATTGATTGTCTCGCCAAAGTCGAGATATCGATCTTTGGAAATTGATAGCTGATGTTCACCCGGTTCTACTTCTACATTCACTAACGGTGTTTGTCCGATATCGACACCGTCGATTCTGATCCTTGCCTCCAAGATATTTGCACTGTCGAAGCTAATAATTCCTGGGAGTTTGCGCATCACGAACGGATGCGTCTGCGATTGTTCTCGGCTTACCAATAGACGAGTGACGGTATCGTGATAACCCTCATTTTTCAGCGTAAGCTGGTAGGAGCCTGTGCGCATAAGATAGCGTTGGCCCAACTTGACGCTAGTACCAGTATCGATGCTTATTTGTGCGGTTATAGGATCTACCTCCACGAACACAGATCGAGCAGTTAACACAAACCATCCCGTCGATAACGACACGAGCAGAAAACTGACTACTACTACATGTAGCCATTTAAATTTGTAGGAAAAAGCTCGAATCTCTTCACTATGCGGAGTGAAGTCTATGGGAATAATAGGGTCAGCTGCCCCATTTATATTCTTTATTTCATCATTGTTGCTCATCGATTATCGCCTGCTTGAAGAAACGATGGGCTCATCGCATTGAACGATGACAGTCTCAGGAGTAAGGCCAAAGCCTACAGTAAACTCTTTACGAACTTCTCTGTAGCCACTGCGCTTGCCTATGGCGACATAACGTCCCGGCTTCAGCGAGAGAGACGTTTGCTCAAATATCCCCATGTCCTCAATTCTTAGTAGTGTAACTTCAGTCTCATTGTCTGATCTAAAAGAGATATCTATTGGCACAAGCGAATATTCCAAGAAGGCTTCTAATTCATCCAACTGCTCTGTGAGCCGAGGCCCTGGATTCTCAATATCTCGACCAATAAAATAGGATATGCGCGTCTCTTCGAAAACTTCGTCCTCAGAAAATCGTTCCGGATTATCTACGGCCTCCACTAACAGTCGATCTAACCTTGCTCGTTTGTCTGCATAGTCTCGGCCGTTGATTGCAAACAGCAGATTGCTATCGATAGCGAGAACATTGTCGTATTGATCGACCGCCTCTTGCCATTGCTCGTTCTGCTGCGCTGTTGTAACCAGCCCACTTAATCGATTAATTTCGGTATTCGCAATCTCGTTCTCGGTTTGGCTGATTGCGGCCTGTGCTTCATCCTGCTTTATACCAAGTCGTGAGGCTCTCTGAAATGCGGCTACTGCCTGTTCGGGTTCGCCGGCTTGCAGCAACACATAACCACTCGACATGATTTGGGCAAATTCGTTTTCGGTAATGAGTAGAGAGACTGTAGCGATTTCCTGGGCGGCAACCTCGTTGTAGCTGTCCAGATCTAACACTTCACGGTAGTTCGCGAGAGCCTGTTGCAATTCGCCGTCCTCGACTAAATCGTCAGCCTCTTTCAACAGCGCACTTACTTCGTCCAAGGTTAGCGCGCGTTGCTCGCCTATCTGCGCCAACTGGTTTTCCGGATCGAGCAGCAGCGCTAAAGTATATTTTGTAAGTGCCTCTGCTGAGTCCAGCTCGATAAGCGCCTGCTCTGCTTCAATAAGTGCCTGCTCGAGAACCGAGGAAACCGAATCGATTAGACTGCTTAAACCCACGCGACCGGTCTCGTAGGACTCGCGCGCCAATACAAAGTCCTGCGTCCGATAATACTCGTCGCCAATACTGGCCTGCTCCAAAGAGGTCGCATAATCTTGCTGACCCCAAACGGCTACATCCAGCGCATCTAATTCAGTCTGATATGTCAATAACTCGGCAAGCACGTCTTGTGCTTCTTTGCGTTGCAAAGCGCGTTGCGCCTCTTCGAAGGGAGAGATTGCCCTTGTAGTATTGGCCACAGTTTCAGCAGCGGGGATATCAATCGAATTGACTCGCCGCTCTAAAGGCAATTCGTATTCGGAAACAATGGAAGGAAGAACAAAGATGACTAATAGGGCAAGCAACAGCAGGCCACCCAAGCCAAACCAAATCCACGGCGCGGGGTTTTCAACTTGCACAGTAGCAGCCTGATTTAAAAATACTGAATTATCATTATGATCAAAATTGACAGCTTCAATCTTGTCGACATCTTTATCTGACATAGCGAATTCTGTTCGTGGGGAGGCCCACTATGATGAATGAACCGATTAAATATCACCTACTTCTGACGCGTAGATATCTGCCAGAACGTCTTTCCACTGAGCATACTGCTCTTCGACTGAACCGGTGAGTGTGATGGTACGATCGTCCAGACTAAATACGCGTGGAGCAACTTCGTTTTCGAGGGACTCGCCCAATTCTTCCAATGCGTCCGAGTGTAATTTCGCTTCGGCTCGTTTGTCGAAGCCGCTCTTAATCAAGTACGCACCGGCGCCAACGCCAATTGCGCCGCCCGTTTGTGTCGCATAATTTCCACCGCTGGTCGCCGCAGCCAAGCCGCCGAGAACCGCCGCCGCACCTGCAACGAACCGACGATTAGCCGATGCTCTTAACTCTCTAAGCTCAATCGTTTCGTCGTAGCTCAATGCCCGCCATGTGTCATAAGGCAATCGCATCTGCCTTACATAGGTAGCGTAGTAGTCCTGAACGGTGTCAATAAACATGAAGTCGCGCTCTCTAATGTCGCGCACTCTTTGTAGGACCGGATCAGTTTCGGCTGGGAGAGCGGTTATCGCTAGATTGCCTTGGCGATTGGTCGTTAAGTATGAATCGAATACTTCCGGCGAGAATCGACGAGCAAACAGTAGTTCGGAAATAGTGCGTACCTCTACGATCTGCTGGTTCGTTAAATTACGCTTTCTATATTCCAATAGATCATTGGAAATCTTGTTGTAGATGACCTGAAATGGATCGGCTTGTTGTCGCTGCGAAGGCTCGTAGCTGAAGTGACTAATCAACTCAGAGTAAACCTTGGTGTACCACTCACGGCCACTCGAATCGGTCACCGCAATGCGAATCTGCATGGCCTCGCCATCCGACTGCAAGATAGTGCCATTTATAATAACGTCCATGGGGCTTTCATTATTGGGCATCAAACGCACGATGCCCCAGTTCGCCGAACGCTGCAGTGTTTCCGCCAAGAGGAACGGCGCATAGCGCGACTCGGCTACGCGGATTTCATGATTGGTAGTTTCTTCGTCGCGTTTCTCGATTTCATCTATACCTGGATCGAACACCGCGACACCAACATCGAGGAGTAAATCTTCAGGCACATTCTGACTATCTTGGACGATGGGTGTGTAGCTGGTGGTCTTCACTGTATGTGTATTACAAGCCGCCAGCATTAGCGCTAGTAGCCCCATGCTCACTATGTTCTTTGCCTGCTGTACCGTCAAAGCTGTCATTGCTCTTCACCTAAGCCTGTGTAGTTCCTATATTCCTGCCAGAGGGCTTCGCGCAATTGCAGATCGGGCTCACTCATTGCCGCCTCGCGAAGCTGCCTCCCTACGACATCATCGTCACGTCCACTGGGAATGTCTTCCGGCGCAGGAAACGTTTCAGGCGGTGGCGAATTAGATACTCCAGGCGGCAGTGAGGATGCCAATACTGCCGAAGCACCCGATTCAGGCATTGTCTGTGGTTGTGAAGAACTGCTTCCCCCTCCGCCGCCTGCCGAACCGCCTGCCGCAGATGACCCCGCCGCATTGCTCTCGGACTGAGCCCGCTCTCTCTCACTAAGAATAAATCCGTCAAATGCCTCGTAGCCGCGGCGTAGCTGTTCATCCAATACCTCTGCGCGCTCTTCAGCGGTCATCGC
>JAPKAI010000073.1 GCA_028825335.1 Gammaproteobacteria bacterium | reverse complement strand
TAGAAGAGACAATAGAAGAGACAAATGATGACCAGGGAGCGGACCTTGATACAGAGGATTCCCTCGAAGAAGGCAGCGATAGTGAGCAAGCTTTGGAGGCTGCGCTAGAACAGGCGCAGAATGCCAAGGATGACCTACTGCGCGTGCAGGCGGAGATGCAGAATCTGCGTCGTCGCACCGAGCAGGACATCGAGAAGGCGCATAAATACGGCCAGGAAAAATTGAGCATCGAGCTATTGGCTGTCATGGACAATCTGGAGCGAGCTCAGGAAGCAGCCAGCAACAGCGAAGATGAGGCCATCAAAGCGATCCGCGAAGGCGTTGATCTCACGCTGAAGGGCTTTTCCGATTGCTTCACCAAGTTCAATATCGAGACGGTTGACCCTCTAGGCGAGCCGTTCGATCCACAGCTCCATCAAGCCATGTCACTGCAGGAAAACACTGAATCTGAGCCGAATACGGTAATTGCAGTCATGCAGAAGGGCTATACCCTCCATGGGCGGGTGATCCGTCCAGCTATGGTGATGGTCTCTAAGTAGAGAGCACGCTCCATCGAGGTTGATATTGAAGACCGCTGGCTACAATAGCCCTAAGGAAGTTGAGGAATTACCAGTTTGATCCTTGAAATACACCGGATTGGGCCAATATTGAAGTCATTAGTAATTTATACGCCGGATCAGCGCGGTACGTGAGCGCGATTCAGGACAATAGAACGATCGGAGATTTGGAAAATGGGAAAGATAATTGGTATCGACTTGGGCACCACCAATTCATGCGTAGCAGTCATGGATGGCGGCGAAGCCAAGGTACTTGAGAACGCAGAGGGTGATCGCACCACGCCGTCCGTCATTGCTTACAGCAGTGATGACGAAACGCTTGTTGGTCAGCCTGCTAAGCGTCAGGCAGTCACGAATCCAAGCAACACATTGTTTGCGATTAAACGTCTGATTGGCCGTAAGTTCAAAGACGATGTTGTTCAGAAAGACATTAAGATGGTGCCTTACAAGATTGTCGAAGCCGACAACGGCGATGCTTGGGTTGAGGTAAATGGTGAGAAGATGTCGCCTCCGCAGATCTCAGCGCAGACTCTGATGAAGATGAAGAAGACGGCGGAAGACTTCCTCGGCGAAAAGGTTACCGAAGCGGTTGTTACCGTGCCTGCTTACTTCAACGATTCTCAGCGCCAAGCAACTAAGGACGCCGGCAGGATTGCGGGTCTAGACGTTAAGCGCATTATCAATGAGCCAACAGCTGCTGCCCTTGCTTACGGCATGGACAAGAAAGTTGGTGACTCAACTATCGCGGTGTATGACCTCGGTGGTGGTACTTTCGATATTTCGATCATCGAGATCGCCGAGACAGACGGCGAGCACACTTTCGAAGTGCTCTCTACCAACGGCGATACGTTCCTAGGTGGTGAAGATTTCGACTTGCGTCTGATCGACTATTTAGCAGATGAGTTCAAGAAAGAAACAGGCATGGATCTGCACAACGATCCGCTTGCATTGCAGCGTCTTAAAGAAGCGGCAGAGAAGGCGAAGATCGAATTGTCTTCGGCGCAGTCTACCGAAGTGAATCTTCCTTATATTACTGCTGATGCATCGGGTCCTAAGCACCTTGTGCAAAAGCTAACTCGAGCAAAATTCGAGTCCTTGGTTGAAGAACTAGTTGAGCGCACTTTGGCTCCACTGAAGACAGCTCTGGCTGATGCCGATCTGAACGTTTCAGGAATCGACGATGTGATTCTTGTTGGTGGCCAGACGCGCATGCCACTGGTACAGGCGAAGGTAGCCGAGTTCTTTGGTAAAGAAGCGCGTCACGATGTGAATCCTGACGAAGCGGTTGCAGTTGGTGCTGCGATTCAGGCGGCGGTACTTTCTGGCGACGTGACTGATGTGTTGCTTCTCGATGTGACGCCTCTGTCGCTAGGCATCGAAACTATGGGCGGCGTTTCGAGTAATCTTATCGACAAGAACACCACGATTCCTACTAAGAAGACGCAGGTCTTCTCTACAGCCGATGACAATCAGACTGCCGTAACGATTCACGTCGTCCAGGGCGAGCGTAAGCAAGCTGCACAGAATAAGTCGCTGGGTCGTTTCGACTTGAGTGATATTCCTCCTTCGCCGCGCGGCATGCCGCAGATCGAGGTAGCCTTCGATCTAGATGCGAACGGTATCTTGAACGTGTCGGCCAAAGACAAGGCGACGGGTAAAGAGCAGTCAATCGTGATCAAGGCATCCAGCGGATTGTCTGACGAAGAGATCGATCAGATGATCAAGGACGCCGAGGCAAATACTGCCGAGGACAAGAAGTTCGAAGAGCTTATTGCGGCGAGAAACACAGCCGATGGCATGATTCACGCGACCAGGAAGACTTTAGATGAAGCCGGCGACAAGGCGACTGACGAAGAGAAGGACGCAATCAACAGCGCCATCACCGAGCTTGAAGAAGCGGTAAAGGGTGATGACGTAGCGGATATGGAAGCCAAGACTAAGGTGCTGACCGATGCCTCAGGTAATCTAGCGCAGAAGATGTACGCCGAGGCGCAAGCTGCTGAAGAAGGTGCGGCAAGCGCAGCAGATGCAGCCGAAGGTGGCAGTGCTGAGAATGCCGAAGCCGTCGACGCTGAGTTTGAAGAGGTTTCCGAAGAAGCTGCTGCCGAAGAAGCTGCTGCCGAAGAGAAGGAAGAAGAAAAGGAAGAGAAATAGTCATCCTTTTGTAGCGAGTTAGTGGCAACGCTGACTCGTACTAAAGACGATTATTCACTTGAAAACTAAGTCATTTCGATGACTTAGTTTTTTTGCGTCTATTGAAGGAAAGAGTGCGGCAAGAGATAAGAGCAGACCGATGTCAAAAAAAGATTACTACGAAGTACTGGGCGTTTCCAAAGACACACAGGCAGCCGATATTAAAAAGGCCTACCGCCGCGTGGCTATGAAAAACCATCCGGATCGTAATCCTGACAACGACGAGGCTGTAGAGATATTCAAGGAGGCGAACGAGGCCTTCGAAGTACTCTCCGACAAGGAAAAACGCGCGCGTTATGATCAATACGGTCATGCCGGCGTAGAAGGACAGACCAGCCACGGCTCCGCCGACTTCAGCGACGCTTTTGGCGATATATTTGGCGACATCTTTGGTGGTGGTCGTGGCGGTGGCGGGCAAAGTCATGTACGCCAGGGTGCCGACTTACGTTACAACTTAGATTTAAATCTCGAGGAAGCAGTGAAGGGCACGTCGGTGAAGATTCGTATTCCGACTACCGTTTCATGTGACACCTGTGATGGCAGCGGCTCTAAGAGGGGCAGCCAGCCTGTCGACTGCACGACCTGTGGTGGCCACGGTCAGGTGCGCATGCAACAAGGCTTCTTCTCCGTACAGCAGACCTGCCCACGCTGTCAGGGTGCGGGCAAGCAGATTAAGGATCCCTGCGGAAGCTGTCATGGTCGTGGCAATGTTGAAGAAACCAAGACACTGTCGGTTAAAGTACCAGCTGGTGTCGATGTAGGCGATCGCATCCGCTTAACTGGCGAGGGTCAGGCTGGAACTCACGGCGGACCTTCTGGTGATCTCTATGTGGAAATGTCCATAAGGCCACACAAAATATTCGTGAGAGAAGGCCGTGACCTTCACTGCGAGATACCAATCAATTTCGTCGATGCGGCTTTAGGTGGTGAGTTGGAAGTGCCGACTCTCGATGGACGTGTTAAATTGAAGATTCCTACCGAGACGCAAACAGGCAAGCTTTTTCGTCTTCGCGACAAGGGCGTTAAGCCAATTCGTGGGGGTAGCACCGGTGATTTGCTCTGTCGTGTAGTGGTGGAGACACCGATACATCTGACGAAGCGTCAGAAAGAAATCCTTGGAGAATTCCGAGATATTCAGGGGAAAGAAGGGAAAAAGCAGTCTCCAAAGACTGCCTCCTGGTTTGACGGAGTAAAGAGCTTCGTCGACGATTTACGATCCTAGCCTAAGATTTGTGCAGCGAGGTTACTGTGTTGATTAGCTTCAAGCCTAGGTCCGAAGTTGGCTACCACGGTAGCCGATGCGAGGCTCGCCAGTTTACCCGCCGTGTCGAAATCCTTTCCCTGAGTTAGTGCGTACATAAACGCACCGGCAAACATATCGCCGGCACCGTTGGTGTCGACAGCCTTTACCGCATGAGCATCCACAGTAATGTAGTCATTGCCATCGAATAGTCGAGCGCCATTCGCGCCTCGAGTAATGGCGAACTGCTTGGCTTTGCTCTTCATCTTCTCGCAGGCCTCATCGAAGTCCTCGGTTCCTGCCCAAAGCTTTACTTCTTTCTCGTTACAGAACAACAGGTCGACACCAGTGCCTAACACGTCGTTTACGTTGTCTAGAAAGTATTCCAGCATCGCCGGGTCGGAGAATGTCATAGCTGTCTTGATGTTATTCGCCTCGGCGAATTCCTTCAGTTCGACTACAGCCGCTTTCGCGCTGGGAGAAGTTACTAGGTAGCCCTCTATATAGACGTACTCAGATTGCTTCACCGCTTCGAAGTCTATCTCTTTCGCAGAGACAGTTTCGGATACGCCGAGGAAGGTGTGCATCGTGCGTTCCGCGTCTGGGCTGATCATTACGATGCAGCGCCCTGTTGTGCCTTCTTCGCGTTGGCTCTCGGTATTGGTCTCGATGGTCTGGCTGCCTAGCTCTTTGATGTAGAAGTCGCCTGTCTCGTCGTTCGCAACCTTACAGCTGAGGTAGGCATTGCCGCCGAACTGGCTGAGCGCATACAGAGTGTTCGCGCAAGATCCGCCACCGGCGCGTTTCTTGATGCCGTATTTCCCGATGAGGACATCAAGCAACTGCTGCTGCTCTTCTTGGCCTACTAGAGTCATAAGACCCTTTTCGATATCATTTTCTTGAAAGAAGCTCTCATCGACCTCAAATTCCTTGTCGACTAGCGCGTTACCTACTCCGTATACATCAAATTTCACTTATCAATCCTCATCTACTACTTAACTCAATCACTTTGGCAGAGAAGCAAAGGCTTTTTCTGCCGCGTCCAATGTCAGTTGAATTTCTTTGTCGCCGTGTGCGCTGGATACAAATCCGGCTTCGAAAGCGGAAGGTGCCAGGTAGACGCCATTGTCTAACATGCTGTGGAAATAATGCTTAAAGCGTTCGGTGTCACAGCTCATTACTTGTGAGAAGTGACTGACCTGTTTCTCTTCGGTGAAGAAGCAGCCGAACATGGCGCCAACTTGATTCGTGGTAAAGGGAATGCCAGCCTGATTGGCACGTTCCTGCAGCCCGTTTAACAGCGTGGTAGTGCGTGCTGCTAGCTCATCAAAAAAGCCAGGCTTTGAGATCACATTTAACATGGCCAAGCCTGCGGCAACCGCAAGTGGGCTGCCAGCCAATGTGCCAGCCTGATAGACCCCGCCTAGTGGGGCGATCAACTCCATTATTTCAGTCTTGCCGCCGAAGGCGCCTACAGGAAGTCCGCCGCCGATCACTTTTCCGATCGTCGTCAGGTCGGGCTCGATTTTATAGAGTGACTGAGCGCCGCCTAGGGCGACGCGAAAGCCCGTCATGACTTCGTCGAAGATCAGTACCGCGCCGTGCTTTGTGCAATGCTCGCGCAGTGCCTCAAGAAATCCCGGCACTGGAGGTACGCAGTTCATGTTGCCGGCAACGGGCTCAACAATCACGCAGGCGATGTCATCACCATTTGCAGCGAAGAAGCTCTCCAGCGCAGCCGTATCGTTATAGGGAAGCACATGTGTGAGATCGGTATACGCTTTTGGTACGCCTAGTGAATCGGGCTCACCGAGTGTCAATGCGCCGGAACCAGCTTTAACTAACAGGCCATCGACATGGCCGTGGTAGCAGCCTTCGAATTTTACGATGGCATCGCGACCGGTATATCCTCGCGCAAGGCGAATAGCGCTCATTGTTGCCTCGGTGCCGGATGTAACGAGCCTTACCTTTTCGATAGAGGGCATGAGTTCGCAGATCTTCTCCGCTATCTGCACTTCCGCCTCGGTCGAAGCGCCGAACGCGAGTCCTTGCTGCAACTGGTTACGCAGCGCCTCTACAACATCTTCATGGCAGTGCCCCAGAATGAGCGGACCAAAGGCGCCGACATAGTCGACATAACGATTATCGTCGGCATCGATTAGGTACGCGTCTTGACCGGCTTTGAAGAACAGCGGGTTTCCGCCAACGCCCTTGAAGGCTCTGACTGGGGAATTTACACCGCCGGGAATATGTTGTACTGCCAGGTCATACAGATGCCTGGAATTTTCGTTACTCATTTAAGGGTCCTTCAGAATTCTATAAGATAGGTTTGACGACGATGAGGATTACTATCGCTACGAGCAATAACACCGGAAGCTCATTATAAACGCGGAAGTATTTGTGGCTGCGAATATTTGAGTTTTCTCTGAGCGCCTTCATATACCACCAACAGTAGTAATGATAGCCGATCAGCAGAATCACCAGACCAAGCTTCGCCTTCATCCACCACCAGGCCATGAAGTAGCCATGGTTGGCGATCAGCAGCCAGGATCCGAGAATGACGGCCAGTACCGCCGATGGCGTCATGATGTACCAGAACAACTTCCTTTCCATAATCTCGAAGCGATCCTTGCTGATCTGATCCTCGCTCATGGCGTGATAGACGAACAGGCGCGGCAGATAGAAAATCCCGCTAAACCAGCAAACTACCCCGATGATATGAAAGGCTTTAATCCAAAGCATGTTGCGCTCCTGCACAGTTGGGGGAGAAGCTATCACAGCTTAAGGGTTGATGTCTTGATGATAGCGAGGATCGTCGCTAAGCCGTTGATTTTACGTAATGAAATGCCCCGAGATATTGCAATCTAGGCATTGGAGTGTAAGATACTCCGTCCGGCAATTCAGAACAGCTGGCACTTACATAAGCTGCTTCTGATTCGCCTCCGCTGCAAAGACTGTATTACCGATACCACTCACGGAGTCTGTTTTGATAAAAGTTGGAATTATAGGAGCCACTGGCTACACCGGCGTCGAGCTACTCAGACTGCTCGCCCCTCGCAGTGACGTAGAGATTTCAGTCGTGACTTCGCGAGAACTCGCGGGTGTGACAGTGCACAGTCGTTTTCCAAATTTGCGTGGTCATTTAGACTTGCAATTCTCCGCACCTAGCTCTGAATTGTTGCAGGCCTGTGATGTCGTCTTCTATGCTACGCCTCATGCTGTCGCGATGAATACCGTGGCAGAATTACTATCCAACGGCATCAAGGTCATCGATCTCTCGGCGGATTTTCGAATTCAAGACATTCCCCTATGGGAGCAATGGTATAAGACGAAGCACGTCTGCCCAGAGCTTGTCGCGGAGGCGGTCTATGGGCTGCCGGAGGTGAACCGAGAAAAGATTAAATCAGCACAGCTAATTGCTGTGCCGGGTTGTTACCCCACGGCGATTCAGTTGGGTTTCTTGCCACTATTGGAAAACTCGCTCATCGCAACAGACCGGCTTATCGCCGATGCCAAGTCTGGTGTGAGCGGAGCCGGTAGAAAGGCAGTCGAAGACTTCTTGCTTTGTGAGGCGACCGAATCCATCAAGGCCTATGGACTTTCTGGACATCGTCATCATCCGGAAATATGCGAGCGTTTAAGTATCTACAGCGATTCTGAGATTCGGCTGACTTTCATTCCGCATCTAGTTCCAATGATACGAGGCATTCTGGCGACACTTTATGCACCGGTTAAGTCGGGCGTAGAGGTCTCCATAGACCAGCTTCAGGCGGTGTATGAACAGCGTTATGCCGACGAGCCGTTCGTGGATGTGCTGCCTCAGGGCGAAGTACCGGCTACCAGGAATGTGAAAGGGTCGAATAAATGTCAGATTGCCGTAGCTTATTCTGAGCACACTAATACGATCGTGGTGCTTTCGGCAGAGGACAATCTGGTGAAAGGTGCTGCAGGACAGGCCATACAGAACATGAACATCATGTTTGGCTTAGATGAGACAACGGGATTGCAAAATATCGCCTTATTGCCCTAAGCTCTGAATAGCTAGAGCTTTAGAGCACATTTGAGTGGACTGAATATCGAATTGTTTCTTGGACTGGAGAAGTCTGCGTGCCCAACGTAGTTAAAGGCAGTAAACATGAAAAGATGGTTGTCGTGCCTTATAGGCCAGGCAGGCGCTTCGTGCTTGTTGTCTTGCTTGTGCTGGGCGTAGCGGTGAGTGCAGTAGGCGGCTTCATGTTTGGCTACTCAAACACGTTACGCAGCCAACAGTCCGAACAGGCAACGCAGCAGGAATTGAATGAGCTGTTGATAGGTGCCGAGACAGAAAATTCAGAACTGCGCCGACAGATCGCGATATTGGACAGGTCGAGCGTGATGGATCAGCTTGCGACCGAAGAGGTGCAGGAAACGATTATTGGCTTGCGTGATCGTGTAGCGCAGCTCGAACAAGACATCGTCTACTATCGACAGGTCGTGTCCGCGGAAACCGAAGACACCGGGCTGATTATAAGTCAGCTCGATATCGACGTAACGCGCGAGAGTAACCGTTATCGCTATAAACTGGTTCTGCGGCAGCAAGATGCAGACGGAGATACTTTCTTGATCGGCCATGTGAATATCAATTTAGTAGGTTCGCAGGGCGAAGAGAAGCAGATATTGTCGCTTCGCGATTTGTCAGCAGAACAAGATCAGCTCGATATTCGGCTGCGCTTCAAATACTTTCAGAATATCGAGGGAGAACTAGTCTTGCCGGAGAACTTTGTCCCAGACCGCCTGCAGGTTGCGGCTGTATCGGTGGGGCCGGTTGAGAAAAGCATTAACCAGAATTTTAGTTGGGTCGTTGAGCGCTGATTATTAAACGCTAAGCGAGCCCGAGAAACCATTTAGAAGTTAAGCAGTACAGAATTGATAGGAGACAATGGCCATGTTCAAAAAGTCAGTGCCAGATAAAACATCAACCGGTCCAGCTCATACCTTGGTATCGAGATCTACCGAGATCGTCGGTGATATCCATTTCAGTGGAGAGCTGATCATCGAGGGGCGAGTGAAGGGCAATATTTACGCCGAAGACGATTCAGAGGCGCTTATTCGCATCGCGGGGAAGGGCGCTGTCGAGGGCGAGGTCTGTGTGCCGTCGGCGATCGTAAACGGGTTGGTGCAGGGTGATCTGCGCTCCACCAATCATTTAGAGCTGTCAGCGAAGGCGGTAGTAGTAGGCAATGTTTACTACAATCTGATTGAGATGGTGATGGGCTCCGAGGTAAACGGCAATCTTATGCATATCAGCACCAGCCAGAACGAGAACAAACGCCTAGCAGCAGACAAGAAGAAGCTTCCCTTCGACACCTCAGTCTTACAGAACAGCTAACGGTGGAAAAGAGTCCAATTTTGGGGTGTGGCGGCTGATTCTGCCTCTTAAAATAGAGTCGAGGGATAATTGACTAAATTAGTTGGTTATTGAGATAATCACTGTCGAAGTAAGCGATTGCCGAGTATCCAAGAGCTCGATCTACACTAGCTGAGAATTCAAATGTCCGTAGTACAAACACAAGAGCCTATCATCATGTCCTTCACCGATAACGCGGCGGACAAGGTGCAGAATTTGATATTGGAGGAAGGCAACGACAAGCTGAAGCTTCGAGTCTTCGTGACCGGCGGTGGCTGCTCAGGGTTTCAGTACGGCTTTTCCTTCGATGAAGAGATCAACGAAGACGACACTATCATCAATAATAAGGGCGCTAGCCTCTTGGTCGATCCCCTTAGCTATCAATACCTCGTAGGATCCAGAGTTGACTACGTCGAAGGTCTGGAAGGTTCGCGCTTTATTGTGAACAACCCGCTGGCCACCACGACCTGTGGTTGCGGTTCCTCGTTCTCCATCTAAGACCTACTATTGGATACTAAAAAGTCATCCATGACTTTTTAGTATGTCGTGCGTCAAAAGCCTAGCGTATGGTGTCATTTTCCTCGCTTTTGGCCCACTCGCATTGCCCTTTACGGGCAATGGTTGCACATCCCTGTGCAACTAAGTCGGTCAGCTAAGCTTTGTAGATTCCACCTAGAACGGTGGCCTGCGTCGCGCCTGTGAATGGCGTCGTGTCGATAGTGCGTCCTTCACTCGTTTGCTTCGCCATCCAGGCGAAGGCGATCGCTTCAACCCAATCCGGATCGATGCCAAGCTTTGCAGTGGAGAAGACATTGCAGTCACGTAGTCGGGCCTGTAAGCCATTTATAAAAGCACTGTTATGTGCACCGCCGCCACAGACGTAGACTTCGGTAGGCTGCGAAGTCTTGCGTATCTCATTCACGATGCTATCGATCGTAAAGCGCAGCAGCGTTGCTTGCACATCGGCGATGGCTAGTTCCTGGCCAAGCTTGTGTAACTTCTCTTCCAGCCACAAATCATTGAATAGTTCTCGACCGGTGCTTTTGGGCGTCGCCTTCGAAAAATAGGGCTCGTCCAGGAGCAGCTTAAGTAGCGGCTGAATTATGTTCCCGCTTGCTGCCCAGTCGCCATTCTTGTCGTAGTTTTTTTGTTGATGCTTCGCGATCCAATAGTCCATTAGTACATTGGCGGGGCCTGTATCGAAGGCGAGGCAGGTTCCATCTTTATTCAACACAGTAATGTTCGCGATGCCGCCGACGTTCAAGATGACACGGTCGCTGCTAGAGGATTGAAAACAATTTCTATGCAGCACAGGGGCGAGCGGGGCGCCTTCGCCGCCAGCCGCCATATCTCTTCTGCGAAAATCAGCGATCGTAGTGATACCGGAAAGTTGCGCGATGCTATTCGGATCGCCGATCTGTAATGTGAAGCGGGTATCGCCCTGTGGGTGATGAAAAACAGTTTGGCCATGGCTGCCTATCGCGCGGATAGCAGTTCTTTCGATATCTTCATTTGCGAGTAATGTTAGAGCTGCTCGAGCGAACAGCTGACCTATGGCCACGTCGGTATTGCCGTACAGTTCGAGGTCGATATTCTTGCCGTTACATAATTGCAGGATGTCCTCTCTAAGTCCTGATTCTATAGGCTCTGAGTGGGTCGCTATCAGTTTAGGCTGGTCACCAATGAACTGCACAAGAGCGGAATCGACACCGTCGACGCTGGTGCCCGACATCAGGCCAATATAGTAATCAAGGTTGGCCAAGGGCGTGCCTATTTTAGTCAGCGCTAGGTTGATTCAGTGTAATGAAGGTTGTGCTGTTCATATCTGAAAAGCGTTTTAGAAGGTCGGCGGTCTGCATGCGAAAGCTGTCCATCTCGGTGGGATCGATAGACTCTGCCTTGGGAAGCTTGTCGATAATAGTGCGAGGGTTCTGGTGTACGCCGCCCATTAAGAATTCGTAGTGAAGATGCGGTCCGGTTGCGCTGCCAGTCGTGCCGACGTAACCGATAATATCACCCTGTCTGACTCGCTTACCTTTCTTTACGCCGTTCGCATATTTTGAGAGATGCGCATATTTTGTTTCGAAACCGCCTGCATGTTTAACGATGACGAGATTGCCGAATGAGCCGTTGCGCGATGCGCGAGTAACTTGGCCGTCGCTAGTCGTACGAATCGGCGTACCACGTGGCGCCGCATAGTCTGTGCCCTTGTGCGCGCGTATCGTGTTGAGAATTGGATGACGACGGCTAGGATTGAAATTTGAACTGATGCGAAAAACATCGAGAGGACTCCGCAAGAATGCTTTGCGCATGCTCTCGCCTTCGGCGTTGTAGTAACCGGTCTCGCCTTCTTCATTACTATAGCGAACCGCGATAAAAGTTTTGCCTTGGTTCGTATACTGCGTTGCCAGTATGTCGCCGTGCCCGATGAATTCGCCATCAAGGTATTTTTCATCATATAGGATGCTGAAATCATCGCCTGCTCGCGGGTCGAGTATGAAGTCGATAACTCCGCCAAAGATATTCGCCATTTCCATAATCGTTACGGCTGGAATCTGTTCGCGCTGCCCAGCCATGAATAGACTGTCTGCGATCGAGCCTACCTTAAAGGTAGGTCTTAGCTGCGGAAAATTTAGGATTGACTCAACGTCGTAGTTATTGTTGTTGAGTGTGAATAGGAAGCCTTCCAGCGGAGATTTTAATAGACGCAGTTGCTCTAGTTCGCCCTCAGGTGGAATCAAGAAGTCCAATTGGTAGCCAGGGTATACCTGATTCAATACCTTGGCTTCGTCGCTACTATTAAGGACGCGAAATAGATCCTGATCTGACAGGCCTACCTTGCTGAATATTGTGGATAGATTGTCGCCGCTCTTTACTTCAATGTTTTGCCAGAGGGTTACGTCTTCCAGTATTGGCTGGGTTGCGGCCTGAGGTGCGACCTCGGCAGTGATGACGAAGTCTGATAGGGTCAGCGCATCGGGCTGATCTTGTTCGGTATCAACATTTTGCTGTAGGTCGATATCTAAGACAATTTCGGTTCTGCCGTTAGCTTCTTCATCGGTGTCACCCAGGGGCAGAATCAGCAAGACCAAGACGAGACTGCATAATGCGCCTGCTATAATAAGGTGGCCCCGCGGATAGTGAGACACCACAAGATACTGCTTGCTGGCAAATTGTTTAATTAATTCAATGAGTTCCATATTTTAAATTACTGCAAAAGCTCTTATGGCACCGGGAAGCGCGAGTTTATAGTAAGTTGCCGAGCATTTCCTAGGCGTTTTTGCCCGACTTGCCGCACAACTGGGCTGTTCTAGTGTAAAATCGCCGCCTTTTTAGAATAAAAAAACGTGGTTCCTCCAGCTTGGTTCGGCTTAACTGCTAAATTAATTAGTTTTGTGACACAGCGACTTACGATAACAGTGACTCCTCGAAATATGAATAGTTCCGAAAACAGTTCCGAAAACAGCTCCGAAGACATAATCTCCGACCTGCAGGGCCGTAGTATGGTGGTTCAACTCTCTAGCGGCGATGAACTTAAGTTACACCTATCGACAGGCAGCCGCGCGGTGTATTGCGGCTTCGATCCCACAGCATCTAGTCTACATATAGGTAGCATGGTCCCTCTTCTGGCGCTGAAGCGTTTTCAGATGGCCGGCCACACGCCGATTGCTTTAGTTGGCGGGGCTACGGGCATGATCGGCGATCCGAGCTTTAAAGACAGTGAACGCAAGCTCAATTCCACCGGCATCATTTCTGACTGGGTTGAGCAGCTGAAGCCACAACTGAGCCAATTCTTGGATTTCGACTGTGGTGAGAACTCAGCCGTGCTCGTGAATAACTTGGATTGGACCAAGGACTACGATGTCCTCAGTTTCCTGCGGGACGTCGGCAAGCATTTCTCCGTCAATGCCATGATCCAGAAGGAATCGGTCAAGCAGCGTATAGAGAGAGAAGGAGAGGGCATCTCCTTTACCGAGTTCAGCTACATGATTCTGCAGTCTTACGACTTTGCTGAGTTAAACAAGCGCTACGACTGCACCGTGCAGATCGGCGGTAGCGACCAGTGGGGGAACATCACCGGTGGTATCGACCTCACCAGGCGCATGAACCAGGCGCAGGTATATGGCGCAACCTTACCCTTGGTCACGAAATCAGACGGCACGAAGTTTGGTAAGAGCGAGAACGGCACTATCTGGCTGGACCCGAAGAGAACTTCTCCCTATGCCTTCTATCAGTTCTGGCTAGGCACGGCTGACACAGACGTCTATAACTTCATGAAGTATTTCACCTTCCTTTCGGCGCAGGAGATAGATGCGATCGAAGCAACAGACAAGGCATCGGGTACTAAGCCCGAGGCACAAGGCATTCTTGCCAAGCTAGTCACTGAGCTCGTGCACGGCGAGCAGGGTCTCACGGCAGCCACTCGCATCAGCGGTGCGTTATTCTCAGGAGACATAGCCGCCTTAACTGGCGATGATCTGCAGCAGTTAGAGCTGGATGGGTTGCCTTGCTCTAGCATTGCAGCCGACAGCGCTGGCATCGTTGAGGTGTTGGTAGCCACCGAATTGGCGAAGTCGAACAAGATGGCGCGCGAGTTCATCGGCAACAACGCTGTGTCAGTGAATGGGCAGTTAGTTACCGAGCCGGATTTTCAGCTTTCTGGAGAAAAAGCACTACAGGGACAGTACTTCGTGCTGAAAAGAGGCAAGAAACTCTTCCATCTAGGAAAACTAGCTTAGTAAGATTTACTGAGTTTGGTAGTTTCTACGCGCTAAATAGCGGTAGAAATGGCTGTCGTTAACGGACTTCACAGCTAGTCTTGAATAGCCAGCAAACTAGTTATTAATTCTTTTCAAAAAATCCTCGCAATCCCTTGCCAAACCTAGCCTTCTGCGTATAATGCCGGCTCCAGCGTTGATGAGGCGCGGTGTTTCAAAGTTCTTTAAAAATTAGATTAAGTAATAGAGGTGGGTGCTTGCTGTTGATGGTTTC